>JAGLOJ010000052.1 GCA_023139045.1 Candidatus Sabulitectum sp.
ACATACAGATATATTCGATACTGTCTGGTTGCGAAAGCGTCTGTTTGATTAGGTTTTGTTTTTCCATGCAGAGAAGATAAAACAAGAGACCGGCGGTGTCCAGTGCTTATATCCGGGTTGAAGGCAGCTCTAGCTCCTACTCCGAAGCTTCAAGAATGGAGAGCTTGGAGTCGAGATTGCGAGTGAACTGTTCAATGGCCTGCCGCTCTTCGATCCAAGACCTCACGGAATATTATCCCCTTTCCTTCCCAAAACGATTCAACATAAGGGACATAAGGAAACTGGATTTGCACCATATCATCAAAATATCCCTAAACAGCGTATCCGACCAAATATCATCCAATTTCGCTGCCCGAACTCCGCAGCCGTCAAGTGAAGGTCTTACACTCTCCCAGTATCCAAACCATTCCTCGGTTTTCTCAGGAACAGTTCTGCCCTGGAAGCTTGATCCTGTACGAGCTATCCATGCGGGAAGCTCCGCAGTGTTAACGCCGATATTGTTTGATTCTCCCATGATGATAATATCAAACTCATCTTCTCATTTCCTCAAATGCTTCTCCAGGCTTCTGCTTACAGCCTTCTCAAGTTTGTCTGCCCTGGCGGAACCAAGGAAGGAATCCGTGAAGAGAACAGCAAGTTTGTATAGGAGGAAGAGCATACCAAGTGGGATGATCATCACATCAAGGAGCCATGTGACACCGGTTCTAAGGAGAACCTCAGGAAGAACATCTATAAGGTCTTTCATGTCAACTACAATTCCAGCTATAACCTGGTACTGTGGGGATGAGATCGATCTGAGATCCGGCCACTCTATATTGAAATTAGGGAAAGACCCTGTTACTCTATACGTCTTGTTTCCAGATATTTTATTACTTGATCTTGATCACTTGCAAAAGTCCTGCATACCTCTCTTGCATTGGAAACGAATAGCAATACCGGTTTCAGCTCTTTCTCAATATCACTGTTTTATTAAGGGGTATTCGAGGTCCAGCGGCCTGGGTGAATCCTGCTGCAATAGCAGTGTTTACTGTTTCTTCAAAGGCTGATCTTGAAACATGAAATGGCGGCTCTACTATCAGAATCCTGCCCGCCGGGTTCAGTATTTCTTCGATTTCTTTAAAGAATTCACTTTTCTTCTGAACTTCATGAGCCATATAGAAGAGCAGTACAAAATCAACCGTTTCTGTTACACCAATTCTGTTTTCACTGCACTTGTGCAGAATGATCCGATTTTCAAGCGCAGTTCCAGTGATCTTGGCTTCTACCTTATCCAGCATCCCCTGCTGCAGATCTGCTGCAATTACTCGACCATTATTCCCAACCAGTTTCGCCATATCAATTGAAAAAAATCCCGGACCACATCCTACATCAAGAGCTGTCATTCCCTGCTGGATGTATGGCAGCAGTATTTTCCTGGGGTTGTGCAGCAGCCTTCTGAATTTATTATCAAGGCCAGCTGTATTTTCAACCGGGCATACTCGGTTTTCTCTTTTACTCACTCTACCCTGTTCCTTTCGAGTTGAGTTCCGTTTCAGTCACTGCCGGCCAAACTGGACCGGCAGTATTTCTGTATTTCCTCTGTTTATCTACTCGGTCTCGGGAGATTCTTCCGCTGCCTCTGGCTCATTACGGTTCAGCCACTTGTCAAAGGCGTCGCGACCGTAGTCGTTCCAGAACTCCCGGAAAGAATCATAGTGGCATTCATGACCGTTCTTATTCGTATGCATGTAATTGCCTTCATCACCCTTGCTGTTAAAGTCATTGTCATAGGAAATAGATCTCCCATTTGCTTCTGCGTGGGCATGTATGCCCTTAACCTTCCGGCGTATCTTCTCTCTTCTGCTTCCCCTGTTTGAGAATGTGTTGTGGCTGCCGAAGAAGATATGAGAAAGAACTGCCAGACCAACTGCCTGCCAGTATCCAATTTCTGGAAGATTAAAGATATCAGGCATCAGGGCGTTCCAGAGCCACATGACGATGAAGCCGAATGTGATTGCCAGGGCAGTGATGCCTACGATCCCGAGCAGGACGAAGCCCATTACCTTGAAAACCTTTGCCGCAGGGCTGCCGTGTATTTCCCGGTTGCCCACCTTAACTGTTGAACAGAACATTGTGTTCCTCCTTTATGTGATTGAGTTGCTTCTTTATTTTTTTCAGTCCTCTGTGTTTCCTGGCCAGGAGAGTACCGATAGGGGTATTTAACTGTTTTTCGAGTTCTTTGAACGATACTTCGTTGAACTCTGTTTCTATGATGACCTGTTTTTGTTCTTGCGGCAGATTGCTGATGGCTGTGTAGATCTGGTTCCTGAGTTGTTCCCGGGCATAGGAGTTCCGGGGTTCGTACTTGAGATCGGGAATGATGTCATACAGGCTGAGTTCCTGGTGGTTGGGTTCATCCAATGATTGAATTTGATGGTTGGGTTTTCTGTACTCGTCTATGATCCTGTTCTTAAGGGCACGGAATACATAGGCGGTGAGATTGGTTATCGGTTCAGTAATGTCCGGACGGTCGAGGAGGCTGAGAATGACATCCTGTACTATGTCTTCACTGTCCATGTGCGAAGCATCCTCAAGCTTTGCTCTGACAAAATTCACCAGCTTGTGGTGATTCCTCTCCCAGAACTCTGCAAGTGATGTTTTCCCGCTTTTGGTCATTTCCGGTTTCCCCTCTCTTCAACACTGAAGACGGAAAAGGAGGAAAAATATTGCATATTGCCATACACACTATTGTGTACTATTATGTGTATGAATGGAGGCGAAGAATATGAGTAGAACGAATATAGTTCTTGATGACGAACTTGTAGATGAGTGCAAGGAGTTAACGGGAATCAAAACACGCCGGGCACTGATTGACTATGCTCTGCAGGAGTTGCGCAGAATTGCCCGACAGAGGCGGTTAATGGAACTGAAGGGGTCAGTAGACTGGGAGGGTGATCTGGCTGTCTGGCGTAAAGAGCGAGTATTATGATTCTTGTTGATACAACTGTCTGGGTTGATTTTTTCCGTGGGAATTCAGGAGGACATGTGAAAGCTCTTGAAGAGCTGATCAGTAATGATGAAGAGATATGTACATGTGGTGTAATTCTAGCTGAAGTACTTCAGGGCATAAAACTCGACAGAGATTTCTTCAGAACAAAGAATTTCTTTGAGGCACTTGCTTACCTGCCAGTGAGTAAGGAAACATTCCTCCAAAGTTCCAGGCTTTACAGATCTCTAAGAAAAAAAGGCGCTACTATTCGAAAACCAATTGACTGCATGATCGCATCAGTGGCTATTGACTACAATCTACCACTGCTTCATAACGATCGCGATTTCTTCTGGATTGCCTGTCACTCAAAATTGAGAATTTTTAAGATCGAGTAGCAGACAATCCAAATCAAAATATCGTGCAATGCAGACAATTCACGGGAAAATTACACAGTAATCAGCTACCGGTAGCCAGTTGAATTTGTTTAATTATGCCCTGCGCCGCAGGGTTATGGTTATCCTCAAGTACTGCAGTCGAGATCGGTGATCTTTATTTCAAACCCCTGATAGTTCCCGTCGGGAAGTATCTGTGGGATGCCGTAGTCGGGGTTGCTGAGAATTTCTGTTACCTGTGGATCTTCTGCTGTTACAAGTCCGGGGGTATTCAACTGCCATTCGTTCTTTATTTCGTCAAACCTGCCGGGGTAATCCTGGGCGCCCAGCCTTGATGTTAAAGCCCAGTAGAAGTACCGGGCTACCTGAGCTTCGTAATCACAGGATTGATCATTGTTCGTGTACCAGGCTCCTTCGGGGTATTGAGCTGGTATTTCCGGGAAATACCCTCCCCTGGCTGAATCCATGGCCACAGAGAGCTTTGAGCCATGGCACTCTCCGAAAACATCGGACCAGGCATTGGCATAGCCATGGGTGGTAATAAGATGAAGTACTTTCTGCAGTGATCCGTCAAAGTAACTGTTGGCTCCGTCGGGCTTGAAGCTCGAATTGGTCTCAGTGCTGTACAGGAACTGAACAGCGGTAATGTCTGATGGAAGCTTGTCAAGATCGAAGGCTTCAGCCTCCTGCCGGGTGCCGAACATGATGATGGTTGCGTTGCGGGCGGACAACTCTGAAGTAACTGCCGTTTTGTCCGGTTCTCCATCTCCATTATTGTCCAGATACTGAGCCAGCACATTACCCGCGTGAAGAAGTTTTGTATCGGTTACGCATTCAGTTGCCCAGATTCTTACATCAAAAACTTTTACTTCCCTGTTGAAATCCTCGGGTGCAACAATGCCGGTAATATTTGTGCAGGCAACTGAAAGTATCAGAATCAATGATAAAAAGAGCCGTTTCATGTTATTCCCTTCGTTTCCATTCTTGCATTAACGCTGTACCGTTTTCGAACCTGCTCTATCCCATGCTTTATTATAACCCGGTATTCACGATCTGTTCCCGGAGAATCCGGATATGCACGGTTGACTCCTGGAATCAGCCTTTCGCTTTACCGATAATTGCATAAACCGGGTGCCTGTTGTATATCAGCATACCGGAGGTAGGTTTAAGCTCTCCACTGCCTTATGATCATTGCTACAGTGTTTGTTGTGGGTTTCTGCAGTGTATATGGCGCGTGAATTTACAAAAGCTGATCAATTCTCGCGCATGAGTGATATGTGGAGCCTGTTCGTTTTCAATGACTCAACTGAGCATGCTTTGTTTCACGAAGTAAACCTGAATGATTTTGTTGAAGCTCCCTACCCTACCCTACCCTACCCTACTCGAGGAGACTTGTTCTGCTTGGAGCAGGTCCCGGGCTGCTGATATATGTACTGTTCGGGTGATTCATGCAGTTTTCCGGAAAAAGCTTCTCCAACCTTCCAGCGGTTACAAGAATGCTTGTTGCGAACATTATCTTCCTGATCATTCTGACCATCCCGGCATCTCTTGGCTATGCCTTTGGAAAATACAGGCTGCTACAGGTTGAGGGGCGTCTGAAAAGGGGCACCAGATTCCTTGCCGTAAACTTCCTTCTGCTTGCTGTATTTGCAGGCATCCTGTGGGCAGTTGGGGAATTTGTTCTTGAGAACATCGGGATCAGTTCGCAGACTCCCATTCTGGTGCTTGGTATTGTGCTTGCATTCTTCTTCATGAGTCTTCAAAGACAGATCAGACACAAGATTATTGATGAAAGACTTCCTTGCCACAAGCATGACCCGCACTGAAAGTGCCCGATTCTGGGAAGAACTCGAGGAAAAGCTTGCGGACGGTCTCTCTGCCGAGAAAATTTATCCGGTTCTCCGGGTCAGCGGCAAGGAATTCTTCACTGTGGATCTCGATGAACCGGCCCCCTTCTCCCCCGGTGATGCTTTCGTCCGCAGACTGGAATCCAAGGATAATCCTCTGCTCTTTGATGAGATGATGGCAAGCGGTAAGATCATGCTGTCTCCTGAGCAGAGAGACTGGTTCATTGAGCGAAAGAGTGCCATTCTCCTGCCCCTTGTAACAACATCAGGGTTGCTGAGTTTCCTTGTTATCAGCAGTAAAACCAATGGAGAAGATTTCACCGCAGAAGAGCTTGAACTTCTGGAGAGCTTTTCCACACAGACGGCACTTGTTGCAGAGAATCTTGAACTGCTCGGTGAAAGACTTGAGAAGGAAAAACTTGAAGAACAGCTCAAAGTTGCCAGGAATATTCAGCAGGGTCTTCTGCCCGGCAAGATCCCCAGTGTTCCCGGTCTTGGGATGTCTGCACTGATAAGATTCTGTCTGGATGTTGCCGGAGATTACTATGACATCATTCCACTTGAAGACGGACGAGTTGTTTTTTCAATAGGAGATGCTTCAGGCAAGGGTGTTGGCGCTGCTCTGCTCATGGCGAACCTGCAGGCTTCACTTCGAACCGCCCAGGCAATGGGTGCAAGTCTTTCTGAATCTGCTGCAAGAATCAATAAGCTTGTTTATGAAAATACTCCTTCCAATATGTTCATCACCTTCTTCATGATCTGCATTGATCCTGTGACAAAACATATGCGTTATGTGAATGCCGGTCACAATCCCCCGTTTCTGATTGAAAAGGATGGCCATGAGAAAATGTTGACCAGGGGTGGGCTGCTGTTCGGAGTTGTTGAAGACGCTCAGTATGAAGAGGGTGAGATGACTCTTCGGAGTGGTGACATGATCCTTATGTACACGGATGGTGTATCCGAAGCAATGATGAAGAATTCGGTGAGAAGCAGATTGCTCACATTGTAGCACGGAACAGGGAACTGCCCCTTGATGAACTTCTTACACTTATTGAAAAGGAAGTCAGCATCTTCCACGGCTCAAGCTCTTATGCCGATGATTTCACTCTGCTTGCCGCAAGAATAGAAGCCGACTGATACTGATTAATTAAATCATGGAGGATGTATCAATCATCCTTTTATTATTTAGCATAACTAACGCCTGTCACTGGCTGGTTAACTCAGTTGCGTGAGCAGCTTCGGCATGCAATTCTATGCCCAGCGCCTTTACTACCTTCAGGATCGTATCAAATCCGGGATTTCTATCCCCGGAAAGAGCCTTGTAAAGGCTTTCGCGAGACAGACCGGAATCACGGGCTACCTGAGACATGCCTTTAGCACGAGCGATATCACCAAGGGCTTTTGCTATAAAAGCTGCATCCCCATTAGCGTCCTCAAGGCAAGCCTCAAGATATGCAGCCATTTCCTCGGGGGTACGAAGGTGCTCAGCCACATCGTACCGGGAAGTGATTGTTTTTGTCATGATACGCTCCTAAAGGTTCTTCGCAAGTCGCAAGGTTATTTTTATGTCCTTGATCTGTGTGTCTTGATCGCCACCAGCCAGTAAAATTACTATCTCGCTATTGTGCTTCTTGTAATACACCCGATAGCCGGGCGCTCAATCCGCACCAGAATTCGAGCCCTTGCTCGAATATCACGCAATGAATTGAGCCATTTTTCATAAGTCTCAGTCTTACGGATTTCAATCATGACTTAATTGTAGCCCATTGGATACACTCTGTCAATGCCTTCGATTTGGGTTCCTTTCCGAAACACGGAAATTGCCTTCGCTAATTATTGTTACTGATTACTCCGCAGAGCATTTCCATCCAAATCTTTTAAGAAAATATATCTGGAATGCCTGATTCACTGAAACTCGTAGTAGTACAAACCTCTGCCGGCTCTGAAAACAATACCGGTGCCGGTATTTACAGTTATGACCTTGCTGCTCGGTGAAAGGTACCCAATCAGCTCTGTAAGCTCGGTGGCTTCTTCCACTTCAAAGGTTGGCCAGTGAATTCTTCCTCTGTTGATGCTCTCTCCACCGTCTCTGCTGAATATGTAATTGCCACTGGAAATCCTGGTGAGGATAAGGAATGGTTCTCCCTGATTTTCAAACACTGTTCCGTCCGCAAGTCTCAGGATCTGGGTTTCATCAATTTGCGCCAGCCCCGCGTCAGGTTCAATCCACTGCTCTATTACTGCTGATGCAATTGTGGTGTCCTCAAAAATAACTGAGAAAATTGCCATATCCGCAATTGTTGTAAGGGGGGCATTGCCGGCAGCAATAAGGTCAGACCATGGGTTGCTGATGAAATGGTCATTGATTATCCCCCTGGCGTCAAACCTTGAGCCCTCTTCAAGATCAGCCACAGCGAATAGTGGGAGTAAATTGCTTTCGTCCCCTAACTGCAGGGCAAAGTAATCCTCGGGATCAGGAGTACAGGGAAGGAACCCCGCGCCGTAAAGTAATCGGGAATCTTGAGTGAAGTCAAAAGAAAGCTCTTCACCGGAATCAATTGTTACTCCCACTACCTGTGCCCCACCCTCACCACTGGAACTGCAGACAATAATGATAATTGGCTCCGGCATGGAAAGAGCTGAGTTGAGAATGCTCCGGGGAATGGACACCTGAACTGCTATGCATATCAAGTTTCCATCAGGGCTGCTTCTTAAAAGCTTGATCTCACCGGAACCGTCCCAGCCGTTGTCTTCAGGAACCCAGCCCATAGAGAAAGACATCGTGTTGAAAGGATCATTGATGTTTACGGAACTGAGTATTCCACTGGAGTTGATAAAGATGATTCTGCCCCCGGAAACCGGAACAAATTCCCCAGAGGTTGTAGAAAGTGAATCGGTAAGCATCACAGGTTGTGCTGTAACGATAGAAACGATGAGAACGGCAGCGAAGATCAGCAGACGTGGAGCTTTCTGTAAGATTCCTTCCATAATTCGTTTTCCCCCCTAACAAGAAGAAACTGTCTGGCAATCAATCTTATGCAAGTATCCCTATCTCGATATCCGATCATGACAGAAATAGTACCTTTTCTGTAAAGGCTTTGCTTCAATACTATAGTGCTACTTGTTGATGCAGGCAATATCCACTCTCCGGGATGATTGATTGTTGATTGATCTAATCAGTGCATTCATGCAATTTGCAGAGGACTGATCTTACTCAACCGGGGAAGGATATCCATCAGCAGGCTCTCCCCTATGCAGGAAGAGGAACACTCCCAGACCGGGGTTCCTGGTTGCGGGAGCCCGGGCGCTGGAGACGATCAGTCGCTTTGCTGCAAAGTTTGAACATGTAGTTCGTCGCAGAGGTGGATCAGTTTTCTATCTCTTGTCAACAGAATACCGTCACTTCTCCGGGCGCATACCAGATAAAGTAAATCATAAACTGAATGGTCATTGAGAATTGCTTCGTGTAAAGCTTCTTTCCACAGATCAGCAACAGAAACATACTTGTCGATAATAAGAATTCCTGTTTCTGCCAGATCAGATGATTGCTTATGTGAATAATTCGCCAGCCTATGATATTTCCAGGCAACATTGGTTATTTCCGAGATGTATATCTCCGGAGCAATAACAACATCCGCATTCTCTATTACCTCAGAGAATTCTATTACCTCAGAGAATTCTTTACAGGAATCTTTGTGCAGAACAACATCAATGGAGGCAGAAACATCCAGAACTGCTATCATCTGTCTCTATCTTCCCTTACAAGAGAAACAGAATCAACCATGGTGGAGTCAGGAAAGGTCTTCGTTGCAATCCTTGCCAGTAAAGCTTTCCTTCTCATTTTATTGTTAGCATGTAATCCCAGTGCATCTTTCAGAAGTGAAATTGTCTGTTGAGCAATACTGCGGCTTTCCTTTTCTGCAAGCATAACCAGGCTGACATAAACATCTTCCGGCAAATCTCTTACTTGAAGTGTTGGCATAGATAACCTCCTGCATGCAATATCACATCATTAAGCATGCATGTCAATCAAAAGTATTTTATCCGGGTCCATCACAGATGATCGTAAAGAAATGCCGTAGAATGCTGTGGCTGCATGGTGTGACATGATAGAACGAAAACTGCTCCGGTGGGAATCTCTGTGTGGTGGCAAGCCGGAGCAGTCCTTTTATTCCTTATCAATCCCCGGTTTCTCTTTTACTCCCGGCATTCCTGCGCAAGATGTTCTCCATCGGGGATTGCCATTTCAGCACCGATCAGTTTGCCTGTGCTTTTCTCGGCATAAACTCTGAGAAGACCATGGTTCTGCAAAGCAGTAATGGCTCTGGACTGACCTTTGTAGTCCATTGCCCCAATAACGATATCATCCAGGTTAAGATCTGCATATTTCGTTCCCACTGCTGCGATATTGGGATGGGTGAATACAATACCAATAAATGTTCTTCGGCAGAAGCAGTGGTTCTTGTTCCTGATGCTGTTGTATCCGGCAATGTGGCCGTCATCTGCAGCCTCGGCAAGAAGCGGAATTCTGCCATTCACATCCCCGGCGATAAATACGGGAAGCTTCCCCACCTGTATGGTGTGCTGGTTGAATGCTGGGATTCCCGTTCTGTTTAACGGAACACCAAGATTTTCCAGGCCAGGTGTCTCCGGTATTCAATGATGTTGACAGATCTACAGTAACAAAGCTGTCCACCTGCTGTCGAATGTAAGAACACCCTGTGAATCCCCCACAGAGTCTACTGAAAGCACAATCAGATCAAGGCTACTCTCTTCACTCTGAAAATGAATACTTACAATGCCCTCAAGTTCCTCAATATCTTCGAAAAGCTCTATGGATACATCGTAGTGAAGAACATCATATGAATGAGCGCCCCGGGCCTGGAGATCAGAAGAACACAAATCGATTTTCAATCCGTAATCCTCGTCAGCGAACGGGAAAGCAGCGACAAGTGCCAGAATGACATTGACAACAACCATCATATTGAATTCCTCTCAACAGATTGATCTCTGCTGTGCGGGGGTGTACAGAGGATTTAATTACCTGCTGTAAACATAGTATTTTTCAATGGATGTATCCAACATCAAGTAGCTGAATTGCACGTATCCGCTTGTATATCTTTAACTTAACAGGAAAGGGGCAGCCGCAGCCGCCCCTCTGTCGTATCGCATTTATTCAGTTACCTTACAACAACAAACCTTTCGGTGAGTTCTCTGTTACCCACAGCGCAGTAGAGCATGTATGTGCCATTGGGCAGGTTGCTGGGGATGGTTACCGTGTTGTGTCCGGGGTTGAGTTCTCCTGTAGTATGGAGCAGGGCTACTCTTCCATCCATGGTGTAGATTGTAAAACTTGCTGCTGACGCTTCACCCAGGTTGATGGAGATGGAGAGGTTTGAGCTGACTGGATTCTCGCTCAGGAAAAGCGCTGAAGGAGCAATGATACCATATGAACTCTCCTCGGTGGATACACCAGGGAGTGCCATGTAATAATAGACATAATCATCGCTGCCCGCAGCACCGCTTATTATGTCTGGCAACCCATCTTCATCCCAGTGGGCAACTTCAGGGCGGCTGCAGTAGGACTCTGTATACATCTGGCCACCACTCTGATACTCCAGTGGGCTGTCTGCTGCAAATGAAGGATTTCCCAGCGTTCCGGTGTTCTCGTAGTAGTGGAATTTTTTATCGCTGGCTCCCATTACCACATCGAACAGACCGTCACCGTTCATATCAAAAATAGTAGGCATGGA
This sequence comes from Candidatus Sabulitectum sp., assembly GCA_023139045.1. Classification (GTDB taxonomy): domain Bacteria; phylum Fermentibacterota; class Fermentibacteria; order Fermentibacterales; family JCC-6; genus Sabulitectum. The sequence goes on from JAGLOJ010000052.1 coordinate 10,961, forward strand.
ATAGCGGATGCTGGGTGTGGATCCGCCAGCGACGAAGCTGGTGTACCCGGAAAACTGGTAAGCTGAAGCAGTACCAGTGTTCATGTAGACCCTGACAGGTGCCGTAGGATCATTGCCAACAATCATATCAAGATCTCCATCATTGTCCCAGTCTACGAAGTCGGGAGCTGAACTGGTACCAACATCGATAACTGTTCCATTACTAACGAGTTTTACACCGGACTGAAGAGTACCATTAGAATTTCTTTCAAAAAAGTTGATGTAGCCATTCCGGTCGCCTACAAGAATATCATCGTACCCGTCGTTGTTCCAATCCACAGCCTGTGGATTTGTAGCACCGGTGCATCAACCGCTTGGCACAGAGAGATTCCCTCCACCTGCCTGAAGAAGACCAGTGTATGAGAGAATTGGTGAATCGTTTGTACCTGAGTTGGCAAAGAACATTATGTTGCCGCCGGCAAATCTTCCAATAAGAAGATCCTTATCGCCGTCATTGTCCCAGTCGGTTACAAGGGGCGAAGCATACCCGTTTGGCAGATCAATACGGGCACCATCCGCGTACACATACAAAAAAGTACTGTAGTCTGGAGCCTGGGCAAAAACTGCCACTGCAACAACAAACAGAAATAACATACCGAGCTTCATTTTTCTCCTTTCGTGGTTCACGAAACAGTCACAAATTTCTATAACTGATTTTGTCGAAAAAGAAAGGATCACTTTCGTGACCCTTTCTTTTTTCTGAACAGCATCTATCTTACAATAACAAACCTTTCGGTGAGTTCTCTGTTGCCAGCAGTACAGTGCAGCATGTATGTACCGTTGGGCAGGTTGCTGGGGATGGTTACCGTGTTGTGTCCGGGGTTGAGTGCTCCTGTGGTGTATGTCAGGGCCACTCTTCCATCCATGGTGTAGATTGCAAAGCTTGCTGCTGCCGCTTCACCCAGGTTGATGGAGACGGACAGGTTTGAGCTGACTGGATTTTCGTTCAGGGAAAGTGCTGGAGGAGAAATGACACCAGATGAACTCTCCCCTATTGATACAGAATGGGCCATGAAAAGATAGACATAGTCGTCATAGTCACCAGTAACCAGATCGGGGTATCCGTCTTCATTCCAGTCGTTTATGTCCAGACGGCAGTCAGAGTGATCCGTGAAGATGTCTCCACCATTCTGATACTCAAGCGGGTTATCCGCGGCAAATGACGGGTTTCCAGCTGTTCCGGTGTTCTCGTAGTAGTGGAATTTTTTATTGTAGGCTCCTATTACCACATCGAAAAGACCGTCACCGTTCATGTCGTAAATGCTGGGCATGGAACGGTAGTGGTTCGGTGTTGAGCCCCCGGCAGTGAAACTGGTGTATCCGTTGAATTGATAAGCTGAAGCTGAACCTGTGTTCATGTAGATTCGGATTGGTGTCGAATAATCACTGCCAAGAATCATGTCCAGGTCTCCGTCATTGTCCCAGTCGACAAAATCAGGGGCTGAATTGCCACCAACGTCCAAGTCGGTACCGGCACTCTGCAGCTTTACACCGGACTGAAGTGTCCCATTTGAATTTCTTTGGAAGAAGTTTACAAAACCGTTCCTGTCTCCAACGATAATGTCATCATATCCATCGTTATTCCAATCCACAGCCTGTGGATTTGTAGAACCGGTGCATCAACCGCTTGGTACGGAGAGGTTCCCTCCACCTGCCTGAAGAAGACCAGTGTATGAGAGAATTGGTGAATCGTTGGTTCCCGAGTTGGTATAGAGCATAATATTGCCGTTTAAATACCTTCCCAGAAGAAGATCTTTGTCACCGTCATTGTCCCAGTCGGTTACAAGCGGTGAGGCATGTCCAACGGGCAGATCGATCCTGGCACCATCGGCATACACATACCAGTAATTTTCGTATGTGGGTACCTGGGCAAGAACTGCCACGGTAAGGACAAACAGGAGCAGTAAGTTGAGTTTCATTTCTTCTCCTTTTTATGGGTTCACGAAACGTTTACAGGTAAACATAACTGCTTCCACCGGCAAAGAAAAGGGTCGCATATGCGACCCTTGTCCTGTTATTCTGCTGTCAATTCTTTTTGGTTATTCATCCCCTTTTGCCCGTCAGGAAGGATCAGGAGATTGCTATGCGGCCCTCCAGATGAACTTTCATGCAGTTGATCATGTTCTTGTGGTCAACGGTTCCAGCCATTTCCCTCGCTGAGTGCATGGAGAGCATGGGGTTGCCTACATCCACCGTGGGAATACCGGTGCCGGTGGCGGCGATGGGTCCCAGTGTACCGCCGCTTTTTCCGTCTGCACGGGAAACAAACTTCTGAACTGGGCTTTCTGCAAGTTCGGCACACTTCATGAAATAGGCCGAGGTTCTGGCGGTGGAAGCGTAGCTGCCCCCTGCCGACATTTTTATAGCAGGACCTTTGTTAAGTTGGGGTTTGGAAAGCTTGCTGTGTTTGGCCACCCATCCCGGGTGAATTGCATGAACACAGTCGGCGCTTACATTCATGCTGCGGCTGCAGGCTCTGAAAAAATCATCTCTGGTGCCGGAGATGCGTTCAAGTACCCTTTCCATAAAGGGTGAAGCTGCTCCGTTAACGGTTCTGGAGCCTATTTCCTCGTTATCGAACAGAAAAGCAACTGCTGTTGAGTCAGCTGTTTCAGCAGTTGTTACTGCCGCAACAGCAGCGTGGGTGCTGGCCTTATTGTCGATGCCTGACGCAATAAGGTAATTTCCCTTAATACCGTTCAATGCCGGTAGTTGAAGGTCAAACACCTCTCCTGAGAAATCAATCATCTGCTCTGACCTGATATTCGCCGCTTTTGCGATCATTTCCTTCAGGGTTTCGTAATCATTCTCATCATCACCGAACACGAGAAGCAGCTGCTCCTCTGCGTTGGCCTTGAAGCCGTCTTTGTTGGCAGTGCGGTTGAGGTGAATAGCAGGTGACGGAAATCTAAGTACAGGTTTGTTTATTCTGAAGAGTTTTGTTGTAAGACGGTCTTTTTCCATGATGGATACGCTGCCGGCAAGCCCCAGGTCACGGTCAAACCATGTCGCAACTGTCGGACCGCCATAAATCTCCACACCCAGTGTTGAGAGACCTTCGGTGTAGGCATAGGGCTCCGGTTTAAGCCTGAAGCCGGGCGCGTCGGTGTGAGTGCCTATAATCCTGAAACCGGCATCTGCAGCAGGCTTGTTACCGACAATGAATGCAGCCAGCGTGGATGCTGAGTCAATCACAAAACACTTGTCGCCTTTATTCAGTCTCCATTCGTCACCCATGAATACCTCAATGAATCCGTCTTTCTTCAGTAGCTCTGCAGATATCTGCACGCAGTGGGAGGCGGTTGGGGAATTCTCCAGAAAAGAGATCAGTCCCTTGATTTCATTCTTCATTTTTCTCTCCTTTTCTGTTTGGCGGTCTTACCGCGATGGAGCCTGTGGATCTGATCCATGAAGGCTTCAAATCTTGATGTGTTGTCGGTATCTTCCTGACCGTCAAAGGCAAGGTTCAGCCATGGCAGCCCGGGTTTATCACGCTTTATTCTTCTTGAAATTGCAGAAACAATTGTACCCGGAAGGCAGTTGAATGGATAAACGTTGACCGCGCCATCAATTCCGCCGTGTTCCAGAAGAGCAATTGGGGCCCCTATACTGAGCACAGCCTCTCCGCCGATGTTTTCAGGCATGTACGGGGCGGAAGCCTCCATTACCTGTGAAGCGGAAACGTGGGGTGTACCTTCAAGAAGGGTGTCAAATGGTTTTTCCACTGCTCTCTTAACCTTTGTAATCACCATTCCTATGGCTTTGCCTTTGATCACAGAGGCTATTTTTTTGTTCTGCCTGGATTTTTCGATGTAGCTGTAATTCACATAGTCGAACCACTCGGTAAGAGGAGTGTATATCACTTCTGCCCCGAGGGTTTCAAGCTTTCTGATTGTGTTGTCATTGGCATAGTCATCATTTCTCACATAGATCTCGCCGAAAACAGCAACCAGAGGTTTTCTCGGAACATCTTTCGTTGGGAATTTCTTGAATTCCAAAGCGGCTTTCTTCGCCTGAGCAGGAAGAGAACTGCCCTCCTCCAGTGCTTTCTCAAATACACTCAGCCACCTGCTGAAAAGATTATCCGCACTTCCCGGTGTTATTTCATAAGGACGAACCCTGATAAGAGCTCGCTTCAGTATATCTGCACCTGCCATACTCTGAAGCATATCCCTCTGAAATTTCCTGGAGCCAAGACCTGGAATATCTGAATAGGAATCACTGGAAGTTGCAGTAAGCACCGGAACACCGGTGTACCCCTTCTTCTTCAGAACCTGCCTCTGGAAGTTACAGTATCTGCCGAACCTGCAAGGTCCTGATGCAGTTGCCATGAAAAAAGCTGTGTTCTCCGCCTTATCCGTCGCAAGTATCTTAAGCATATTGCCTGCGGTTATTATGGCGGGGTAGCATTCTCTGCCTGTTGTTACTGTTCTGCCAAGGGCTACCGTTTCGGATGTTGTTGGAGGGATGACCCTTGCATCCAGTCCGCGGTTCCTCACTGCTGCCGCTGCAAGGTAGCTTGCTTCACTCATCAGGGGTATCCACAGAGTTCTTCCCGCTATGTCTTCCTTCTTGTACTCCGGTGGCTGGTATGCCGCAGTACCTGTGACTCCTGCACCGTCAAGGGCATCAAGGAATGCCTCACACCTGGTAATCACCCCTGCGTCGGCGGCATGCTCATCTATCTCTATGGCAAGGTAGGGCTTCTCACCCATTATTTCTTTAAAGGAATGCTCTATAAAAGAATCCGGACCACAGCCGAAATTGCTGAGGTACACTGCGTGCAGATTTTTGTTTTCCTTTATGGTGATAGCACCGGCAAGTATCCTCTGGCCGTAGTGCCAGTACATGTTCCCGTAGCCTTCAGAGGCTCTTTCCATAGACATGGGAAGCATATCAAGTGGAATAACCACCCCGCCGAGCTTTGCGAGTTTTGCCGGAAGATCGGTGTTCACCACCGGGTCAGAGCCATTGTACGGTCTGCTGACAATAACATAGCCCCTGCGACCATTAAGATTACTGATTGCCCTTGCACCGACTTCTCTGTTAACCTCTGTGAATTTTGTCTGGGCAAGTTGCGCTGCCTCCAATGCCCTTTTAGCGTCACCTGTGCTGAATCCAAGTTCAACGGCAGTATCAATCAGAGTAGTCATCCATTTATCACCGGGAAGAGAGAAATCAACTATTGGCTTGAGAATTTTTACATTCTTCATCTGGTTCAACACAAGTCCGGCATCCAGAATGTAGGGTGAACCCTGTACGTAGGGGCAATTGAATGATTCAGAGAAATCACCCTGTGGTTTATTTCTTAAGATGGAAGGCAGGAACAGAATTTCAACACCCTTGTCAAGCAATTCCAACACATGACCGTGGGCAATTTTAACGGGGAAACAGGTTTCCGCCGCAACGCTCTCCACACCGGAGTGAACTGTTGCTGATGTTGATTCATCACTGACCAAAACGCGGCATCCCAGTGACCTGAAGAATGTACCGAAGAATGGAAATAACTCCCAGAACCACAAGGATCTTGCAATACCCACTATGGGTCCGTCGCCCGATTCTTCCCCTGAGTGCTCAAAGAGATTATCTACCCTCTCTTTGAAAAGATTCTCACCGCCTGGCGTGATCTGCATTGAACCTGTTTCATACTTTTCACACCTGCCTCCATAAAGAAGTTTTGTTCCATCCGCCAGGATTACCCTGTGGATCTCACAATCATTGGAGCAGGCTTTGCAGATGAAGGAATCCTGGGTGTAGCTGTTCTCTGAAAGACTCCACCCTCTGAAGGTGGATTGCTGATTCTCCTTCATCGTGTCTCTTGCCATGAGAGCAACGCCAATGGCACCGGTAACATCATGGTGGGGAGGCAGAATTACCTCCTTGCCCTCTCCCAGAACAGAGTTGAAAGCCGCCACGACCCCCTGATTATGGGCTGTTCCCCCTTGAAAGAAAATCTTTTTGCCAATTTTCCTCTCACCTACAACACGGTGAAGGTAGTTCCTTACTATGGAATAACAGAGACCTGAAGTTATCTGCTGAACAGGTGTGCTGACTGCCTGATGAGAAACAACATCGCTTTCCATAAACACTGTACACCGTTCGCCCAGCCTGCATGGATCAGCGGCAGACAAGGCCATAGAACCGAAATCCTCGATCTCTACACCAAGCTTTTCTGCCTGTTCCTCAAGGAAGGAGCCCGTTCCTGCAGCGCAGACCTTGTTCATCTCAAAATCAATAACACGGCCATTGTGAATGGAAATGTATTTTGAATCCTGTCCACCGATCTCAAAGATGGTATCAACTTCAGAGTCTATTTCCACCGCAGCTCTGGCCTGTGCGGATATTTCATTCCGCACAACATCAGCACCGACAAAATCACCTGTCATGTACCTGCCGCTGCCTGTGACTCCCACGCCGAGAACCGGCACAGATGAAACCCGTGGCCCCATTTTTCTCAGGCCGCTCTTGACGGCTTCCAGTGGTTTTCCGGCGGTTCTCAGATAGAGTCGATCAACAACCTTTCCATCAGAAGATACCGCAGCGAGGTTGGTGCTTATGGAGCCAACATCAATTCCCAGGTAGATACCATCAGCTGGAAGTTCTTCTGCGGCTGCAAAATCAGCCTTCTCAAGAGCAAAAGGCTTCAGTGAAGGCAGGGTCTCAATTCCGCTGCCGGTTGAGCTGATAAGCTCCTGAATCTGCCTGGCTGTGAGTAACTTTGGCTCTTTCGAGAGTACCGCACCGGCTGCGGTTAAAACACTGAAATTTTCCGGAACAGTAACTTCACCTTCCAGAACACTCTCAAAGGCTTTTACCATACCGCTGTTTGCGGCTACTCCACCGACAAATACCACAGGATACCTGAACCGTCTTCCCGCAGCAATGACACTTCTGAAGTTTCTTGCCACGGCGAAACACAGACCACTTACTATTTCTGCCACGGTTGCACCAACCTGCTGGAGATGTATCATGTCGCTCTTGGCGAACACACTGCATCTACCTGCAATTCTCGGTGGTGCATCACAGGTGACGGCAAGATCTCCCATTTCCTCCGGGGTAAGACCAAGTCTGCCGGCCTGCTGATCCAGGAATGATCCTGTACCGGCCGCACAGATGGAATTCATGGAGAACTCATCCATAACTGCTTCCCCTGCGGCATCTCTGCGCATTAGAAGAAGCTTGGAATCCTGGCCGCCCATTTCAATCACAGAACCGGCATCAGCCAGATACTCTGAAACTGAAGCAGCAAGTGCCACAACCTCATTCACTGTCTCAATTCCTGCGAACTCTGCGATTCTTGATGAGCCTGTACCGGTAAGAACTACCGGAGTGCTGCCCAATTCAGGGTGCTTTTTAAAGAGGCTTAGCAGTGAATCCATGGGCTTGCCCTGGTGTCTGTGGTAGATGCTTCGAACTATCCTTCTATCCTGAAGGAATGCTACTTTTATCGCAACGGATCCAATATCAATACCTGCGGTAAATTTATCCATAAATACTCCCGGTTCTCAGTTGAACCGGGAATATGCGAATTTGCAGATGTTTCAGGCACCCCTATATGATTATCAGTGGTAAAACATTCATCAAGTAAATCATCATTTTTCACCAAACTGCGATGCCCTGTCAATGCAAGAATAATCTTCCCCGCCTTCCGGTGCAGCTTTCCAAAGGAATTCCCGCACAAGAGATGGCTGGAACAACTCGCCTTGAAAAACCCACCTTCATGACGGTTACTCTAAGTAGCAGGGTTCCATGCAAGGGAATGAGTTTACAGGACTCTCACTGCTGTTTGTCAGCTCATTAACTAAATCTCATGCCTTGACATGGCAGCCTGATTGCGGATACAGTAACCACATGATGTTGTGCTTTATCAGAATGGAGGTTTTCTATGTTTCGCCCCCCCCTCTCGTTTAGTTATATTTTCATATTGTTATCTGTTCTTCTCTCTCCTGCACTTTCTCTAGCAGGCTCCCCTCCCTCAAACACAATCCCGATCATTGCAGAAAGGCCTGAATTCGATGAAGTTGATCTGGATGTCTTCTGCATGCTCTCCTGGCACTACTTTGACGCTCTGCAGGACGGCGATCAAACCGCTTCAAGTTTCTACAACAAATACATTGGTCCAGCCAATCAGACAGGAATATTCCTCTGCATATCCCCCGCTCCCATTCAGCGGTGGGGACACTGGCCATGGGGCTGGGTTGCAAGGATGTCGGAAGAGGCTTTCTCTTCACCAACTGCGTATGCCAGACCGGTGTGGAAAGGAATTACAGTTGGCACAACTACATTCCTGAAGGATACACTGATTGCTGAATTCTCTGCTCCTGAAATCCGGGATTCTCTGGAAGCATGTGTCGCAATAATGGACAGCCTGTTTGGAGACGAAGAACAGGTCTGGTTCTACAACACCTTCGATGAAGGACCGCAAAGGCAGTACGCTCACATGATTCGTGACTCTATTCCCGGTTACTACGAAGTTGATGACTACATTCCCAACATGTACACTCAGGCAAGAGATCCAATTGATTCTCTCCCCACACTGGAAGAGATAGATCCTCAGGGAATCTTCTCCTGGCTTAAATATGAAGTTGAGCAGGGAGATTCCGCTCACACAGTAGTCTCGGTGTTTGCACTCTTTCACACAATTTCCTGGGCCGGTCATTCTGCCAACTACGGGGATTTGAATAATCAGGGCAAATCAATACGAGCCTACCTTGACATGGAATACCAGGACTACAGCTACCCGATACCAGTTGTACCGGTAGAAAACAGGCCGGAACTCTTTCTATTTGATCTCTATCCCTTCAGGCAGGTGGGGATTAATTGGCTGGGACGACATCTTACCTACCAGAACCATGTCAGCGCCGAGATGGACACCCTTCTTCTTGCTCATTTCGAGCTTGGGATGGATTCCACATTCATACCGGTCAGGCAGGTAGCCATTGAGCAGGAGCGAGACATTCCGATCCTGTACTACCCGCAGGCAATAGGCAAATGCGGCGGGGATGTTATGTGGGAAATTGATCCGCAAACACAGGATACAATATTAGCCTATAGCTCCTACGGCTACCGTACTCCCACTCCTCAGGAATTCCTGATGAACTGCAACCTGGGTCTCATCAGAGGAGCCAGAGGCCTCATACCATACTGCATGAAGACATACTTCTCACTCAAGTCAGATAACAGAACTTCCTATACAGCAGGTTATCTGGACCGGAACAACATGCCCTTCGATGCCCCCTATGAAGACTGGGTTTACACGGATAGATGGAGAGATGATTACAATGTAGTTCCTCCGGACTCTTATCCCCCCTTCACGGATTCCTCCCGTCTCTGCGGAGACTTTGATCCTCTGTGGGACCTGCCGGACAGACCAGACACGACAGGTGAACGATCTGTTGAAGACTACATGCTGTGGAAATTCGTGGCATACGGCAGGATATGGAACAGCATGAGAGGTACATTCGCTCAGGTAGCATCAATTGCGCCGGAGCTTACAACTCTTCACTGGTGGGAAGACTATGCTGATAGTCTTGATATTCGCTCAACATTCAACCCCATGCCTTCAGATCTTCTTGTGTCAGAGATAAAACTCTTCAATGACGGGGATGACAACGGCTATGCTTTTTACATGAACAGGAACTGCTACTATGCCACAAACCAGGTTAAGATCAGGCTCTACGATAATGCTCTGCCATCAGGAATGGACTGCTCAAGGGTACTGGATCACAGCAGACGGTTCCTGATACCAACCATGAAAGCAGCAGAATACAGACACTTCACTGATACTCTTGATGCCGGTCAGGGCAGGCTGGTTCAGTTCTTCTCCGGCAGTCTTGCTGCAGATATAAGAATCACAAAACCTGATATCATAGCCGCCGTTCAGAGTGGACCATACATGCACCTCACAAAAGATTACCAGTTCCACGCAGGAACTGAGATCTATATCGATGCAACCTTCTACAATATGGGAACAGTCGAGGTAAGAAATGTCAATGTCTCTCTTACAGACATCACTAACAATGAGCTTCTTGACAGTGAAACAATCTCCTTCCCGGGTCTTTCAAGTTCAGGGCATGAGTGTGATGATCAGACAGTGACATTCACATGGCAGCCTGATTCAGATGACATCGGTATTCATATCCTTGAGATTGCGGCGGATACCTTCATCGGTGAAGCTGATACAGCAGACAACAGTACAAGAGTAGTATTCCAGATTATTCCAAGAGATTATGCAAAAGCAGTTCTGGATGACCCCTGGGACATGGGAGAAGCAACCGATCCCGGATCACCTGCCTGGCACACGGATGACATTGAGGCAACCGGAGGCCTCTGGGAATCCACATTCAGTGACTCTGTCAGTGGAATGTTTGAGGGAATTCTAAGTACATCTATCAGTGGAAATCTCTTCAGAGGTGATATCAGTCTTACAATCCCGGAAGACTCCACCATAGACACAGATGATTTCATGAACCTCAGTTTTGCTGCTGTCTGCATGAATCCTAACGGTAATGCAACACCAACAGCAGGTTGTGTTCTTCATCTCTGGTGGATTGATTCTCATGGTAATACCCACACAGCCAATCTCAGCAATGAAAGCGAGATAGGTGCTCTCTGGAATGGAACTGACCGGTGGAAGGTTTATGGCCCTCTTGATCTGAGCGAAGTAAACAATCTGGGCTGGAGTGGTGAAAGAGCTTCAGAGTTCTGGCTGAGCTTCAGAACCGGTAAACCTGCAGCACCTGCTGTTCCCCAACCTGTTGACATTAGAGTCGGATGGGTTAAACTTACAGAGTAGGAGGTAATTATGAAAAAGATATTGATTCCAATGATGTTCCTCCTCTGTTCACAACAAGCCTTGGCAATGGATACACCTGCAATAATTTGGACGAAATACTTCTATGAAAGCAGCTATGCAAAGTTCTACGATGTTCATGAGACATCTGATGGTGGCTTTATTGTGGCAGGAGCCCATCTACCTCTGAGCGGTGGAGCCTCCCAGACAAGCATTTACAGGTTCTCAACAGATGGTGACCTTCTCTGGACTTCCGGAGGTGATGGATACACCGGGCAATCGGGCTACTGGGTTGAGGAACTCTCTGATGGTTCATTTATTGCCGCAGGGGGATGTGGTATTCCTGATGCTCCAACACAGGGAATGTTGCTCCTAAAAACAGACTCAGAGGGCAATCAGATCTGGAGCAAGTGCTTTGATCTTCCTGATTCCGATGAAACCGGCTACTGTGTGCTTCCCCTGGAAGACGGAGGGTTTGCAGTGTGCGGGGAGTTGTATCCAATGCCCTCTGGGTCGGGTTACTCTAGCTCAATAATCATAAAAACTGATTCTCTAGGTAACTCTCTCTGGACAACAACTCTAGATCTCCCTCGCAGTAACTCAGGTAGAAGAGTAGTTCAAATTGATAACTATCTTGTTGTTTATGTATCTGGCTATTCCAGCGGTACAACCCGATTGATCTGGCTTTCGCCTGAAGACGGTGAGATTCTTCATGAAGCCAGCGATTTCCCTCTATCTTTTGGATCAATATTTTTCTCCGGCGACATGACTGTGTCTTCCACGGATGAAGGATTTACCTTTGTAACATCATACTTCCCCCAAATTGCTCATACAGATGAAACAGGTAATCTCCTATGGTATCTTGAAATACCATACTGGTCACAGCCTTTTGGTTACTCTATCAACAATACAATGGATGGCGGATACATCTATGGTGGAGAGAACACACCTGGTGAAGAACCGCCGTGGGGAATTCAAACAGGAATGGTTGTTAAGTTTGATTCAGAAGGTATCGAGCAATGGCGAGACTATGTATACGAGACGCATGATGTCCAGTCAATCAGACAACTTTCATCAGGTGGTTACATCGCCTGCGGAGGTTGTGGGATAGGCACACTTATCCGCTATGAACCTGAGACAGGAATAGATGAAAATCAGATAGAGATCGTTTCTTCTCTTTCTGCTCCTTCACCCAACCCGTTCTCTTCCAGCTTGAATATCCAATTCAATCTGGATCAGACCTCTGTCATTGAACTGTCTGTTTATGATCTTTCCGGAAGACTGATTGAGATTCTTGAACAAGACTCTTTTCAGGAAGGAGAACACTCTTTTGACTGGACTCCCGGAAACTTATCTTCAGGATGTTACCTGATAAGACTTTCAACCCCGCAGGAAAGCTTTGTCAGGAACTGTGTTTTTCTGGAATAACTGCTGGGTTAAACTTACAGAGTAGGAGGTAATTATGAAAAAAATAATGATTCCAATGATGTTCCTCCTCTGTTCACAGCTTGCAGCTATGGATACTCCTGCTATAATTTGGACGAAATACTTCTATGAAAACTATTACGCAAAGTTCTACGATGTTCATGAGACATCTGATGGTGGATTCATTGTTGCTGGCTGGGGTGGCCCTGGAGGTGGAACTCCTATTTACAGTTTATTCAGGTTTTCGGAGACTGGTGATATGCTCTGGGCAACAGAACCTGAAGAATATTCTTCAGATGTAACATATTGGGTGGAGGAGTTACCTGATGGCTCCTTCATCGCAACTGGAAGATGTCGAGTACCTGATGCCCCTACAAAGGGAATAATGCTCCTGAAAACAGACTCAGAGGGCAACCAGATATGGAGCAAGTGCTATGATCTGCCCGACTCTGATGAAACCGGCTACTGTGTGCTTCCTCTGGAAGATGGGGGGTTTGCTGTGTGTGGGGAATTGTATCCAATGCCCTCTGGGTCGGGTTACTCTAGCTCAATAATCATAAAAACTGATTCTCAGGGTAACTCTCTCTGGACAACAACTCTAGATCTCCCTTGCAGTAACTCAGGTAGAAGAGTAGTTCAAATTGATAACTATTTTGTTGTTTATGTGGCTGGCTATTCCGGCAGTACAACCCGATTGATCTGGCTTTCGCCTGAAGACGGTGAGATTCTTTACGAAGCAAATAACTACCCCGATTATTTCGGTATGCGTCATGATCGTGGCGACATGACCCTCTCTTCCACGGATAACGGATTTACCTTCGTTACTGCTCTTGATGTCAATATAGCCCATACAGATGAGATGGGTAACCTGCTCTGGTATTATGAAATCCCTCACGGAATCCCGGCAGTATCCTATGGGTTTTCCATAAACAACACAATGGATGGAGGTTATATCTATTCCGGGTATGATTGTTACTATGACCCATTGCAGGCTGACAGCTCACGCACTCTTGAGCGGGGAAAGGTATTCAAATTCGATTCCCAGGGAAATGAACAATGGAGAGACTATGTTTACGAAACATGTCGTGTACACTCTATTCG
>JAGLOJ010000053.1 GCA_023139045.1 Candidatus Sabulitectum sp.
GCAAGGTCGGCAAGAACAGGCTCTATGATGCCTTCGTAATTATCGCTATTGAAAAAGAACCGCCGTACATGGTAGGGACGTATCTGATGGACGAGGAACTTATTGAGTATGGGCGCGAAGAGTATAAGGAATTACTGGAGCTGAATAAAGGTTACAAAAAGAGTGGGTTCTACCCACCGTATAAGAGTGGCGAGCTTGAGACATTATATAAGCCACAGTGGTGGTAACTTAAAAAGGAGGTTGTATGAAGAAAAAAGACGTAGAACTTCTTAAAGGCTCAATCGGAAAGTGGTTGAAGATAAGACGCAGTGTAAAGGCGTTAGATAGAGGGGTAGATAACTGCTCTTTATGTATCGGATATTCCGAACCTGTCTGTGATGGTTGCCCTGTAAAAGAGCATACGGGTTCGTATGACTGTAGGCAAACGCCTTATGTCGAATGGGTTAAGCATCAAGAGGGTCAACATAACTTGGAAATCGAAGACCCCTTCCATCGCTTTCACGGTTGCAAAGAGTGTACGAGGATTGCCAGTGATATGCTCGGTTTTCTCGTCGGCCTGTTGCCTGTGAAAGAAATAAAGAAGATTCTGGACTAAGGATATTAACCTAAAAAGGAGAGAGCACTATGACAGAGAACACAGAAGCACCAGAAGAGAAGAAAGAGGATAGCTTGGTACCCGTAGGAGATTCAGGGGCGCTGGCTGGCTTCGGCACTAAGGAATCATTCGAGCTATTACAGCGACAGGCGGGCATACTTGCCAGCTCGAACCTTACGCCTAAAGAGTTTAAGGGCAACGTAGCTGATTGTTCGATAGCCTTGGAGATGGCAAACAGGCTCGGTGCAAGCCCGATGGCGGTTATGCAGAATATGTATATCGTCCACGGTAAGCCCTCATGGTCGTCGCAGTTCATCATTGCGGCCGTGAATAGCACAAAGAAGTTCTCACCATTGCGTTTTAAGATTACCGGTGAAGGCAAGGCAAAGACCTGTATCGCGTGGGCTATAGAGAAGGAGACTGGAGAGCGCTTAGAGAGTCCTCCGGTATCTATAGATATGGCCGAGAAGGAAGGCTGGTCTACTAAGAACGGCAGTAAGTGGAAGACCATGCCGGAACTGATGCTTAGATATCGCTCGGCTACGTTCTTCGGTAGGCTCTACGCCCCTGAGATACTTATGGGCATGCAAGCCTCAGAAGAGGTTAGCGACATAGGCTCTACGGACTCAGGTCCGAGTGCCGAATCCGTTACAGGTAGGTTCGATGAAAAGCCAGTGGTCGAAAGCGTTGAGGTCGTCGAGGAAGAAACACCAAAGCCTGAGCCTAAGAAGAAAGCTAAGGCCAAGCCCGAAACCCCTGCCGGCTCTACTCGTGATGAGCTTATGGGTGAGATAAATAAGCTCAACAGCAAGGAAGAGATAACGCAGTGGGAGTACGACAAGGTAGAGATTATCACCGCAATGTCCAATGACGACAAGGACATAATTAGTGGCTTTATCAGTCAGCGCAAGAGTGAGCTCGAAGAAGCGGCAGAATAATACAGAATAGCGAAAGGAGGTGATACGAGTGGAACTTAGCGAGGCAGAAATAGAGGCAAAAGTTGTACTATTTGAAGGATTTAAAGTGCCAGCTAAAGGTACAAAATCTGACATAGTAAAAACTCTTGAGGCCGGCAACTGTAAGGCAATAGAGAGTTCTTGCATTAGATATTGCATGGAATGTATTTATGCGGTAAATAATCAAGAGGGTGGACAAGATAAGGTAGGTGCGCTCCATAATTATCTTGAACAACAATATCCTGAGAAGATAGCCGTCCATTGCCCTACGCAAGAGCTATGGGATAGGGTGTCAGAAAAGGCTGGCATTATATGGGATCTTCTTACTTGGGGTGATTGGGGCGAAAGCAGTTGTATCGTTCCTGGCAGTCCACCCCAACGCTCCAATATATCCTATTGGAGAGGGGAAGACTACAAGATAATCTCAGCGGCAGAGTTTCTTGGTGAGGAAGGAATCGTCGGAGATAAAAGGATCGATCTCCTCGAAGACGGCGACCATATTATCATCGAAGGTACGCCTTATACAATATCAAAACTAAACACGGAGGAAGACATGAACGCGAGCATAAAGAAAGTATACGGCGACACGAGAACATCGAACGAGGTCGATACGGTCAATAAGTACTTCCATGACATACCGCAGAGTCCTTACGGCGAGATGTTCCTTGAGAAGTTCAAGGAGGATATCTTCAAGAAGGCCAAGGCGCTCCAGAAGGAAGAGGACACGGCCAAGAAGAAGGACTAAGGACTTGCTGGGGTGACATGATAGTCTGACGAGAAGATGGTTAAAGTGGGTAGGCGGGGTTCGATTCCCGTAAGACAAGCTCCTGCCCCTCGTTGCTCGTCAGAGCCCCCAGCTTCAAGAGTTAGGATGATTAGGGTACGGCCAACGTCTCCGGGGTTAAAGAAGTGATCACCTCGTTAAATTTACCGTACGGAAGCTCTGGTGAGACGCCAACTTCCCATCCTGACAAAACTTAAAAGGAGGTAGGCATGACAAAGATAGAGCTGATAGCCTGCATAGTTTTCGTTCTGGTTGTTCTTGCAGGCGGGATATGGTGGAAGGGGTACAAATATACGGACTGCAAAAAGGTAGGCCACTCGACGCTATACTGCGCGGTGGGTATCTTTACCAGATAGGGAGGCAGGTATGAAAGTGTATAGCGTTATTTTCGGGTTCTTTTTGGCAATACTTATGTTTGGATGTTTCGGTTTATACTTGTCGGTCTCTGGCTGGACTAATCCCGACCAAACCGAGCTTCAAGCAGAGTTAGATAGGTTAATTTTCTACAAAAATCTAATCGACAACAACGAGATACAACTCACCTATAACGGTTGTGAGGACATGAGAGAAAGGCTTGGATTATGAGCTTCAAGACATACAAAAAACCGCACGGCCGGAGCATGGGCGAGGCGATAAGCGTAACGAATGACGGAGTACATATCTTCGTCAGTAAGGCGCTTCGTGAACAGATGCCATCCCGTGACCCCGTGTATGCCACTTACCATGTGGACGAGAAGAATAATCGTATCGGGATAAGTATCGTCAAGCGCACCGGTAAGGCTACGAAGTTCTACAAGTTCAACAGGGAGAGCAGTATGTTTGCTTGCAAGGTATTCGTCAGGGACCTCGGCGGCAAGATACAAAAGGGTAAGCGCTACCCTGCTAAGTGGGACGCAAAGAAGAAGATGATCGTGGTGGAACTGGGAGGGGCGAAGTGACCGACCAATGTAAGTCCAACACTAACTGTTGCCGCCTATGTCCGTCGCACCGCTACGAGGTGCAGTACAAAAAGGATGGTGAGTGGACTATCTACGGGTACACGAAAGCCGATAGTGGCTTTCCATTAAAAGAAGAACTTGAGGCCGAAGGTAAAGAGGTCAGGGTTATAGACTCGGAGGATAAGGCATGAGCATACAGTTCTTCATTGAGGGCGCTCCGGTAGCGCAGGGTCGGCCACGCTTCGCCAGAATGGGTAACTTTACGAAGGTCTACGATCCTAAGAAGTCGAAGGACTGGAAAGAGTATGTCCTGAAGGTAGCCAAGAGCAAGCTCGGCAAAGCACCATTGCTTGAAGGGCCTCTTGAAATGACTTTAGTTTTCTGGATGCCACGCCCTAAGAGTTTGCCGAAGAAAGTTATCCACCATATCAAAAAGCCGGATGTTGACAACTTAGTTAAGGGTGTGAAGGACGCGCTCTCTGGATTTTGTTATGGAGATGATAAGCAGATTATAGAGCTACACGCTGTTAAAAAATATGCTTTGGTCGGTGAGCCCGGCGGTGTCGATGTGGCGATTAGGGAAATAAGTGAATCGGAAAGCCTTAGAAGAATACAAGAAGGTAAAGGAGTCTTTTACTAATGGCCTATAAGATTAGGGAGGTATAGCATGGAAGATATTAGAAACGCTCGACGATTAGGAATATTTGAGGTATCGCAGGCGCTTATAGTCAGGCATCCTGATCTTGTCAGGGATATGCTTAAAAATATACTTATTACCCGTGCAGAACTTTTATTTCACAGCGATGCAGTGGAATATATTGGCTACAGTGGTCACTTCCCTGCACAAGAAAGAGGGTTGCCCCCCAAAAGATACTTGGTGGCCGAAAAGTTCGAGAATAACGTTGCGGGGACTTCGGTTTTAACAGGGTTGCGTCTTGAACCTGAAACGGCAGAGAGTAAAACCTAATGGCCTACAAAACCATAGAGGAAACTTTCTGGATAGACCCGGAGCTCAAGAGGCTATCCTTTCAGGCGCGAGGCTTCCTATGCTACCTGATAACGAATAGACACGCGCACTACTCAGGGATATACTATCTTCCAAAGTCTCTGATTGCCGAGGAAACGTGTCTCACACCTAAAGAGGTTACTAAGTGCCTAAATGCCCTCGCCATTGATTCCGGCAAGTTCTACGCCCTATATGACGAAGATCGCAGCGTAGTATGGGTAAAGAATATGCTCTACTACCAGGCCAAGGCCAGTAACAAGAAGAAAATCTTGCAGGGTACGGCCAAGCAACTGAAAACTTTACACGGTACGCCTTTAATCAGGGAGTTTCTTGAGTGTTATCATAACGAGATACAGAACTGGATGTCTAAGCATACCTTCACGGATAATGAGCGCGAGACTCTTGCAACTGTGCTGACAGCCATAATGCCGGTATTGCCACCTACGATTGCCCCTGAATTGCTCGTCAAGGCCCCTGAGAGCCCTGCTACGCCTCCAAAGGAGCTTGCCCCTACCAAGGCTAAGGAAAAAGAGCCTAAGCCCGAGAAAAAGGTATACGGAGAGTTCGAGAACATCAAATTGCTGGACGAAGAGCACGATAAACTACTCAAGCGCCTTGGCAAGTTCAATCTGGAGAAGTATATAAAAAAGGTGGGTGGGTACTTAGCGGCAAACAAGAAGAAGGATCCGTACAACAGTCACTACGCTGTGATACTGAACTGGTGGGGAAGAGATGTCGAAGAGGGCGATAGCTCGGGAGCCGCGCCGGAGAAGCCCGTATGTACGGAAAAGAACCCCATGCCGGAGGGCAAGACCCCTTCGAGCTGGAAGCACCCCGACCTCGACAAGAAGATGGCAGCAGACGGCAGGGTCATAGCCGCGCGATGCAATCATTGCAAGCAAGTTTTCATGTAACCTAAAATAGGAGGGACTGCGATATGAAAAGGTGTGGTGGTGCTTACATGTGCTCCCCGATGTGCCCTGCGCATCATATTTGTCAACGCTATACCGGGGACGTGGCGAAGCTAAAGGATAACTGGATAGTCCCTGAGTGGGACGAGGAAAAAGAAGGGTGTCCTAATTTTATAAGAAAACTGGAGGGCAACGATGGATAAGAAGACGTGTGATAATTGTGGTGATGAGGCGTATATTGATGGGCCTGCCGGGTATCCATATTGTAAGCCCTGTATTACTGAGTGGCTATCTCTTACTTTCCCCACCCTCCACACTATAAAGCCGTTGGAGTGGGAGGAGAGGACGGACTTGGTAGAGTGCGGAGACTTAGAATATTTTACAGCTAAAACATCAGTTAATGAATATATAGTGCTGAAGAAGGAATCGGATAGCTCAAAGATACGTCGGCAAGTCTTTGGCGGTGAGGATATGTGTTTCACTTACTGGTGGTATGTATGGCCAGGTGGTCATGGCTTTAAACAACAATATTCCTGCACCTCCATCGCCCACGGCCAAGAGTTAGCGGAAGCCCACTACAGGGAGCAGATAGGAAAGTGCTTGGAGGTGTATAATGAAAATTGATGTATCGAAAATAAAAGTACTTATAAGAGAAGCCGAGCAATGTTTTGTTTGCCGTAAGGAGTTTTTGAGTCTGTACCCTATAACTAAATGTTCAGACCACGAGACCTTAGAGGAGGTGGAGAGATGAGCTGGTATGTAGAGATTGTTTCTTACGGAGATCAAGGTAATACCATTAAACGGCTTGGCCCTTATTATTCCGAACGACAAGCGGAGCGAGTCGATAGAGGGGCTAACATAAACCTCAACCATGAAAAATATTACACAACAATCAAGAAGGACGCCGTAGAGCCCCTGATAGAAAAGGAGGAGAAGGAATGAAATTGTTAGGGTCGAAATGGATTGAAGAGTTCAAGGAACAAATAGAGATAGCGAAAGAGCATGAGCATTTTGTCGAGCTTTCAGTAGAAGATGCCGTGGCATTAATTGAGACCATAGAGCGTCAAGGTAGAACTCTTTTACTAAGGGCTATAGACGATGTTCCCGATATAGGAAAAGATAGTAATAAGCCAATGTGTTGTTGGGGGGAAGTGTGGTGTCAGAACGAGAAGTGTCCTTTTGATTGGACAGCTTGCCAAGAAGAATATAAAAGGAAGAAGAAGGCCTAATCAGGAAGGAGAGAGAGGATGAAGACGATAAGTGAACTGCAAAACATCTTTGAAGAGATAACCGTTAACGGAGGCAACGCCGACGAGGTCAACGTGATACACAATGCTCTTGAAGAACTTGGAAAATATAGGGCTGCTGACCATGAGGCCGTGAAGGAAAGAATCGGGAACCTAATATTTGGTGGTTAAAAGAAAGGAAGGTGAGAAGTGAGCGAGAGAACACTGGAAGAATATAAGGCCGATATGGAAAAGGGATACGAGCACACCTTTGATTGGGACGAACACCCCGACGGCTACGATGATATTTGTTACTGCAAAGATTGTAGAGACTACGATGCTAACTAACAGGAGGACACCATGACAGAGCCAGTGAAGTGCGAAGAGTTGCTGAAAGAGCTAACAGGGGCGGTTGAACGTTATTCAGAGACGCACGATAAGTGTATTATTAAAGTACCAAGTCCAACAGTTGGGCAGGAATACGTAGAGGCAAATAGGAATTTACTTGAAGTCTTGGCTGAGGCGCAGACGGCACTAAAACTAATGGAGGTGAAGTGATATGGACACATTGAGTTCTAAAACAATAATAGCCGTGAACAAGACCATAAGTAACATGAAGGCGTATATAGCGGAAGTTGAAGCAGAGGTTAAGCGACTTGAGGAGTGGGTCGATAGTTTTTGTGATGGAGGCGGTTAATGGGTAAGGGCGACAAGCGCAGACAGGAGGCAAGATGGACGCGCTGCATCCTGATAAAATAGACGTAATCGAAGCGGTAGGATCGAGCGACGATGGCCGGAAGTACGTCGAAGTTATTGTGGAGGGCAAAAGATACGGCGCTTTGCTTGCAGAAGTAGACGGGGAATATCGGACTGAAACGCATATCTTCGTGCCAGAGCTCAATAGAACTTTTATATTGTAGGTATTGACTTTATTGGAGAGTTCTGCTACACTATAGCCTTACTGTCTGGTTACGTGGATGGGGGTTCACACGCCAGTCAAGAGGATGCACCTCCTCTATTATCAAGGAAAAGGGGCTCGGCAACTTACCGAGCCCCTTTTATTATTGTCAAACAGTTCCTTTATAGATTCTTTAGATTCTCCGAAGCCCTACATAGCAAACAATACTTCATTATGTACGACTGCTCGATGAATAACGAGCTCTTACGGTCTACGGCTGTCCTGTACCCTATAACATCCGGCCCCGCACAAGTATAACACTTACCTAATGCGTGATTACAGTCAGCCTCCGGTCCCTGGCTAAGATCGTGAATGTTCCTGATAAGAAGTATATTACTTTCTTGCTTGTGTGTTAATCCGTTTCTCATTTGGTCGTCCTTTCCTTTTGAATTGGTCGAACAGTTCTGTTGCAGACTATTTATCCATAGTAAACGTTGGCTTATTTTTCTCTTCCTTTGGTGTATCCCAGTATGCGCTGTGACAGCCCGGGCAGACGCGCACGTCGTCCTTGGTAGGCCGCCAAGTATGGCCACAGCGACAACACGTCACCTTTTTGTATGCGTCACACGCCGGACACTTCTCTCGTTTGCTCATATTACCCTCCTTTCTTTGAATTCACAGGACGCTTTCTGCGCCCCTTTATATATTTACCTATGCCGTGGTATGTCTCGGCGATTAAATATACCCCTACGGTAAGCAGAGCGACTCTGAACGCTATATCTAAGTGGTACATGGTGCTCCTTTCGGCTGAGATTACCTATTAATGATGTTCTTGAGCCTCCGACACCAACCGTAGAGACGAGGGAGGCGCTTAGAGATATCGACATCATCGTAACGGGTATACTCTACTATCCACATTAAGGGCTCTTGACCTGTGCATATTTGGTTTTTGAATATTACCCACGGACAAATATCACAGTTCTTAAATCCTTCCGCGTCTTCAGTTGTTTCACATAATGCGCAATTTAAGGCGTTAGATTCTTTCCCTTCTTTATACATCTTAATAGTTGCTTCTACTGCCGTCAACATGCCTCGCGCCCACTTCTTTGTTGGTTTCTCCACGATCTACTCCTTTCCTTTCAGGTTACGGCCTTATTGCCGAACAGTTCTGTTGCAGTCTGGGGTTAAACGGCCTCTTCTTCGGCCTCTGTTACTGTCTCATGGTCGCAACACGGGCAAGCAGTCATGTCCTTATGTACGCGCGTAGGCATCACCACAAACCATCTGTCCGGTGCAAAACAGGTCGAGTGCATATCCTTTGCTAAAACGGTGTCGAGCTTAAAGGCATCGGCATAGAGTCTCTTGATATACAAAAACAGGCCGTCCTCGCTTTTATAGACTGCAAGGTCGGTGTCCCACTCCCCTGTATATACAAGGTCGGTTCTCTTAAACTCCTTGGCATCTTCAGGTGGCTTACGCATATCGTCTAACATCTTTTCGTTTATCTCATGGTCAGTCGTTGTGTCTTTGAGGTTCAGGGCTTGCCTTGCAACCTTAGCACTCGTGAATATAGCGGCGTTGTCTACCTCTTTAAGACTGATAAGCCAGTGTCCGTTACTTACGACCTCGCCATTTGCGTCTAAGTCGATACCTTTACTTCCAAATAGCTTTTTTGTGATTTTCATTGAACAGTCCCTTTCTTTTTTAAGGTTAAAGGTCAAACAGTTCCGATATATTGTGGCCTACCATCATCGGTATCAAGAAGCCACCCTTGATAGACGGGCTCGCGCCCGTTTCGGCTTTACTGAATCTCGCTCATTACCTCAAGCTCTTCTTCGGTAAAGAGGGTTTGGAGGCTTTTATATTCATCTGATACGGCCTTGTAGGTCTTCTCTGCGCTTCGGCTGTCGGTGTCGTAGCCAAAGTTCGAGCAGAAGTCCTCGAAGGTTTCGGGGTCGTGCTTAGTGATACACGCTAAGACGCTGTATGGCGTAGGCTCGGAAAAATCCTTATTTTTTATTACTACATCCTTGCCCCATGAAGAAAAAGCCATTCTCGCCTTTCTGCATTCTTTTTGTCCTCGTAGTCCTTGGTATGCCGTATACCCGTTAACCTCTCTTTTAAGGTTAAGGTTTATCTTATATTCACCGCTTGCGTTCGCTGACTGGCCGTATTTGAAAGAATAAGACCGCCCACCCTTTGTAAGGGTTATTTGGTATATATCTCTCGTGTCGGTGTCGTTGTCAAAGTGTTTGCCATGTTCTAAAAACTCGGCCTTGAAGGTGACGCCGGTCATCTTTAGGAATTCACGGCCTTGGGCTTCGTAGTCGTTCTCGTCAAGGGTTTTTTGTAACTCCGGTGATATGTTCATGGTCTTATCCTTCCTCTTAGGGTTATATTGCTATTTTCATGGCGTCACGATGTTGGTGCGCCTCGTATGCCGAATGACAGTAAATACACACCTTGTCGCCGTCCTCTTCGACCGTCTCGCTGTCCTTATAGTCTTCCTCGCACCACGTACAGTTTGACATTTGCCCGTCCCTTTCTGCTTAGAATTATATCAGGTCGCCATATACAACATCACCATACACACCAGAACCTTTTCTTCCGTCTATAAAAAACCATAATTCTTCTAATAAGTCATGATTAAATCCTTCGGTAAAACGTCTCTCAATTAAGCCGTCTTTTTCGGCTTTCCTGTAAGCCTCTTTCATGTTTTTAAGATCGTCTTCTATGTTCATTTGCCCGTCCTCCTTTTAGGTGTTGATAACTACCCTTAATCAATGGGTTCTTTAAGGGTTCTTAATGGGTTGTTTTTATGCCCTTTATTTACTCTTAATATATACCCATAATAATATATTGTCAAGCATTATTTATAATTATTTAGAAGAAAGTCTAATTCCCTACTAAATACAACTACATAGCTACCCATTAAATAAGGGTACTTAATGGTTAGTCAAAGGGTTCATACAGTAACAGTAGCAGTAACAGTAGCAGTAGAAGTATTACGCAGCAAAAAAATCAAAGACAAAACCGCCCTCCAGATAAGAATAAAAGAAGACCTAAAGACAAGGACAAAAACAGATCAAAATCAAAGCAAAAGACCTTGACAAATACAACCGGGTAGAGTATAGTCTTGAGCATGACAGTGAGAAGCATACAGCAATATAACCCCACCAACACCACCACAGAATCAACCACAGGATAGCTCACACACTCCAGAACGCGCTCTAACTCAATAACACATACACAGCTAAGGCCGGAAGGATTAAGACGCTTACAAGCGATTGTACAGCCTTAACCTTATTGTCAACCAACACACCGACCAAGGTTGACAATCAACCTCACCAACTCAACTGTGGTAAAAATACCACACTCGCAGAACTGTGGTAAAAATACCACAAGAAGAGGGGAAAGTGAGAGGATGGGTGACTTCGTAGCCCACCCTTGCCTGCCCTAAAAGGATGAGCCGGTCGCACTACTATATGTTGTGGTCTGTGGATAAGTAGAGCCTGTGTGTCGATGTGTCTATTTTTTATATGTAACAATATCAATGGGTTACGATTACTTGTCGCATAACATACATTATGTCAAGTTTTAGCCATAATTAGAGCTAACTATTTAATTCTATTACATATTACAGGTGTCGGCGGGGGGGGGGTATGTGCCACCCCCACCCCCACCCCTTTATATATATGACTTCCCTCTCCCAATCCGCGGAGCGTAAAAGGGAGTCTCTTTTTTACCACACTTGTTCCACGTGGAACTTTCTTTTCGGGGTTGTGGTATTTTTGCAACTTTTTACTTGACATCTATTTTTTTCATGGTATTATCCTTGGCATGAAGCAAAGTGGTAAAAAAATCACAGTTGCCGATTCCATGAAGAAGTTAAATCAATCGTCTAACCAGCGTATTGACCTTTCCGTTGCATTGAGGTTGTTTTATAAGCATAACCACACCTACCAGGAGATAGGCGACTATTTCGGAGTTACCAAGCAGTCAGTCCAGCAAGCCCTTAAGAAAATAATAGAACAGATGGGTGATCCAGTCCTTAACAGGGCTTTCGCAGAGCGCAAGGTAGAGGCTCTGACGGCAGCGGAGCGCCTTTTGTACGCGGCTTTGACCGATCCTAAGAAGATTGAGGCCGCGAGTATAAACAATATCGCCTTTGCTTTAAAGCAGGTTCACGACATGAATCGCTTAGAGAAGGGTCTTGCTACGTCAAGCGTGGACTTTACTATGCTTGCGGGCTCGGTGAAGATGAGAAGGGATAGGATTAAGCAGATAAACAAGGAGCTCGGGCTCAGTGAAGGGATTATCGAGGTTGAGGTTGTAAAGGAAGCAGTTTAACCAGGGAGGATGTTATGCCAGTAAAGAAAGTAGCCAGGAAGGGAAAATTTACGAGGGAACAGTTGGCGTTGGCGAGGGACCCGGCCAAGTCTACCAGGAAAAAGAAAGTTAAGGTTACGCCTAAGCGCGTTACCACGCAATTCACGCCTACCAAGAAGGCTCTGGCAAAATCAGAGAAGGCTATACAGAAGCACAGACTCGAAACGACGGGGGTATTCAAACCGACTAAGGCGCAGAAGGAAGCTGCAAGTAAGGCTTTGGCGGCTTCAAAGCGTAAGGTTGCGGCAAAAAAGAAAACGGTACCGAAAAAGAACGGTGTTGTGAAAAAGGTCGTTAAGACCGTAAAAAAAGTGGCTAAGACCGCTCGTGCTAAGGCCGCGAAAAAGACACAGAGACGGCTAAAGTCTACGGTGACAAGGACAAGAGGGTAATGAATCGGGCGGATAGAAGAAAAGCAGGTAAAAGCAAGGCCAAGGAGCTCCGGCAGATAGCTATAAACGCAGGGGCACGCGGCCAGAATATTAAGCGCGTGACGCGAACACTGAAAAAGAAGTTAATGGGAGGATAGAGTTATGAGCGATCTAAGTTTTGATAATTTACCTAAAGAAAATCTCGTGAATGTGCTCATTAAGTGGTCATCTCTTACCGGCACTGATGAGGGGAAGTGGGCAAAGGTTGCCACTATGGCCGATAAGACAGTGCATATCTTTGGGGAATTTGATGGCGCCGCAGTAATAATACAGGGCTCCAATGAGGGCGGGCGCGCCGGTGATACTCCGAATGCAGCTAATGCGGTAACGCTGGTTGATCCGCAAGGGAATCAGATAAGCGTTTCGAGTAAGGCGATGGAGACCATACTTGAAAATCCAGCACAGATACGGCCAGTTACTTCCGGCGGCGGCGCAAGCACGGATATCACGGTAATAATCTGCGCGAAGGGAGGGCTGCAATAATGAGTGACGAAAAAGGGCACTGCAAAGAGATAAGTCTGGACGAGGCTATTCAGCTTACGCGGCAGTATGTGAACAAGTATAAGGCTTTTGAGAAGGTCCATGCTGTGCTTGAGTTGGCCAGGATGGCCGAACAGCGCGCAGATGAGGCCGATAAGCGTCATAAGAAGCTCATGGAGGAGATGGATGCAACGCGTAGTACCTTGAAAGACCTTGATAATTCCGTTAACGAAGCACGCCTTTTTGGTGATAAGGCTCAGGACGCACTTACGGAGCGCAAAGCGAAGCTACAGGAGGACTATGACGAGGCGGCCACGATAGCCATGGCTGACCATGCTACCTTCCTGGAAAAGCTCGTGACGGACCGCAGGGAGGCCGAGGGGGCGCATATACTCGCCATGAATGATCTTAAGGCCGACGAAGAAACTGCGCGGACCCGAGTCGATGAGCTCCGGAGTACGTTGGATACACTGAAAAAGCAGGCCCAGGCAGCGACAGGAGGCTAAAGTGCCTAATCATTTTCTCGAGATGACAGAGATACGCTCTGAAGAGGATGAGCGCGATGGCATACCGCCTGTGTTTATACGCGTGCCGGTCACAGGTAAAGCCGACGCGATAGCGACTAAGGCTAAATATACAGCCGAATTTGTCGGCCGGGCACACAAGGATATCCACCATATATGCAGGCATCCTGACCACGAAAACGGGTGTGCCGCAGAGGTAATATAAATGAGTATCCTTAATGAAGCCAAGCTCATATTGCCTTTCGCGGAAGGTGGGGGCTCGATAGCTTACGATAGGTCGGGCAATAAGAATCACGGCACAATAGTAGGGGCTGGATGGGAAACGAGCAATCAACACTTTGGTCCTTCAGCTTTAAGTCTTGACGATTTAGACGACTATGTGCATGGCACGTCGGCTTTTGGAGATGTAGACTTTCGCAACCAGGCTTTCGGAATTTCCTTATGGGCCTACCCGAACGCAAGTGCCGACCAAGATCCCTTGATTACGTTAGGCGCGGCTACGGCAGGGAACCATATAGTAAATTTTATCTACGACGGAAACAACGATAGGTTGCTGGCAAGGCTTCACCAGGCAAACAATGCCTTAACGAATAGATCGGGCATACATACGGCGAGCGGTGCCGGTCTTGCAGGGGGATGGCAGCATTTTATGCTCGAGCATGATGGCACGGGGACGATGGATCTGGCAAGGTCGGAAGCATATATCGGCAACGTTGCCTCGGCCACCACAAATAGCGTAGGAAGTTTTGGGGCCTTTCAAAGCAACTCATACCGTGTAGGGCGTGATTCGGGGGCTCAGTATTACGGAGATTATATTCAGCAAGTAATAGTATTGCCTCGAGTATTTACTGCCGCTGAAAGAAGTTTCCTCTGGAACGGTGGCGCTGGAAGATTCGTAGACTTAGCCATACCGCGGCGCAGACTGGAAGGGTATTAAATGAGCAAGATATTCCTTAGAAAATATGGTGAAGCGGCTACGATAGACTTCGATCTCTTTGAAGTTACCGGTGTTGACTTCAGGACCGATGCCGTTCATGCCTCCGGTGATACCGTAATAATGAAGAATGAGGCGGCCGAGGCGAGCACAACTAATGGCTTTACCGACGAAGGCAGCACCTATTCAATAGTCCTTACCGCTACCGAGATGCAGGCGGCGCGTATAAAGATAATTATAATAGACCAAACAGCCACAAAAGTCTGGCTTGATACGACCATTACAATCGAAACTTACGGACACGCTTCAGCACAACACGCGTTCGATCTCGATACAGCCGTACCGGGCGTAGATGTCATTCAGGTAAGTGGCGATTCGACCGCTGCCGACAACTTAGAACTCATGTTTGATGGGACTGGTTATACCGACGACACTGCGCCATCGTCAAGATCTCAAGTGGATGGTATAGGTGCAGCTTCAGGAGGTTCATTCGGCATTCAAAACGAGGGCGACAACGTCGATTCCGCTATCAAGGGCGTAACTTTCGTCGGTGTGGAAACTTCCGGAACCAACGAGAGTGTCGATTTTAATGACGGCGTATATCACCAAATAGATGACACGGCCGGTGGTATTGATATTGTTTACCAGTATGATGTTGGTGGTGGTAGGACTGCTGTTGAAGTTATCTGGAAGGGACGTCTCTCAGGCGTCCCGAATAGTATTGCACTACAGACATATAACGGTTCTACGTGGGATACTATAGCCACGATTGACGGCAAGGCTGGCTCAACAAATGATGTTGAGACCCATAGTGTTTTCTTACAGCATACCGGAACAGGGGCGGATTTAGGAAAAGTTTATGTCCGACTTGTGTGCGTCGGTCAAACAAACCCGACGCTTTATACTGACCAGTTATTTGTCTCGGCAGTAAACATAGGCCAGACCATAGGCTATGCCGGTGGCGCGATATGGGTTGATACGAACGCCAGCAATACAAACACAGAAGCCTTTGTGGATGGTGTTGCAGACAATCCCGTATCTACATGGGCGGCAGCGCTCACCTTGTCGGCGGCGTTAAATATTAAGCGATTTAAAATAGCTCCCGGCTCGGCCATCACCTTGACGGCAAATAGCGACGACTATGAGATTGCAGGACAGGCATACACGCTGGCATTGGGTGGACAGTCTATAGACGGGCTTTATGTCTTCGGGGGTGCTATCTCTGGCACCGGAACTAATACGAGTGTCGCGCCCGTCTTTGAGGATTGTCCTGTGGGTAACGTCACACTACCACCTTCGGTGCTGCGTAGATGTTTCTTGTCAGGCACTATCACCAGTTCGGGTGCAGGTGATTGGTATATAAACCATTGTATGTCCCGGGTAGCAGGTACGGGATCGCCTGTCTTTGATTTTGGTGCGGCGGTTGGTAATACAAATCTAAATATGCGCCTATGGTCTGGCGGCATACAACTCGAATCTATGGGCGATACAGGAACGGATGCGGCCTCTATAGAAGGTAACGGACAAGTCATAGAGGGGGCCTGTACCGGCGGAGTCGTTGCAGTTAGGGGTAACTTCACCACTGCTGGTATTACCAATCTGACTTTGAGCGATGACGCGCGTTTTTCGATAGAAGACCTCGTAGACTTTATATGGGACGAGCTGCTTACGAGCGGCACTCACAATATTAATAAGTCGGCCGGTAAATACTTACGCGGCGTTGAAGAGTTCCAGGGATACGAAGGCGGCTTTATCTACATCGACACTGTTAATGGGGCTGCTGGTAGCGAATCTTACGTCAATGGTGTTCTGGACAATCCTGTTAATAACATTACGGATGCGAACATACTGGCGGCAGCATTAGGCTTAGAGCACTTTCATATCGCGTCGGGTTCGTCTATAACCTTCATTGCCTCTCAGACAGACCAGACATTCGAAGGTGAAGGCTGGACGCTCGCTCTTGGTGGACAAGACATAAGCAATACGGATATACATAGTGCTTCGGTTAGCGGTATCGGAACTGGCGCTTCCAGGGCAATTTTCAGAGAATGTTGCATGGATAGCGCGACGATTTCTTTAGCCACTCTAATGAACTGTGCTTTAGACGGAGACTTGGTTTTAGGCAGCGCGGGAACATACATCTTTAATTCTTGTTACTCAGCAATCGCTGGTACAGCTACCCCTTCAGTCGATGTTGGTGCGGCGGTTGGCAACACCAGTGTTAATTTTAGACATTATTCAGGCGGCATAGAGCTCAAGAATCTTGGGCAAGCAGGCACAGACAATGCAAGTGTTGAAGGCGACGGCCAGGTAATCTTGAACGCGAACTGTATAGGTGGAACTATTGCCATACGCGGCAACTTTACACTCACCGATAACTCGAGTACAACTACGGTCAGCGATAACGCCCGCATAGACATCGGTCAGATTAACGCACAGATGGCCGATGTTATGAAGACCGACGTCATAGCGGAGATGTCAGTGGGCGCACCACCCAAGAATCCGACTTTTGAGGAAGCGGTCATGTATGTCTTTATGGCCTTAACGCATAAGATTGATATTACTGCGGCCTTTAAGGAATTTCATAACGATGCTGGCACTCTTGTTTGGAAGAAAGGTCTCACCGACGACGGGACAACATATAGCGAAGCTGAGGGGGAGAGTGGCTAATGGCTATCGACTCTGCTGAGAGACGCCGGTGTATAAGCGGGATCATACCTATCTTCGCCCCTGGGGTTACGCCCGAGTCCGGTAAGGGTCCTGAATGGCGCCAGGAGAGTGGCTGGGGATATATGGGGATACCTGTTGAAAAGTTCGGTATCTACTTCCCTACATATAGACGGAGAAGAAGGCGATGCTAAGTGAAGCAAGAAAAGCTGAACTCATAAGGGAGAAAGAGCAGATAGAAGCAGAGATGCTTAGAGACCTCGAAGCTCTTGCTGCTGATAAGGACGCTAATCTGTGCTTCCATTACAGCCCCTATGCTTGGCAAAGACGCCTGATTGAGGGTATCAGGGATAAGAATACGACGGTAGTTACGAGCTCGAATAAGATAGGTAAGACCGCGATGGGCGCTAATATCGTCATCTCGTGGGCTCTTGGCTATGAGCCGTGGAATGAGGTCACCGCTGATTACCCAGGCGCCGTACAAGCCCGCGGTAAGTATTACGCGCCTGACTCGTTGGGGATAGCCGGTAAGCGCAAGATCGTTATAACCGGAGAGGATTGGAAGCTCCATATCGGCGAGACTCTTATTCCGGAGCTTAAGAAGTGGGCCCCTGCCGGCGAGTATACGACTAAGAAGAATGAGCAGGGTGTTGAATATATATGGAACTGGAAGAACGGTAATCAGTTCGTTATCATGTGTTACACGCAGGACGATAAGCTCTTCGAGTCTTTCCGTTGCCAAGGGGCTTGGTTTGATGAGCCGCCGCCGAAGACCAAGTATGACGGTATATCACGTGGCCTGCTCCTCGATAGAGGTAAGAAGCTATTGACCATGACGCCCTTGGCGCAACCCTGGGTGCTCGACGACCTCGTGCTGAGCAACAGGAAAGATATCTTCGTACTTGACAGGCTGTTGATAACGGAAAACGAAGACCTGTATAAGGCCGACTGCGACATTTTGAAAGAGTCCGGGCTGGATGAGGGGAACATCGAGCTCTTCTTTGATAAGCTGCTCTACAAAGACAAAGAAAAGGACTTGCCGGTAACGGATAAGGGTAAATCGTCTGAGCATTATCTTGAGAGTCTTGGCATGACAGATGAGAATGTATCTCGATTGCTACTCCTTGGCTTCGTTAAAGACGTTGACCCCGAGGACGTACCTACCAGGATATTCGGTGTGTTCAAGTCTCTTGTTGGTAGGGTGCTTAAGCAGTTCGACATGGAGAAGCATTGGATAGAGCCCTTCCCTAAAGGGGTTCCTACGGATTGGCCGGTGATCGCCATGATCGACTTTCATCTTAATAAGCCACAGGCCATTTCTTTTCATGCGGTTAATGAGCAGAACGTGAAGTTCATTATCCATGAGATATGGGAGAATCTTTCGCCTGAAGAGACGGCAGATGCCATAATAAGGTATAAAGAGCAGAATGTTCTACGCATGAAGGAAGTCTACATAGACCCACTATCGAAGGGCGACACGCAGTATATGAAGAACAGGTTTGGCAGTGGCCTTGAGGATTCGTTCAGCATCATAGAAAAGCGCCTCGCCAAACACAGGGTAAAACTCAAGGTGGCATCGAAAGATAAGGAGTCCGGAATACGAAATGTCTGGAAGGAGCTTACGGGAACCAACGGCTTGCCGACATATTATGTATTCGACACTTGCGAGAGACATCAGTACGAGATAAATAGGTGGGTGTACGATGAGCATGGTAAGCCCGCAAAGGAATACGATGACATGATGGAAAACTGGTACCGCGCGACTCTTACGGGCCTTAAGTATAAAGAGCCTGTAAAGGCACGGCCTGTTTTACCTGTAAGTAACACCAGCGATAACTCATGGATGGGGGTTTAGATGCCTAAGCATACTGAAGAACATAAAGAGTTAATGAGCGTTGCCCTTAAAAGGTTTGAGGTTATCCAAACGGCCGAGCACGATATTCGCAAGGCAGGTATCGAAGATGTTATGTTTACCTATAATGTGGAAAATGGTCAGTGGCCAAAGGGCCTGCGTAAGGAAAGAGAAAACGAGGAGCGGCCGTGCCTTACTTCCAACAAGCTCCGTAAGTTCGTGGCTCAGGTAGCAAACCGTGAGAGAGACTTGCGTCCCGTAAACAGAGTCATACCTGTAGACGACAAGGGTGATGTTGTGCTGGCTCAGATCTACGATGACCTTATAAGGCAGATCGAGTATCAGAGTAAGGCCGCGCAGATATATACCAAGGCTGGGGAGCAGGCTATCGCGGGAGGCTTTGGCTACTGGCGGATACTCACCGAGTTTGTGGATGACGGCTTTGACCAGGAGATAAAGATAAAGGGTATAGATAATCAGTTCTCTGTCTATTATGACCCGCGCAGAAGGTACTGCTTTATACGCGAAGGCATGACGGTAGAGGAATTCAAGGAAGAATATCCAGATGCGGACGTTACCGATTTTGAGAACAACGGCCCGGGTGAAAAGGACGCGTTGTGGTATGAGGACGAGAAGGTGTTTGTCGCCGAGTACTTCTATAAGAAGCCGGTCGATAAGACGATAGTTCAAACCCTCGATCCCAAGACCGGCGAGACAGAGGTGTGGGCGCTTAAGGAAGGCTTGACTGTAGAAAACATAGAGTCTAAGGGCTTCAAGGTCTTGAAAACGCGCACGGTAAAATCTCACGAAGTTCGGTGGGTGAAGATGACAGGTAGTGAGATTCTCGAAGAGAGGACCCTGCCCGGCAAGCATATCCCTGTCGTGGAGGCAGTGGGCGACGAGGTAAATATAGAAGGTAAAACATATAAGAGAAGCCTTATCAGGGACGGTAAGGACCCTCAGCGTATGTATAATTACCATCTTACCAAGATGACCGAGACGGTTGCTTTGGCCCCTAATGCGCCCTACATAGCAACGGCAGAACAGATAGAAGGCCATGAGACTATGTGGGAGAATGCTAATATTAAGAACCAGGCTGTCTTACTATACAATGCGGACGGCCAGACTCTTGTGCCGAAAAGAGAGCCTCCGCCACAGGTTCCTACTGGAGGGGCGTTCTTATTGAACGTTGCCGACAAGGACATCCAGGATACGATAGGTATGTTCGAGGCGTCTTTCGGGCAGCAAGGTAACGAGAGGTCGAAGGTGGCCATAGATGCGCGGTCACAGAAAAGCGACTTAGGGACTTTCCACTTTCAGGACAATTTACACCGCGCGATCCTTCATACGGCCAGGATACTTATAGATATAATACCGCAGGTCTATGATACGGAGAGGACAATACGCATTAGAGGAGAGGGCATGGAAGGCCAGTCTCTTCAGGTAGATCCTGAGACGGGCGAGGAGCTTGCGCCCGAAGAGGAGTTTGTGACGATAAATGAGACCATAGTTAATGATGATGGCGAAGAGGTTGTAGTGCACGACCTCTCCGTAGGTAAGTATGACATCAGGGAGAATATACGGAGCTCGGCCACGCGCAGACAGGAGGCTACTGAGTTTATGACTCAGGCCCTACAGTATGCTCCTGATATAGCTCCGATGATACTCGATCTGATATTCTCGACACAGGATTGGCCGGGCGCTAAGGAAATAGCGGCTCGGATCAAGCAGAATTTACCCGCCTTAGCGCAAGGTGGACAACCACCCGCAACAGAAGGGACACCTCAAACCCCACCCGCGGGACCATTAGCGGGGCTATAATAGGAGGCAGTTATGTTAGAAGAAGAAGTAATAACGGAGGAAGATACTCCGGCGGAAGAAGGAACACCTGAAGGAACCCCATCAGGGGGCGAAGAGGAAGGAACTCCCGTAGAGGGGGGCGAGGAAGAAGAGGTTGATTCTGACGACGAAAAGAAGTTCTCCCAAAAGGACCTTAATAGGATCGAGGCCAAAAATAAAGGGAGGGATCGGCGTGAAAACCGTGAGCTACGTGATAGATTAGCGCGTCTCGAGGGTCGTTCCGAGGCTGGTCAAGTACCGGCTCAGGAAGTCACACCGCAGTCGTCATTTAATAAGCCGGAGCCACAGGAAGATGCTTATGAAACCACGGCGGAATATGTAAAGGCCGTGAGCGATTGGCAGTGGGAAAAAAGACAAACAGAGCACGACGCGGTATCCGCAGCCACGGCACAGGCAACAGCAGCAGGGAAGTTACGCAGTGGCTTCGATGACGCGGTTAAGGCTTCGGATATTTACGAGAGACACCCTGACTTCGACGAAGTTCTTGAAGATAGCGGGGGCGTTTTTTACACCGATGAGATGGAAGAGCTGGTTTTGACCAGCGAGAGCAGCGTCGATATCGTGAACCATCTTGCCAGAAATCTCGGTGAGGCCGAGAAGATTGGTCGGATGACGCCGATACAGGCTGCGCAGGCTATAGCAAGGCTTGAGGTGAAGTTAACCAAAAAGCCTACAAAGAAAAGTGTATCTAAAGCACCCACTCCGATAAACCCTGTAGGTGGTAAGGGTGGTGAGCCTAACACAGACGTGAGTAAGATGTCTATGGCTGAACTCGCCAAACACAGGAACAATCAGGATTTGGGATATTAAAGGGAGGTAGAAGATGGCGAACCAGCAGTTAACAATAGATATGATTACGAGAGAGGCCCTTCGTATTCTTGTCAACATGCTCAGCTTTACTAAGCATGCAAACAGGGAGTACGATAAGTCCTTCGCCGTGTCAGGTGCTAAGATAGGCGATACTCTAAGGATTAGGAAGCCATCGAGGTATATCGGTAGGTCCGGTAATACCTTGAGTACCGAAGACCACGTCGAGAAGAGTACCGAGTTGGTGCTCGATACGTTGTTCGGTGTTGACGCAGAATGGACATCGAAAGAGATGACGCTTGAGATGGACGACTTCGCTCAGAGGCATCTTCTTCCGGCGATGGCTACCATTGCCAACAAGATCGACTACGACGGTCTTGGCCAGTACAAGAACGTAGGTAATCAGGTAGGAACTCCGGGTACGACACCCGCGACATCACTGATCGTTCTTCAGGTTGGTCAGAGGTTGAGCGAGGAGGCTTGCCCGAAGGATCAGCTGAGAACGTTGGTTGTCAATCCTGATACCGAGGCAACGATAGTTGATGCTCTGAAGGGGATCTTCAATCCTGCCGGAACGATATCTGAGCAGTTCACGACAGGTAATATGGGCAGGGCGCTCGGCTTCAAGTGGTCTATGGACCAGAACGTAAGGCAGCACACCACTGGTACCCATACGACAAGCTCGACACCTCTCGTAAACGGTGCCAGTCAGTCGGGGGAGAGCCTTATAACCGACGGTTGGCAGGCAAGTACAGCTGTTCTTAAGGCCGGTGATATAATCACTATCGCCGATGTCAACGCTATAAACCCTCAGAATAGGGATCTTACGGGTTCGGGCGTAAGGCAGTTTACGGTAACTGAGGATGTCACTTCGGATGGCGCTGGAAATGCCACACTTTCCATAGCCCCTCCGATCTTTGCTGATACTCATCAGTTTGCTACCGTAGACAATCTGCCTGCGAATGATGCAGCGCTTACGATGACCGGCACGGAAGATACAGCATATCCGATAAACATGGCCTTCCATAGGGATGCTTTTGTTCTCGGAACTGCCGATCTTATAGTACCGGAAGGCACTCATAGCGCCCACGTAGAGAACCACGAGGGTATAAGCATGAGGATCGTTCAGGACTTCGACATAGTGAATAACAAGTTTATCACTCGTATCGACGTTCTGTATGGCTGGGCTACGGTTTATCAGGAGCTCGCCTGCCGTCTCATAGGCTAAGGTTAGGTCTAAGAAGCTATCAACCTTAAGAGGGGGTTATGAAGTCCTCGGCCCCCTCTTTACAAACAGGAGGAAATATAATGAAGAGACTGTTTATCGCTCTTGCAGTTCTGTTGATGACCGCCAGCGTATCTTACGCCCAG
This sequence comes from Candidatus Sabulitectum sp., assembly GCA_023139045.1. Lineage (GTDB taxonomy): Bacteria > Fermentibacterota > Fermentibacteria > Fermentibacterales > JCC-6 > Sabulitectum. Next base: position 22,630 of record JAGLOJ010000053.1, read on the forward strand.
GAGTTCAACAACAACTTCGCGGAGCCCAATTATAGCGAGACATCCACAGTCACCAAGACTGCGGCCTATACCGTAGTTTCCGGCGACAATCATAAGATTATCAGGGTGACGGCTTCGAGTGCCGACATTACGATAACTCTGCCGAGACTCAGTTCAATATCTAATGGGTTCGGGATCAAGGTTCTCAAGACCGATGCTACGAACTATATAGTAACGGTTACGAGGGCTGGTTCGGATACCATAGATGGCGCAACGAGCTACGCGATTACGAAGCAGAACGACTTTGTGATCCTCGAAACTACCGGAGGCGAGACGGACTGGCACGTAAGGTATGCCGATGAGATAGTGAGTACTAACGTGGCTACAGGAGTAACTACGGTCGGTGGAACTATGGCGATCAATGGCCTCGATAGTCTGATCTATCCCAACGAAACCACGACAGCGACGGACACTCTTACGGCTTCGCAGTGCGGATCGACTATATTCCTGAATTCTGCGACGGAATATCTGACGACCCTGCCGACACCGAGCGCGGGTTGTTACTTCAAGATCGTTGTTAAGGCCGCGCCTGCTTCTGCGTCTTACACGATCGCAACCAACGCGAGTGCGAACATACTCATAGGCGGTGTCAACGAGCTCGAAGTTGATACGTCCGATGATGGCCCGTATTCTGCGGTGGGTGACTTGATAACCTTCGTGGATGGCGTTGCAGTAGTCGGCGATTATGTCGAGATGATATCCGACGGTACGAGTTGGTATCTTAACGGACAGACCAATGCCGATGGCGGCGTTACGATAGGTAGTACTTAATCTTAGACCAGTGAGCGGGGAGGCTAACCCCTCCCCTATTCACGCGAAGGAGCTTTGTTATGGCGAAAGATATGTCGAATATGACGTGGGTTTACCATAAGGATTATGAGGCAATGGTAGTAACGACGGAGAAAGCCAAGGAGCTCTATAAGGAGGGTTGGGCGGATACTCCGGCGGCCTTTAAAGATGACGTGCCGGAAGAGGATGACCCTACCGAAGAGGTAGAGGCTCCAGTAGAGAGCGAAGAGGTGGATAAGGTAGATGTAGGGTATGACGAGGACGCTTCCGACTCGGGGCCTGACAGCCCCTCAGAGGACGACGACGAGGATTCCGATACCGACACAGGAGAAGACATCGAAGAGGCCCCCACAGACGATCCTGAGGCTTCTAACGGCGAATCTGAGAAGCCTGTCAAGAAAGAAAAACATCTTAGCATGATGAACGTGGTAGAGCTTACAGCGGTGGCCTTAAAAGAAGGTATCGTCTTGGAGCCTGGCGCGACAAAGGCCGAGATGAAAAACACGATAGTCAATCATCGTAACACGAGGTAATCATGAGTACTTCAACAGCCAATGACATAATAAACCAAGCCTATCAGAAGGCTGGGGTCGATAGTCCAAGCCCTTCTCAGACTACTAAGGGCTTGGACGCGCTCAACAACTTCATTACTTCGATGAGCATAGAAGGGCTTATGATCCCCTTTATGATAAGGGAGAATTTTACTCTTACGACGGGAGATGGCGAGTATACGATAGGCTCCGGAGCCGACTTTAATACGGTGAGGCCTTTGAAGATAACGGCCGCCTTTTTGCGTGATTCCAATACGGACTATCGTTTAAATATAAGCCCTTTGAAGGAGTATAATGTCATCCGAGAGAAGACAAGCGGGGGGCGACCGGAAAATCTCTATTATCTTGCGGAGTTAGCTAACGGCAAGATACTCTTCGATTATGAGCCGGATAAGGCTTACGAACTTTATATAGACTCCGAGAAGGAGATTGCGGAGTTCGCTCTGACCTCTACGACCATTGCGTCTATCTTGATACCCAATGCGTATAAGAGGTTCTTGATATTTAATCTTGCGGTAGACCTATCATCTGACGTAGATTCGGACTTATCTGCGCTCCAGTTTGACAAGGTGGTAAAAATAGCAGATAGGACGATGCGCTCTATAAAGACTTATAACGCGAGCGTCCGGGGAATAAAAGAAGCACGCTATGACTCGGAAATGACTTTCCCACTAAGGAAGTAATATGGCAACACCAAGAACATCACCATTTAGGGGCGGAGCTGTAACGGCGCGGGAGAGAATAACCCTGCGTCAATTCGAGGATTGGGAAGAATACTCGATGATACAGAACTTCCGCGGCCGTCGTCCTGGCTTTGAAGTGCGGTTAGGTATGGCAAGGCACCATGATACTGCCGACGCTTCAACTGAGACCATGACGCTCTATCAGTTCTCTAAGGGTGGAAAAGTTGAATACCACTTCTTTAGACAGCTAATAGACGGTTCGGTCCAGGAGGCCACGGATAATCCTCCCGCTACGACTGCGGGGATATTCGGGTCGGATATTCTTGGAACGGTTACAAATCCTCTGCCCGCTACGTGGGGTAATATAAATGACGCTTGCTTGTTTGGGGACGGCGTGAGGGCTCATCAGATAAGCTATGGTGTTGCGACGCCCGTATCGACATTCATAGTCTTTCCTGACACTACTGTGCCTAATATACCTGAAGTCGGCGAAGATTACTCCGTTGAGGTCTCTGACGGCCGGAGCTCTACCGTGGCCGTGCTGGATGGTCTCGGTGCAAATGAGTTCTTCTTTGTAAAGACTCCTATGCCGGCCAAGACTATTACCATAACCGTAACGGCGGCCAACGGTAACGCCGCGACTCTGACTATGCAGTATTGGAAGGGTACGTGGAATACCGTAGCGATCACCGACAATACGGATTCCGGTGGAGCGACCTTAGCACAGACAGGAACCGTTACGTGGACGGCACAGTCGGACGAGATACCCCATTACCTCTTCGGAGAATCAGGCTTTTGGTATAAGTTTAAGGTAGGCGGGGCGCTCGATGCAGAAGTTAAGATAAGCGCGGTTACCTTTGAGGCCGATTGGCAGGCGACACGGAACGTATGGGATGGTGTGCTTGCGGAAGGCATAGAAGCTAAAGTTTATAATAGTGAACAGGACAGTTATTACCTTTATTCTACCAGCTCAATAGACGTAGCCAGGCTCGTTGCCGGAGATTATATTTATGTAGGCTTCATAGATCCTTTGGCAGGACTATATGTGGATGTTGGCGCTACGCCTAATATAATAGATGCTGAAGTTGTGGGAAGCAGCAGTATATCTTTCTTTGATAACGGGTCGAGTAAAGACGTCATACGCACCACAGACGCCAATTTTCTTTCGGCCGGATTTGAAGAAGGGCAATCTATTACGATATCAGGTACTTCTAACAATAATAAGGCAGTAAAGATACTGCAAGTTACCTCTATAGAGATATTTGTAGAAACTGGCAATTTAACGGGTGAGCTGAATACGAGCGCTACTATCCAGGTTACCAGCGGCCCCCTCACTACCGCGCTTGACGAGGTAGCCGTGTGGACGGGTAGTGCCTACTCTGTGGTTACGAGCCTTACGGACGGAACTGCCGGGCTTACTAAGTCAGGATTTGTGACTTGGGACAGGACATCGCAGGTTCCGCGACAGACGCAGTTTTCCGACTCTCCATTTTATGCTTACTGGTATCGCTTCAAGTTCGACAAGACGCTATCCAGCAAAGTCAACCTCGGCGTGTTAGGTATACCCTACTTCGATATATCTGACTTGGGTAACGGTGTAACCGTGGGAGTATGGAAGGAAAGGGCTCTATATTCTTTTGATCCTTTCGGCCAGTATCTTCATGTCACGGCCAGGAATAAACCGACGGCGCTTAATGGTTTTGACTACGCGGTGCTTGAGGCCGGGGATGGTCGCCTGAATAAGGTACGATCTACTAAACAATTCCACAATGAGATACTTGTTTGGCAGGAGGAGCGTGGCGAAGAAGGTGGTTGTACGACACTCTTCGAGGGATATGACCCGAGCACTTTTGGTAAGCTCCTTATATCCAGCCGCATAGGGATATTGAACGGTAAATGTTCTGCCGTTGTGGATGGGGTGTTGACTTCACAGGAGAGCGACCAAGAGGTCAAGACTCTCGTGTTCTGGTTATCTCGTTACGGACTGGCCGTAACAGACGGACAGAAAGCCTCTCTCGTAAGTGACGATATCAGGAACTACTTTGACCCGCAGAAAGCAGAGTGTATACGTCGAGGATATGAGGATAAGCATTGGCTGCGCTTCGATTCTACTGATAACGTGGTGCGTATGGGGCTTGTCAGTGGTTCGTCGGCAACATTACCTAATATATTCCCGGTCTTTGATGTAGTAGACTGGAAGTTTAGTTTTGATGAATTAGCAGAACCCTTAGCTTGCATGGCGGAAGTGGAGGCGGCGAGCGGAAACGTGCCCGTCCTTCAATACGGAGGTGGCGCAGATGATGGATATGTCTACCGAATGAATACCGGAACGGACGATATTGTCGGCGTCACCCCAACCACCACGGCTATAAATGCTTATGTCGACGTGGAGCGCAATATAGGAGCGGGAGAAGGGCGTATTAAAGGTGTTGTCTTGAGGTGTAAGGCCCAGGCAGCAGGCAATGTCAGCATGGATGCTTTTCGCGATACAAGAACGGTAGCGGAAGCGACATATACCTTTGATATGACGCCTGTTACGGCAGGAGACGCATACAGGAAAGATAGGGAAAATCTGGACTGGCCAGCGAATCACTTTACTTTGAGATTTTCGCATAATGCGATAGGGGAAAAGGTGTATCTCCTGGACTCAGGCATGGTCATACAAGTAGATAAGAGTAAACTATAATGGAACAGTCTTGGAGAAAAAAGATAGTAACTTGTCGTCCAAGCCGTAACCCTGACGGTTCGCCACGGAAAGTGGCATGGGTTTCCTCTTCGGAGTTTAGAAAGTCTAATCTGGGTTGGAAGCCTATTGAGAGCTATACTATAAAACAGCCTTGGTGGAAGAGATGGCTCGTGGCGTTAAAAAAACTGATACGATAGGGCGGGATTGGGGTAGGCAGCCTTATATAAGTAAAGATTTTTATGCCATGATGAACACCCCGACAAACATGGCTATATGGACACAGAGGTTAGAGCGACACTCTATGTTCGAGAAGCCCTACATGAAGGACCATAACTATTTTCAGATGCAACGGCTTCACCCGTCGATGTTTAAGATACCTTATCGTAGGCCCGAGCCGGATTCTAACCCGCTGGGTAACGGAGTAGACTTATGTAAGGGTACGGTTCATGCTACGCTTGATGGGGTTACGGCTCCGTTCCATTATGTTGGTTGTGGCACTTCTCATGTAATCGGTATGGATGGCGGAGTACCACCTTTCGAGGTAGGAGGTGTAGCGGGTTCGTTGAACGGAAGTGTCTCTGGCGACGTATATACAGCGCCGTCTTGTGGTGAATGTAGGGACGAAGTTACCGACCATATCCAGGTAGTAGATGCTTGCGGTAGGGTTCCGAACCTTATCATTAAGACGAGGTTCTCTAAGAATAAAGTATGGATTCTCGATAGAGCCGAAGTGGAACCTTGCGGTCTTAGGAGTGTTCCCTTAGACTTTGGGTATTGCGATGAGATAATAGGGGATGTGTTGGTTCGCGCGTATTACAGGCTGTGCGCCTCTAACTCCGGCCCTTGTAACGCGGTCTGTACTCCACCGCACTGCGACTGCCCTATTTTTACTACAGCGCCGTGTGTTACCGTAGAGTCATGTAGCTTTGCTAACTGTTGGTGGGCGCTATATATGACAGAATATTTTAGACAGGAGTGTATATGATACACACGAGAGCGATAGAGATTATAACTTTACTTAAGGAGCCATTCGACTATAAGGAGTACGTGGCTAAGTGCGAAGAGCTGGACTTTCCGATATTGCCCGAAGGATCGTATGTTCAGAAGGCCGGGATAGCCAAGGCGGGCATGGTTAAGTATCCACATCTCGAGCCTAAACGCGCATACCTGATGCAGATGGCGGATATAAGCAAGGCATCGACCACGATAGTGCCACCCAAGGCTGAAGGAGAGGGCTGTTGTGGTAAAAATGAGACAGAAGGGGCCGACATAAAATGATCGAGGTTATCGTAGACATTGTGGTACAGATATTCGCGGCATATATAGTGACCTTAGCCTTAGTCGCAAGTAAGGCCCTTAAACGTCCGAGAGAGATATTTAAGGGATTGACTCCATGGCTTGAGATCGCCGGCCGGCATCCCGCGGATTGTAGGCTTTGTACAGGCTTTTGGGTGAGTATAGCAGTGTGGATAATAGCGGGAGTGACAGTTAATCCATTTTTGATATGGGGTGCGAGCTACTTTCTCGTTACCCAGGAAAGGAAATAGGTATGCCAGCATTAACGCACCAGCAAATAATTGAGCAAAGGCAGAAGAGTTCAACCGCGCCTACATTCAGAGAGCCGCAGATATTTGTTCCGCCTAAACTCGACGTTGGAAGAATAAGGCAACTTACGCAGGAACAGGCAGCTCCCGCGCTCCGACGCGAGAGGTTCGGGACCATACAGGGGCTTCAGGCGGCAAGGTCTGAAGGCGGGCGAAGGGGTAATCCCTTGGCTGGCTTGCTTAGAAGGCAGGTATTGGGGGCCCGAGGGCAGAATATTGCCGACATAATGGCAGGTGCGCAGCGCCAGGCCCAGGCTATCGCTGGACCCGAGTTTGCGGCCACTCAGCGAGGCCGTGAGCTTGAGTTTCAAGCAGGGGAGGCCAGAGCTCAAGCTGAATTCCAGGCAGGGCGAGAGGACTTCCGTCGTTCTGAGCTATTACGTAGGGAGGAAGAGCGCAGGCCGACTCGCCAACCAACGCGCTTTGTGCGTAGCACAGGGTTCGGAGGAGGTACCACTGGTGGCGGCTTCTCAGGCACGAGCGCGGCGATAAGGCACTTTGTTGGTGGCGGTGGTGGTGCTGAAGGAGCGCAGGCGTCGAGCCAGGTTTTCTGGAAGAGCGACGATGACCAGCGGGCCGCTATGATAGAGAGTGAGCGTACAGGTAGGCCGTTAAGTGACTTCTATACAGGAAGTATTGTACAAACAAAGCAACGAGAGGCCGATACGTCATTTAGGTCTCAATTCGGACTATAGGGAGGATATCATGCCAGACGGAGACGGAAGAGTATTAAGAAGGGCGGATTCTATTCCTCGTGAGTTAGAAGGTCTGGATCCAGGGGAACTATTTACTACCCGCGCACCAGGACAAAGAGGCTCTCTTCTACAGAGAAGACCCGGCGAGCAGAATGTCTTGCTTCGTGGCGGCCCTGAAGGTGTAGGGGCGTTTAGTCGAAGAGTTCCAGAAGAGGGGTTTGCTCCAGTAGAAGAGACACTGGCTTTCGTTAGAGGTGAGGGTCGTCCTGCCCCAGAAGAAGTTGCCCCTGGTGCTCCCGGTGCTGCTTTGGCTCCGGAAATCGGAACGCCTGGATGGGCTAAGGCCGAATTGCAGAAGGTGACAGAAGGGCATAAGGCTCAGATTGACGAGAGAGATCAGATAATTCAACAAGGCATGACAGAGGGCGCGTCGGCCTCAGCTATCCAGGACGTACTCAGGAGTAAGAAGTTACACAACCTTAAAGATGAACCGTCATTAAAGGATATGAAGTGGCTGGTCGAGATGTCGCAGGAAAAACCATCTACGGGAGACATAGAAGCGGGTGCATTACAGAAATGGATGGACGGCGAACAGCTTAGTGAACAGGAGCAGCTCTTGGTATCCAGAAAAACAGCTGACCCTGCCTACGCCCAGGCAACCCAATTAGTAATGCAGGACCCGAATCTCCAATTTGCTCCATCCACTGAACGTCTTGGCGCGATCAATGAGCTATTCGGCCAGATAAAAGCCGGTCGTGCAGGTGGCACACCTGGCGGTGGTGGTTTCGCGCCGCCTCCGGGAGCCCCAGTACCGGCACAAGCGCCTACGGGCGGCACGAGAGAACTTGATGATGCGACAGCTCAGGCTATACTTGTGGAGGCCGGTGGTGATCCCGACAGGGCGCGTCAGATAGCCAGAGAGAGAGGGTATTCATTCGGTGGCTGATATTTTTGACAGATTGATGGCCACAAGTCCTGAGCCTATCGCGCCTACAGGCGGCGATGTCTTCGACAGGGTTCTCGGTGGCGGGGCCGCAATCGCCCCTGAGAGGCCACAGGCTGCCCCTGGAGAGCTAATTAGGCCATCCCCTGCTCCAATACCTGCGGAGAGGGATATCTTCGCCAGATTAGCCGAGGAGGGTCGGTTAATGACGCTCCCCGGTGAAGCACCACTCCCTGTGCGCAAGCAACCACGGACGATGGGAGAGAGGCCAGCCGTCCTTGAGCCTGCCCCTCCCACAGCTTCTCGTCTTGGCCGTAAGCCGGGATTAGGAGAAGACCCTCTTACCGCCGAAGATATTTCAAGGGAGTTGATGGGGCTGTCAACAGGCCCAGGGCTCGGCATAGGCGGGTTGGCAGATATCGGCGTAGGGGTTTTATCTGATACGGCCCAGTTTGTCGCGCAGGCCCCGATAGGGTTGGAAGCTATGGTCCGCGTTGGATTTCAGGGTGCAGATGAAACTACGGAGGTTATTAAAAAAAGACAGGAGATGGTGCAGAACCTTATGGGCTATGAGCCGCGCACCGAGGCCGGTAAGTCGGGTATGGCAGCTATACATAGATTTTTTGCGCTCTTCGCCGAAGCAGGAGAGTTTTGGGGGGAGCGAACTCCCGGAGGGCCAGTCGCGCAGGCTTCTGTAGGTACCTTCTTTGAAGCCTTGCCTATATTAGCGCCCGTAGCAAAGAAGATGGCCGGCAAGAAAGGTAAGGCTCTGACTCCCGAAGAAACGAGGGTTCTGGCCGAAGCTGAAAAAGCCTTAGGTGAGGTAGGTAAGACGCTCGAGAAGAAGGTGGACTTTAAGAATCTTGAAGGGGACTTGCTTCGCGAACCTCCGAAGGACATCTTTGATAAGGCGGTAGAAAAAAGCACTGCGCCAGTAGAAGCCCGCGCGGTAGAACCTGTACGGCCGGCGGAAGCGATCACCCCGTCCGAAGCGCCGCGTCCAACAGATATCGTGCGCTCGGAAGAAGCACTCAGGCCCACGGAGAGGCCGAAGATAGAGCTCACCGAGGACGCTGGAAAGGCATGGACAGTATTTGAGAAGTCCGAGAAGGAATCTCAGGCCATGAGCAAGACCAAGGCGGGTGATGTTTATAAGGCTCTAAAACGTGGTATCGTTGATGTGGGAGGTAATGTCAAGGCTGAGCTGAGGAAGCAAGGCCCCTTAGGGAAGGAAGCTGTTATGCACCAGGAGCTAATAGCTGGTGCAGGCTCTAAGGCTATGGCCGATCTTAATGCAGCGTCCAGGGAGATTTATCAAGGCTTAAATAAAACAGAGCAAAGATGGCTAAATGCCACTATAAATTCACGCCGAATCGTAGCTATTGATACTTTTAAGGCACCGAAAGTTCCTGAAGGTTTAAGGCAATTAGGCTTCCCAGAGAGACCTTCCCCCATAAAGCATCCCGGAGGGCTGACGGCCAAAGAACATCAGGCTCTTCTCAATGAGATTCCGGTTGAGCTTCGAGAGAATCTTACGGCAAGGGCTGATAGATATTTTGCGGAAACGAGGAGTCAGCTCGATCAACTAAGGCAGGAGGGACTTATCTCTGAAAGAGATTATAATAATTTGGTTGCGGTAGGGGACTATTCACCACGTCGAGTTCTTAAGTATGTTGACCCTGAAGTTTCTCGACCGTCAGTAGGGGGAAAGATAACCGTACCCGACAGTGGTATCAAGGCCCTAAAAGAAGGCACCATTGACAAAATGGAAATGAATTCTCCGTTACTCCTTAGTGAAGTTATCGTAAGAACGCAGACGCGCATATTCAAGAACAGGGCGAATAAGGCTCTATATGAACTGGCCACGACAACTCCTAAGAATCCGATAGCGCGGCCGGCTAAAGTAGTAAGGACTACAAAGGAAGGTCAGCCAGTCTACGAGAAGGCGCCTGCCGGCCATGAGAAGGTCAGCGTTATGGTCGAAGGTCAGCCCCGAGAAATGATAATGCCTACTGAGCTGGCACGTGAGTGGGTCAAGAGTGACCCTCAGGTAAGCCCGGGCCTGGCTGCTTGGGCCGGTTGGCTTTCCGGCTCTAAAGTACTTAAGGCGATGGCGACCGGACTTAACCCCGAGTTTGCCTTAGCGAATCTTCCGAGAGATATCGGCCGCGCACTACTCGTTACAACAGAGTTTTCCCCTCACCTTGTAAAGGCCGTTCCGCAGATAGGCTTGGACATGGTCAAAGTTTTTCCGGACGTACTCTTACGGAAGGGTAGATTTAAAGACTATGTGCGTGAAGGGGGAGGGATGGAAACCCTTACTCAGCAAGGTCGCCTCACCTCAAAGACCAAAGGTGCGATAGGCAAGATACAGGATGTAATGGGTTATCTTGGGGAGACATCAGAGATGCTTACGAGGATTGCTATAAGAGAGAGGGCCATAAAGAATGGTAAGACTCCGACAGAGGCTACGCATATAGCGCGCAGTCAGCTCGACTTCTCTCAGGGAGGCAGCTTCATAAAGGCGGCGGATACGGCTATACCGTACCTCAATGCTGCTATTCAGGGTACACGCGGATACTTTACGGCCGCAAAGAAAAATAAAAAAGTCTTTGCGTACAAAGTGGGACAGATAGGCACCCTTTCTGCGGGTCTTTATTTGGCTAACAAATTTATGAACCCTGAAGCATGGGATCAGATTCCGGCACGCGATAAGGTCGGACACTTCATCCTTACAACGCCGTTTAGCTATCATGACAAGGATGGCAATAAGAAGTGGATGTATTTCAGGATTCCAAAGGATCAAGGCCAGCGAGTTGTCTCTACTATATCTGAAAACCTTATGGCCAAGTATATGGGTGACGAAGTAGATGATGTTCAGGTCAGGCAGGCTATAGCAGACTTTGCGCCGATAGTTCCTACAGGTGCTGTACCACCAGTGTTTAGCGCTATGCTGGGGTATATGTCCAACAAGGACTTCTTCAGGAACGAAGATATATGGAAGGGCGCGGAAGTAGAGCCAAGTCAAGAGTTTACTCGCTTTACCCACCCTGCTTTTGTCGCTGCCGGCGAAGCGGCCGGGGTGTCTCCTGAGAGGTTGAAGCACGCGCTCAGTCAGTACTTTACCACGGGTAATATCTACACCTCGATGGTCGGCTATGGTTGGAAAGAGCTACTTGCCGAGTTGCCTGAGGAGCAGAGGGAGCAGGTATCGCAGGAGCTCCTACTGAAGAAGCCCTTTATCCGAAGACTGGTTAGAAGTACGCGCCCCGGTGTTCAGTTCAAGAAAGAACTGAAGGAAGCCAAGATACAGGCGAATACCGAGAAGCTGGTACTGTCAAGAGACTTCGATGCGATATCACAAGACTTTTATGACGGACAGGCTGGCCGTGAAGCCGTCACTGATTTTATACGCAACGCGCCTCCGGAAGAGAGGTCGCGGCTTAATAAGAGGCATATTCGCAGGGGTCGTATCCAGAACCTGCCGAACAGGCAATGGTGGATGGAGTTGGGGGGAGCCTCACCGGAAACCAAGGCCCTCATGTACTGGAACAGATGGAGGGTATCTACCCCGGAGCAACGCAAAGAATTGGAAGAGCAGTTAAGGAGAGTTCCGGGTATACAGGGCAAGCGGTTTCATGCCAAGCTCGGTCAACTTAAAAGGACTAAATTCGAGGAGGAATAGATGCCTGATAAAATAATGCAAGCGTTGGCATGCCTACCGTTCATGGCCACAGTAGGGGGGAAACCTAAGCTCAATACTGCCCGTATCTTAGAAATAGTAATCGCGGGTGCTATCGGTGGAATTTTTATAGGATATGTATTGGCGAAGGAGCTTAAGATTGAGGTGACAAATTTAAAAAACTCTGTAGAAAGAGTGGAGCAACGAGTCGATAAAATCTATGCCGATGTATACAAACCACACATAGAAGGAGGAACAGATCATGTCGCAGGACCTAAGAAATCTCATTAAGAAGCACGAAGGATTAAGGCTCAAGCCATACCTCTGCACGGAAGGTAAGCTGACTATCGGTTATGGCCGTAATCTGGACGCTACCGGTATCGTCGGCAAAGAGGCCGAGATTATTCTTTCGGAGGGTATCAGCGAGCAAGCGGCAGAGTTTCTTCTTGAGAACGATATAGTCAAGGCTCACGGAGAACTCAAGCTCAACATACCATACTGGGACGAGCTCTCCGAAGTACGCAGGGCAGTCCTTGTAGATATGTGCTTTAACCTTGGCCTTAGAGGACTTCTGAAGTTCAAGAGAATGTTCTTGGCGCTTAAGGAAGACCGCTACAAGGACGCGGCCAAAGAAATGCTCGACTCTACGTGGGCTACGCAGGTGAAAGGTAGGGCAAACGAACTTGCCTTTATGATGAGAGAGGATAAATACCAAAGTACGTAAACCTTAAATGGGAGGTAATGATGCAGGCGATAATTATAGCACTAATAGCAGCAGCAGTTATAGCGATGTCAACGTATGTCGCCAAGATAAAGAAGGGCGAGGAGTTTCAGCCCCGCAAGCTCATAAGGACCTTAGGTATAGGCCTGGCACTTGGTATCATAGCGCACGTTAAGGGCTTTGAGCTTACGGCGGAGAACTGGGAAGCCTATATGACGGCCAATGCCGGTATCATAGCCATAGCCGACCAGGTAATTAAGGGCGGGTATCGCCTTGTCGGTGGGCTTATATCTAAGAAGTCCGATGGTTAACACTGCATTAAAAATAATCATGTGGGTGCTTAACTTCCTCTCCGACAGAGGTGAGTCTGCGCCCGCAAGACTGGAGAAAAAGGAATATGAAGAGTTCCAAGCGCTCGTCGGGAAAGAAGACCCTACGAAAGATGATGATATTGCTATCTCTGTGCTTGTTCGGGATAAACTTAAGCGGGTGCTTCGGCCAGAAGGTAGTGGTCCTACCTGATAGCAAAGAGATGAGCACTCACCCGACCGACAAAACCAAGATGTGCATTGACAAGGGATATCTTAACGAGATATACCTAACTTGCGGGGTGAATAACGCTGAAAGCCCTACCGAAGAAGACGAATAGAATCAACAGGATAGAATTATTTTTAGAAGTATGGTAAGAAAGTTCTTGACAAGTACCTTAGCGTACTGTATAGTAAGAAACATGGACGGGCAAACCTACAATTTAATAATTCAACTTCTCCCCACACTGGCTTGGGGGGAGAGCATCAAAAGGTCTGTACCCCTTGTGTGACGTTTGCCCGTCCGCGCAAGGGGTTTTTGATGTTTAGGAGATAAGTGATGAAGATAAAAGTAAGGGCTTGGAACGAAAATACAAAAGTAATGGTGGACTTACAAAAAATAACTCCGCTTGCACTTGCTGATGGAATGAGCACACAATTGTCCTTACAGGGTGGTAGCGGTTTATTTATTCCCTTTTTAAAAAGCATGAAACTTATGCAATTCACGGGACTTCTCGACAAGAACGGCAAGGAGATATACGAGGGGGATGTGGTAAAATTAGGGAGGCTCCCAACAGAGGAAGAGCCTGAGGATGATGAAAATATAGCAGAGGTTATATTTAGCAAGGGGCAATTTTGGTGTACCCATTATGGCTTTCCTGTTCACTCTTGGGCCTGTAACGATAAATGCTTTATTGAGGTCGTCGGCAACATCTACGAAAATCCCGAATTGCTAAAGGAGGCCCCATGAAGAAGAAAATCGGTAAGAAGAAAGGTCATGACCCGACAAAGCTGACATCACGTTACAAGATAATGCTTGATTATTTAAAAGGTGGCAAGTGGCACACTACGGGAGCCATACGCAGGGCCACGGCAGACGGTAGCGAGACTAAGACCATCTGGAATCTTATCAATATCTTCGGCTATGATATCAAGACTGAGTATGTCGGTATGAACAGTAACCGCCGTAAGGTATACAGGCGAAGATTGGTAGCATGACGATGATACATTCCTACATATTGTTGCTGATTATCGAATATTTACTGGAGTACGTGTGATGACGGAAGACGAGCACGACTTCAATACCTGCGAGCTCAGGGCTATTGGCGAGGACTGCGAAGAGTGTAGGGAGTATATCAAAGAGTGGCGGTTAGATACCGGTATACGGGACTACAGGGAAAGGGTACGGAATGAATAAGCGTCGTACTAAACGCGAAAGGATAGTCCGATGATAAATCGTAACGATATATATGGGTATGTGTCAGAGTATTGTATGACCTGCGGACTTGAACTTGAAACGTATGAGGGGTTTTGCGTCTGCGATAATGCCTATTATATAAGAAAAGTTTGCCCTGACCATGACCTTATGTTGGTAAAAGAAAAACAAGGTCACGTCGTTATGACTAAGCTGAACGACGACGATACTATCGGCTCTAAGACGGTCAAAGAACTCGTAGACGAAGTAAAGGTGCCGAGATGATAACAATTACGTGCACGGAAGCCGGGCGGCGAGAAATTCTTAGGCTGGGTATTATTATGGGCGCTGTGTGTCAGTTTTGCGTAACACCTTTAACACCAGAAGTCCCCGAGATCGACCACAAGCAGACTCGTTGCCCGAAGTGTAAGAGAGCGGATTGTAGATTATTTATTGAACCCGCAAAAGTCAGAAAGCCAGTCATCCACAGGAGGATAATATGAGCTGTGACTACGCGATAGGCAAGTGCAACGGTTGTGGAAAACCTGTGTATCTAAAATATTGTAATATGTGTCGCGAGCAAATATTGAAGACATATTTGCAATGTGAAGAAAAACGACAGCGCCGTATCGAAGAATTAAGGACCGCCGCGTCAAAGGTCAGTATGAGAGGCGTCGCTGCAGCAGGTGAAATTGACCAAATAATCGTTGAACTTGGGGAACTTTATGCCAACAGCTAAACAAATAGCAATGCGAACTCCGAAGTACGGTATCCACGCGGATATACCCTTCACGGACTACCTTGCGATAGACGCGGTAAGCAACTCGTACCTCGGCAAGCTCAAGCAGTGTCCGGTTAAGTCGCAGATGGAACAGGACGACACTAAGGCTCTTGGTTTTGGCCGCGCGGTACACAGTATCGTACTGGAAGGATTCTGTGCCTTCGATAAGGACTTCGTTGTTGAACCTACGGATATAAATAAACGTACCAAGGCAGGCAAGGAAGAGTACGCGGCCTTCCTGAAAGAGAACGAGGATAAGGGTATTATCACTGATGACGAATTTACCCATGCCATAAATATGAGGATGGCCGTCTACGATCACCCTATGGCTAAGAAGTTGCTCGCTCAGGGCGTCACAGAGCAGACGATTGTATGGACTTCTAACGGTGTGCGGTGCAAGAGTAGGCCAGATGCCCTGCCGGGGGACGAGACACGCACCCTGGTAGACCTGAAGACTACACGGGATGCCAGTTACGAGGGGTTTCTGAGGTCGGTCAAGACCTTCGGGTACGCACGACAGGCCGCCTTCTATCTCGACGCCATGAATCTTGTCAAGAGTGGCAAGGTCGGCAAGAACAGGCTCTACGATGCCTTTGTAATCATAGCCGTCGAGAAGGAACCACCATATATGGTAGCGACATATCAATTAGACGATGAGTTTATAGAGACCGGACGCGAAGAGTATAAGGAGCTGATAGAGTTAAATCGTATATACAAGAAGGATGGGTTCTACCCACCGTACCAGAGCGGTGAGCTTCAGATGCTTGAGAAGCCATCGTGGTATAAATAATAATCTAAAAGGAGACGGTATGAAGAAAAAAGACGTAGAACTTGTCAAGGGCTCAATCGGGAAGTGGTTGGAAATAAAACGAAGTACAAAAGGGTCTGAGCGTGGACCAAAGGATTGTTCCTTATGTATCGAATATCACGAGAATGACTGCGAGGGTTGTGTCGTAAAGGAACATACAGGAAAGATATTTTGCGACGGCACACCTTTCCCGAGATGGTGGGTTCATCAGAAAGATGAGCACGGTGCACGCATTGGAAGTAGCAATCATCGCCATATAAACTGTGACGAGTGTACGAAGCTCGCCAACGAGATGCTCGGCTTTCTCGTGGGACTGTTGCCGGTAAAAGAGATACGGAAGATCTTGTATTAAGTTATTAACCTAAAAGGAGGCAGTAATTATGACAGAGAACGCAGACACACCGGAAGAGAATAAGGATTTAGTCAAAAAGGAAGTGCCTGATGTTGCGGCCGGCTTTGGTAGTTCGGCATCGTTTGCGGTCATACAGAGGCAGGCCGGCATGTTAGCCCAGTCAGACCTTGTGCCGAAGGAATTTAAAGGCAATATAGCGAACTGCGTCATAGCTATGGAGTTGGCTAATAGGCTCGGCGCCAGTCCGATGTCAGTTATGCAGAATTTGTATATCGTTCACGGCAAGCCCTCATGGTCGTCGCAGTTCATTATTGCAGCCGTAAATAGTACGGGTAATTTCTCGCCTATACGCTACAAGATGAGCGGTAAAGATAAGACCTTGGCGTGTATCGCATGGGCCATAGAAAAGGCTACAGGTGAGCGCTTAGAAGGGCCTCCGATTACTATGGAGATGGCTGACAAGGAGGGCTGGCTTAAAAAGCCCGGTAGCAAGTGGCAGAATATGCCGGAACTGATGATCCGTTACCGCGCGGCCACACTCTTCGGTAGACTGTATGCGCCGGAGATACTTATGGGCATGCAGACCGCAGACGAGGTTATTGACGTAGGCCCCGCAAATAGTGGCCCTTCCGCCGAAGAAGTAACTCAGAGATTTACCGAGCCCAAGACAACGGAGGCGGAGGTCGTCGGCGAAGAGACGCCAAAGGGCGAGACCGAACCCAAGGCCGAGACTCCTGCCGGCCCGCATCGCGACGAGCTTATGAGCGAGATAAACGTGCTCAATAGCAAGGAAGAGATAAAGCGGTGGGAGGATGACAAGGCTGAGATTATTAAGGCCATGTCGAAGGAAGACAGGGGTATAATAAACGACGTTACGCGTATGCGTGAGGCAGAGATCGAAGAGATGGGGAACATACCGGCAGAGTAGGATAATTCTATCGAAAGGAGGTGAATAAGGATGCCAGGTTTTGAAGGCTATAAAGTACCAGAGTGTACGGAAGAGGAAGTGGGGAAGACCATAGAGGGTAATATCTGCGCCCTTCCTAAGTGTCCTGTTCCAGTAATAATACGGTGTGGTGATTGTGTCCTTGGAATACGGCACATGAAAGACAAAGGCGTAACCCAACGCTACAAAGACCACCGCTGGCCCCAACGCATAGCGGTACACTGCAAGACACAGGAAGAATGGGATAGGGTGCGAGAGAAAGCGGGACATATAAGTACTTTTTCTATGTCCGACAAAGAATTCAAGGACGGTGTTTGTATTACACTACACGGTGGATGGAATCGCACGCCATATCTTGAATATGCAGGTTACAAGATAATCTCAGCAGCAGAGTTCTTGGGCGAGGAAAAGGGCTATTATTACTTTGACCGGCCTGTTACGGTAACACATCCTGTAACTGGCGAGGTCACAACATTAAACACGGAGGCTGACATGAACGCAAGCATAAAGAAAGTATACGGCAATACGAGAACATCAAACGAGGTCGATATGGTCGATAAATTCTTCGGCGAGATACCTGTAGGCAACTTTAGCGAGCTACTTCTTGAGAAGCATAAGGACGAGATATTCAAGAAGGCTAAGGCGCTTCAGAAGGAAGAGGACGCGGCCAAGAAGGACTAAATAACACTGGGGTGGCGGAATAGGTAGACGCGGTAGCTACAGTAGGTGCACCACCGAGGAATGCTACACCTCATGCAGGGTGCAAATCCCTACCCCCAGTACATTTTAAGGAGATAACGATGGTAAAAAGCGTAAGTTTACAGTGCTATGACACAGACGGGGAGCCGTGCGGAGATAGTGCAACACTCTATTCTCGTGAAGATGGGCGCGTTGAGATAGACGTAGACCCTGATTCTCCGACCGTAGTTGCCCTGAGTGACCTTATAAGGGCCTGTACTGCACTAAAAGAGGGTGATTCTAAAAAATCTTAAGGAGGTAGGTATGAGTCTAAGTAGATATATCGCCGCTATAGCTATTTGTACGGTACTGTCAATAGGGTTGGCCGGTGCATATCTTATAGGTACAACCCATACCGAACCCAACACCGAGCTTCAGGCAGAAGTAGCGCGGCTCAAGACATACGAGGCATTATTTAACGACCACAACCTTACGCTGACCTATAACGGGTGTGAGGACATGAGAGAGAGACTGGGACTATGAGCTTTGAAACCTACGATAAACCGCACGGCCGGAACATGGGTGAAGCGATAAGCATAACGAATGACGGCGCCCATATATTTATAGGCAAGACGCTCCGTGATAAGTTCCCGTCCGACCCTGTCTATGCTACCTACCAGGTAGACAAGAAGAACAAACGTATCAGGATAAAGATAGTCAAGCGGGATTTACGCTTCGCGAAGGCTACGAAGTTCTATAAATTCAACAGGCCGAGCAGTATGTTTTCTTGCAAGGCATTTATCGCCCACTATAACAGCTTAATTAAAAAAGGTGCCCGCTATCCGGCCAAGTGGGATGCGAAAAAGAATATGATCGAGGTAGAACTGAAGGGGGCGAGATGAAAGTATTAGACTTATATGCGGGCCTCAAAAGTGTAACCAAGGAATTTGAAAAAGCAGGGCATGAAGTTATTAGTTTGGACATAGACCCTCGTTTTGAGTGTTCAATAACAGCTGACATCTTAGGGGTAGCAGTTCAGATGCTCGGCACCCAGGGCGACTTCGATTTGATATGGGCCTCACCTCCATGTGAGGCTTTTTCAGTGGCCTCAATAGGACACCATTGGACTGGTGGCCGAGGAGCTTATATACCTAAGACCGAAAGAGCTGTAAAGAACCAAGAGATAGTGGCTCATACGGTGAGACTCATGGCGGGCCTTAATCCTCAACATGGCTGGATAATGGAGAACCCAAGAGGCGTACTTAGGAAGCTGGATGTAGTAAAAGGTCTTCCGAGGGTTACTGTCACGTATTGTCAGTATGGCGACGACCGAATGAAGCCTACCGATTTATGGGGGAGTTTCCCACGAGGATGGGCTCCAAAACCTATGTGCAAAAATGGAGATGCTTGCCATGTAGCGGCTCCGAGAGGTTCAAGGACAGGAACGCAAGGCAGGAAAAATGCAGCGGAAAGAGCCATGATTCCACAAGGGCTGATAAAGTCTTTATTTATTCGGAGACCAAAGTGACCGACGCTTGCAAACCCAATACCGACTGTTGTCGTCTATGTCCGTCGCACCGCCACGAGGTGCAGTACAAGGATGGTGATACTTGGATTATTTACGGGTACACGAAGGCCGATAGTGGATGGCCGCTAAAAGAGGAACTTGAGGCTGAGGGTAAGGAAGTCAGGGTTAAAGATACGGAGGATAAGGCATGAAGATATTAGTAGCCTGCGAAGAAAGCGGCACGGTCAGAGATGCTTTTATAGCCAAAGGACACGATGCTATGTCCTGTGACATACTCCCTACATCTAAGCCTGGACCGCACTATCAAGGTGATATTCTCGATGTGTTGAATGACGGGTGGGATATGATGATCGCGCACCCGCCGTGTACGTATCTAACTGTCACGGGTAATAAATGGTTCTATCATCCCGAGGACAAGGAGTTGCCCGTTGAAGAGCGAAGGCCGCACCCAAGATTCCCTGACAGAAAACAGCATAGAGAAAAAGCAGTTGAATTTTTCATGGTTTTAGCAGAAGCCCCGATAGATAAAATCTGTATAGAGAATCCCGTAGGTATAATAAGTACGCGGTGGAGAAAGCCAAATCAAATAATACAGCCTTACGAGTATGGACATAAAGAAGCTAAGAAGACTTGTTTGTGGCTTAAGAATTTACCATTACTTGCGCCAACGGAAATAGTAGCGCCTGAATATATGACCTTTAAGAGTGGTAAGAGGATGGCTAAGTGGTATGTCGAGGCCGCAAAACTTTCCCCGCATGAGCGTGCAAAAGCACGTAGTAAAACTTTTCAAGGGATCGCTGATGCAATGGCTGAACAGTGGGGAATCGTAAGCACGGAGGAGTCAAATGCCGAAAAGATTGTTGGGAGTCCAATCCTATGCTCGCCAAGTTCCACGGGGAAGGCAAATGAATAAGTCTCCCATACAATTCTTTATCGAAGGCGATCCGGTAGCGCAAGGTCGTCCTCGCTTG
>JAGLOJ010000054.1 GCA_023139045.1 Candidatus Sabulitectum sp.
GGTTTAAAGTAAACTCACGCTAGACGATGTTCAGAACTTTTGTGCAGAGGCTGCAGTTCTTCCCGGTGATGTTTACCTGATCTTTGCCTCTCACGGAACAACAGCGGGTATCTCACTGAATTCAGGAACGATCTCTCCCCGGGAACTTGCAGGTGCACTTGCACCAATGAACAATCTTCAGCTTGTACATTTCAGCTGCTGTGAGATAATGGCCGGACGCACTGATGAGGCTATCCTGAATTCAAGATCAAACTGGAAAGAAGATTTTGCAGTTTCCGGTTACACCTCTTCGGTGGACTGGGGCAGCAGTGCAATCATCGAGTTCTATTACCTGAATCAGATTCTGGAGAATGGGCTCATTCCCACAGAGGCTGCACAGGCTCTTCTCAGAGATATTCGATTCTCAGGTACAACAGCAACTCCATACATGGATGCAGCAGGTTTCGAAATACAAACACCTTGAACAGTAGTTGAAGTGTAAAGATGAGATGAATGAAGTGCAAGCTGAACGAACTGATCTTACAGAAGTCGTTGAGCTTTGGCAAGAACTGATGAATTCTCACAAAGAACCTGATTCTTTCTTCCCATATTCAAGACAGCACAGAGTTGGTTTCTTGATAAGGGTATTTCCCGAGTTGAGCTCCGAGTTGCAAACGTGAATAGTACTGCTTGCGGATTCTGGAAAAAGATGGGCTGCAAGCCATAAATGACAACAATGTATAAAGAATTGTGATAGATGACACTGAAACATTATGGTTGTAGTATTGTGATATGAGAGAATCAAAACACTTTGCTGATATGCTGATAGAGCGAGGTATCAAGAAGGAATGGGCAGAGTTAGCCTTGAATTCTCCCGATAGAATAGAAGAGAAAGGTGATGGTACCAGGCATCTAATAAAATGTATCCCGGAATTTGGGAACCGCTGGTTAAGAGTAATTGTAAATACTACTACTGCACCGGAAATATTGATAACAGCTTTTTTTGACAGGAGAGTGAGGTGATACAATGAGAATAAGAATCAACAAAGAGAGTAATTCTTTGTATTTTCGACTTGATGAAAACAGGATTGTAGAATCCGAAGAAATTCGCCCTGGTGTTATTCTGGACTTCGACGAGAATGACAAAGTGATCGGCATAGAGTTTCTCAATATATCTAGCCGAGCAACAGAAGAAGAACTCTCCAACCTTCATTTTTTAACTTCATAATCAACAGTAACTTCAATCAAATTCAGTAGAACAGTGAGTTGCGATACCAATAATCTGGATAGTACTGTTTACTGATTTGAAATGATAGACAGATAGAAAGAAAGAGGAGCACGATGGAATTGCTGAAAAGATTTTGCGAGGCTGATGGTGTTTCCGGTCGCGAAGATGCCCTGGTAGAGCTTTTTAAAGAAGAGCTGAAAAACACTGCTGATGAAATATGGACCGATGCCATAAAAAACGTTACGGCAGTAAAATACGGAACCGATGGCGATAACAGGCCCAAGGTCATGATCGCCGGTCACATAGATGAGATTGGCTTTCTTATCTACAACATCGACAAGGATGGCTTCGCATCAATAGTTCCGGTTGGCGGGTGGAGTGCCGCATCCATTTTCGGCCACACAGTGAGGGTTCATACCCGCAAGGGTGAGATCCTTACAGGTGTTGTTTGTGCCCCTCCGGCCCTCACACCTGAAACAGCCAGCAAGGCAATGAAACTCGACAAGCTCTTCATAGATTTCGGCATGACCGCAGAGACCGTGAAGAAGAAGGTTGCCAGAGGCGACTGGGTCTCCATGGACACATCTTTCCAGGAGATGGGTGACTGTTTTGTAGCCAAAGCTTTTGATGACAGAGTTGGCGTTTACATTATTGCAGAGGCCTTCAGGAAGTACAGCAATCCCAATATTGATGTTTACTGTGTCGGCACTTCTCAGGAAGAAGTTGGTTTAAGAGGATCCACCGTTGCTGCGCAGGCCATACAGCCTGACATCGGTATAGCGGCAGACATCACAGGTGCTGGAGATACCCCCGGGTTCCCTGCGGCAATGCGAATTTGTGACCTGGGCAAGGGTGTTGCAATCAAACAGCAGGATGCAAGTGTTATCTGTTCCCCCTCACTGGTGAATTTCATAAGAGATATTGCCGAGGAAAAGGAGATCGATCATCAGATGGAGATTCTGGTAAGAGGCGGCACAGACACCAGCTCCATGCAGAAGTTTGGCGGCAATACACACGCCACCTGCCTTTCCATTCCCACAAGGAACGGTCACAGCCCTGTTGCCATCATTCACAGGCACGATGTTGAAACGGCAGTTGAACTTCTTGTTGAATTCCTCAACAGAGCTCACCTGTTCAACGGATAGAGAATTTCAGCAGAGGAGAAAAGGGCTGCAAACGCAGCCCTTTTCTTTCATATGGCGAATACTGATGTTGCTGAAACAGCAGAGAACCGGGTTAGTGAGTGGATGTACAATACTGGCAGATAGTACTATCGCAAAGGTTAGTAAAGTTGTGTATATTTGTAAAACACAAAATTACAATAGTAAATCATGACGAAGTAAGTACTTAAGGAGAATCTAGCCCAAATGCATATTTTCATCAGCCATTCTTCAAGAAACACAGAGGAAGTTCATCGCTTAGTCAAAAGCCTCGAGAGGGAAGGACTTAAGTATTGGATAGCATCTAGAGATATAAAGCCAGGTGATAGCTGGGCTACATCAATAATGAATGCAATTGAATCGTCAAGTGTAATGCTACTTCTTCTATCTGAATCGGCAAACTCATCTCAACAGGTTTCAAGAGAAATTGAAGAGGCTGTTAGACTAAACATTCCTATCTTACCGGTTATCATGGGTTCATTCGAAATTTCGAAAGGGCTTATGTATTTCATTAATTCGCACCAATGGATTGATGCATACCACAAAAATGATTCTGAATGGATTTCTGCAGCAGTATCCACTCTGAAACGATATAGTAGTTCAAACGCACCGATTACAAAAATAGCTGATTCTGAGAAGGTAAACATCATCAATGTTTCCCCGCCTGTTTTAAGAGGAAAGAAGAAAATATCCAGAAATCGTACTAATCATACATTTTTCTACATCATAGGAATCGTTCTGTTTTTTCTTACTGGCTATTTCATGCTTTGGAAACCGTATGTAAAGCAACTTGTATCTCCTATCTCAAGATACGATCATGCAGTGCAGCTAATGGAGGAAGGAAAATTCAATAAGGCATTTATTGAGTTTCAAGAATTTGTTGATGATTTCCCCGAAAATTCATTTGCTCCTTCTGCTCTTTACTATTCCGCAAAGATGGCTGAGAATATTGGTAGTCAATCTTGCGGTAACATTTATCGATCAGTTGCTGAGACCTACCCACAATCGTTGATAGCAGAAATTTCATTATCCAAGTCCGCAATCGCTTATGAATTGAATGGGATGCCGAGTGAAGCCCTACAAATTCATTCAATTATTGCACGAGATTCAGCTTATCCAATTCCACTGAGAATTCCATCTTTGTGCAAGTATGCAGACTATCTTTATGAAGCAACTGCCTTTAAAAGTGCGGAAGAATTCTATATAGAGTGTATTGAAATCTACGATTCCCTGAGATATGAGTTTGAGGATCATTACTTCCCAAGATATATTGAGTCTGAAGCTTTCAGAGCCTATCCTGCCCGGAGTTCCTATAGATTAGCTTTGATTGGAATTAGCGAACTTAATTCATTCACTGAAATTACCCCTGAGAATGTTTCTGATTATGCACAAAAAAAGGGTTCTGTTGAATCGTGGCTTGGAAAATGTCTCACTTACAACATGAATGAATACTTTATTGCTTCCTGTGGTCTTGCCTCTGATCTTTATATCAGTTTTGCGGATAGAGTTTTTTCCATGGATCCTCCTCCCGGATTGGATGAAGCTGTCTTTGATGAGTTCTACAACCATTTGAACATTCAGTTCTACGAGCCTGAAATACAGAAGGCTGTTAACATTGCTGTTACGGCCATTGAATATTCTCTTCGCGATGGGGTAATATCAGTTTCTGAAAAAGAATTAATAATCAGACTGGCTTCCTGTGTTGACGAGCTATCACCTGGTTCTACAACTGAACTCGGAATACCAGATTCTATTTACTCATTTTATGTTCAGAACCGCCTGCAATTCGAACTGGAGGCGAGTGCTTTTCTTGTATCTTCTTCCCTGGCTGAAGCAACCATTGATGGAGTTATCACTTCATTCGAAGCGGAAAGAATTGTGTATTATGCTTCTGCTCTTGATGAACTATCACCAGGTGCAACAGATGAGCTTGGCATACCTGATTCTATTTATGCTTATCGAACTGACCCTAGAGCTGACTATTGAGTTCCTTCTTTAGAACAGAAAGAGATTGCTCTGAATGAAATTATATTGCATGGAAACAGGTATAAATATCGACTCTTTGTATCAAAAAACATATTCCATCACTCTTGTTTTGATTTCTTCATTAACCCAATGTATTTATTGACGAATGGAGCATCATAAATCATGAAGCCTTCAAGAATTTTCATCACACATTCATCTCATGATTCAGCTACTGCTACAGAAATAAGAGACTACCTTGAAGCCAATGGTATTCAATGCTGGATGGCTCCTCGTGATATCCCAATTGGGGAAGAGTGGGCTAAGGGAATACTAAACGGTATTAACACTGCTTCAGGCATGCTGCTTGTGTTTTCATCAAATTCTAATGACTCTTCCCAGGTTAGGCGTGAGATTGAACGGGCTATTCACAACGACATACCAATCTACCCAGTCAGAATAGAGGATGTACAGCCATCAGACGCAATGGAATACTATATAAGTAGTAACCATTGGATGGATGCGTTTGGTGATAATATTGATGCCAACTTATCAAAATTGGTTGCAGCAATCAAGATAAAACAATCCAGTGATTTGGAAAGCAGGCATAGTACAGACCATGTGGTTGAAGAACCAGTGCAGGATGAACCAACACAGGTGCCAACTTCATCCGCAGATAAAGGGCAACAACCACCTAATCGGAAATTCTCATTTCCGAAACTTTCATTGAAGATACCCAGAAAGATTGCTATTCCGATTGTTTTTCTTCTTTTGACTGTTGCAGTTTTTTTCCTCATTCGATCACTGGGAAGCTCCAATCTAATTACGACTATAACTGAAGAACTACCAACAGATACGATTAGCTCATTTGTTAGAATGATTGCTTCAACAGACGAATTCAATGATTATGTATCAGGCATAAAGGTAACTGAGGATGGTAACTATGTTATAATGGGTTATTCATATGTGAATGATTATGAGCGAAAACCCTGGATTGCGATGTATGACATTCTTGGGAATGAGATGTGGAGGCACGAAGGATCCATAAATGGTGGGGAGGGTGAGTTTGATATTTGTCCAGATGGGAGAATCGTCTGGGCGTATTCTGTAGTTGATACTACACTTGTGAATAATAGAGGTTTTACGCTTTATACAAAAGAATGTATTGCAAGCAATGGTGAAGTTGCTTTTAGCGAGACTTCTCGGATAGGAAGCTCGAGTGAATTCTTTGGGAGAAAAATAAATATACATACTCAAAGTTTTAGTCATGTTGTGCAAGTTCACTCATCTACCGGGAAGATATTTATTCGAAGCGTTTCTTTTTTTGGTCTCGAGTATTATTTTGATGATGAAAAAGATCTCTACATAATTGGAGAGGAAGGACATAGCGGGTTCAGCATGGCAGGTGATCTTATCACAACAGAATATGTACTAAGTGAAGATTCTTTTGTAGAACGAAACTCTGAAATTGCAGACATGGGAATGTTCCCATTTGTCTCAAATATAGAGTTTGATGATGGGGGAGTCTACTGGTTCAGTCTTATGCCAAATTCTCCATCTTACCTTATTACATTCAATTCTCTGGTGAGGTATGGGGAATCAGGTGATAGATTGCTATCAGAAGAATTAAGATCTTACACATATTGTATTTTCCAAACTTCGACCTTCTTGCCTTTGAACCTTCCCCTGATTCTTATTCCAAATGATAGCGATGAATACTATTTAATATTCCTACTGCCAGATAATGATATCCACTGCATTAAGGTTGATTCGGAAGGCAACGAAATCTGGTATGAGAAATTTGGTACTCCTTCAAACGATGATAACCTAATCAGTGCTGTATTCATTGAAGATGCTCTTTACCTATACGGACAGGTGTTTTCAAGGGAAACAGGAAATTATGATGGATACCTGCTGAAGATTAATCAGGAAGGAGATATTCTCTGGGAGACTACTTACGATTTGGGAAGCGATGAAAGCATCAATGGAGTCGAATTAACTGTAGATGGCGGCTTGGTAATGGTTATTTCATCTTGCTTATATGGAACTGATGATGTGTATCTTGTAAAGACAGATTCATATGGTAGCATGCCAAAGTACGATGTATCAGGCAATACTATATTGTATGAGAATTGGTCTTCTACTAGTTCGATACAAGAAAAATGGAGTGCAGGAGGAGATTGGAATACAAGTGGTCAAAATGAATTTGGTGAAAATAGTTGTCTGAATCTTCGAGATGATATTGTAGTTTACATAACAGCCTTCAGTTCAAGACTCGCACTTTCAATTTCTTCTAAACTTGGAGCATCCGGATATGTGAATCGTGGAGGGAATCATTATCTCAGAATGGGTGTGCTGGGGGGAGCTGAAGATATTATTGGAAATAGATTATTTCTCGGTAAAAATCCAGATAACTGGACAGAATTTAAAAACCTATTTCGTTATGTGAACGACGCTCAGCTGTACTATGAGGATGGTGCATGGTTTCACTGGGATTACGGAGAAAACTCCAGTTTTGAGTCATGTGGTAGAATCGGTGTAGGCTATTTCAATGGTGATTCTATAGTAGTAGGCAAAATAGAACCGGATACCGCTTGGGTAGAGTACTCCGTATTGAATGATTTAAAAATAAAGCTTGATGGCAATTCTGCAGTTTTTTACATCAATGATTCACTATTTTTCCACACTGACGACTTTGTCAGCGATTCAGATTCTCTTTATCTGTATCTTGGAGGGGCTTCCAGTACACTACCACATGCAATTGGAGAAGTGATGGTAACATCAGAATGAATAAATACATCTTCATCACACATTCATCTCATGATTCAGCTACTGCTACAGAAATAAGAGATTACCTTGAGACAAATGGCATTAAGTGCTGGATGGCACCAAGAGATATTCCTGTTGGGGAAGAATGGGCTGAAGCTATTCTGGACGGCATAGAGAACGCTTCTGGAATGTTGCTTGTTTTCTCATCTAATTCTAATGATTCTTCCCAAGTAAGAAGGGAAATAGAGCGAGCAATACATAACGATCTTCCTGTATTTCCTGTTCGAATAGAAAATGTAGTTCCTTCAAAGGCTATGGAATACTACATAAGTAGTAACCATTGGATGGATGCGTTTGGTGGTAATTTTGAAACCAATTTATCGAAATTGGTAACTGCAATTAAAAATAAGCACAATATCACACAGGAAAATGAATCAGACCCGATCAGTAAACCTGTTCAAATGAAAGAGCATAGTTCAGCTTCTTCTTCAAAAATAAATAATGAAACATCTAAGCGAAAATTCAAGCTACCTAAATTTTCATTTAAGATACCTAAGAAAATTCTTTTTCCTATTGTTTTTATTCTCTTACTTCTTGCTGGCTACTTCATTTCGAAGTCATTTGAAAACTCGAGTCTCGATACAACCACAGCTGAAGTAATCGCCCCATTACCAACAGATACGATTAGCTCATTTGTTAGAATGATTGCTTCAACTGATGAGTTTGGGGATTATGTGTCAGGCATCAAGGTAACTGAGGATGGCAATTATGTGATTATGGGCTATTCTTATGTGAATGACTTTGAGGGCAGACCATGGATTGCAATGTTTGACAGTCTTGGGAATGAAATGTGGAAACATGAAGGTTCAATTTTAGGTGGAGAAGGTGAGTTCGATATTTACCCAGATGGAAGGTGCGTTTGGGCGTATTCTCTTGTGGATACATCACTTGTTAATGCTGAAGGCTTTTCTCCATTTTCCCCAAATGCTGACGCAACAACTCGAGAAGTGCAAGAATTGCTTTCTACAACGGGGGAGCCTATTTCTGGGACTGGATTCGTTTTTATTCCCAATTCAAATAGATATTATGGACGGGAGACTAATACATATTCCAAAAATTACGGAAGCATAAGAGATGTCTATTTAACCGATAATAGAATTTACATAGAAACAATATCACAATTCCACTTCACTCATAGTATATCACAACAGGACTCCAACATTAAGTTTGTTTTATCCAATGAGGAAAACTGTAATCAGGGTGGAGGTATTTTCTATCCACTATTTGAGACTCATATTATTGTGTTAGAGGATAGTGGAGAAAACTTAGAATATGTAAAGAGTAAAATGATACCATGTACTGGATTCGGATCATCAAATATGGAGATCCTAGATGAAATCCTGTATTGCGCTTCAGTGACAAGTACTTCTATGCAATTGCATTCATGGGTTAGTTTCGCAGGTGACAGCACAGAGCTGAGTTTAGCAGAGGAATTTAGCACACACACATATAATGTTATTATAGTGCAAGAACCTCCTTTCAGAGAGGCATCCCTATCATTCTCAAAAATTTACTTAATGATGAATAGCCATCAAGAATTTGTTCTAGCCTCTCTTTTTCCAGACGGGAATATTTACTGTTTAAAAGTAGACAAAGACGGAAATGAAGTCTGGCTGAAGTCGTTCAGTACTACCTCAAATAGCGATGAAATATTTGGTGCAACATTCATTCACAATTCCTATTTTCTATATGGTCAGACCTATACATTAGAGACAGGGAATTATGATGGATACTTGCTGAAGCTAGACGAAGAAGGGAATGTTTGTTGGGAAAGAACTTATGATTTCGGGAACAGTGAAAGCCTCTGGGGCGTTGAGGGTACTGCTGATGGGGGTTTAGTACTGGTTCTTCAATCAGAAGTTAATGGCACTAGTGATGTTTTTCTTTTGAAAGCCGATTCACTTGGTTGTATCCCAGAGTTTGACACCTGCGATAATGTTCTTCTTTATGAAGATTGGTTTTCAGTAGAGACTATTGAAAACAACTGGTTAGAAAGAGAAAGCATTTATTGGAATATTGAAAGAATGCCGGAGTATGATAATAATATTTGTTTAACTATTCGAGATCTACTTGGTATTTACAAGACTCAATTTAGCACGAATTCTAATTCTTCGTTGACTTTTCAGTTAGGAGTTAGTGGGTATGTTAACATTGATTCAAAACAAAATTATCTACGAGTGGGAGTACTGCTTGATGGTCAAAGTCTTGCACAGCCATGTATAGAGTGGGTTGATAATTCTCTTTTTCCAGTTGCTGTAGATTGGAGGACGGGTGTTGATGATTCAACCAGAATTTCTAGGAGAGTTCCTTTTTTGGAGAAAGTTTGGTTCCATTGGGATTATGATAGTAATGAAAGCTTTGAATCCTGTGGCAGAATAGGCGTAGGTTACTTCAACGGTGATTCAATTGTTGTTGGTAGAGTCGAGCCAGATACAGCATGGGTAGAGTATAGCGTGCTGAATGATTTTGAAATTAAGATCGATGGTAATTCTGCTGATTACTTCATAAATGATTCATTGTTTTTTCATACAGATGAATTTGTGTGCGAATCTGAGTCTCTCTATTTGTATCTTGGTGGGGCTTCTAATACCATACCCAATGCAATCGGGGAAGTGAGAGTAACATCTGAATGAAAAAATATATCTTTATAACACATTCATCTCATGATGCAGCAAAAGCTCAAGAAATAAGAGATTACCTTGAAACAAATGGTATTCAGTGCTGGATGGCTCCAAGGGATATACCAGTTGGTGCAGAATGGGCTGAAGCTATACTGAGTGGGATTGAGAATGCTTCTGGAATGTTGCTTATTTTCTCATCTAATTCTAATGATTCTTCCCAAGTAAGAAGGGAAATAGAACGAGCAATACATAACGATCTTCCCGTATTTCCTGTTCGAATAGAAAATGTAGTTCCATCAAAGGCTATGGAATACTACATAAGTAGTAACCATTGGATGGATGCGTTTGGTGGGAATTTTGAAGCCAACTTATCTAAATTGGTAACGGCAATTAAGAATAAGCACAATATCACGCAGGAAAATGAATCAGAAACAAATAGCGAACCTGCTCAAATGAAAGAGCCGGGTTCATCTTTTTCTTCACAAACAAATATTGAACCATCCAAACGAAAATTAACACTGCCCAGACTTTCATTTAAGATACCTAAGAAAATTCTTTTGCCCATGGCTTTTCTTCTTTTACTTGTTGTCGGCTACTTTATTTCTAGATCATTTGAAAGCTCCACTCACGACACAACCACAGCAGAAGTACTTACTTCTTTACCAGCAGATACTATTAACACATTTATTAGAATGATTGCTTCAACTGATGATTGCAATGATTATGTAACAGGTATAAAGGTAACTGAGGGAGGTAACTATGTCATTATGGGATACTCGTATGTGAATGACGATTATGAAGGCAAACCCTGGATTGCAATGTTTGACAGTCTTGGCAATGAGATGTGGAAGCACGAGGGTTCAGTTTTAGGTGGAGAAGGTGAATTTGATATCTACCCCGACGGAAGAAGTGTTTGGGCCTATCCTCTAATTGATACAACACTTGTAAACAATAGTGGTCCTACGCTATATACAAAAGAATACATTGCAGACAACGGTGAAGTCGTTTTAAGCGAAACTTTCCTAATTGAAAACACAAGTGAATTCTTTGGGAAAAAAGTAAATTTGCATACTTATACTAAGGTTAAAATTTTGCAGGTTCACATATTTGCCGGCAGGGTATTCATTAGGGGTATTTCTTTTTTCGGTATCGAATACTCTTTTGATGAAGAAAAAGACCTATACATAATTGGTGAAGGAGGAAGTAGTGGACTTGCAGGATCTACAGCAAATGTTTTCACAATAGAATTCGTGTTAAATGAGGATTCTTTTGTAGAGCATCACATAGAAATTGAGTATTCAGCAATATATCCATTTGTCTCAAATATAGAGTTTGATGATGAAAGAATTTACTCGATCAGTCTTGATGTTTTTCAAACACCTTATTACATTACATTCAATTCACAGCTGAGACAAGCGGAATCAGGTGATAGATTGTTATCGGAAGAATCAAAATCTAATACATATAGCATATTCCAAAATTCAACTTACTGCTATTTGGAAAATCACCCAATTCTTGTTTCAAACAGGAGTGATGAATTTTTCCTGATTTCTCTTTTTCCAGATAATAATTATCATTGCATTAAAGTTGACAAGAATGGCAACGAAATCTGGTATGAGCAATTTGGTGCTGCTGCAAACGATGATAAGTTGTGCGGTGCTGTATTTATTGAAGATGCTCTTTTCCTTTACGGACAGACATATTCAATAGAAACAGATAATTACGATGGATACCTGCTGAAGATAAATCAGGAAGGAGAGGTCCTCTGGGCTCACAAATATAATTTTGGGAGTGATGAAAGCATCAGCGGCGTTGCAGCAACAGCAGATGGGGGTATGGCAATGGTTTTTGAATCCAGGGTACGTGGAACTAGTGATGTGTTTCTTGTAAAGGTTGATTCACACGGTAACATGCCACAGTACAATGTATCCAATAATACTATATTTCAGGAGAATTGGTCATCTGCTGATGAAATACAAGATAATTGGTTCAGTAGAGGGCGTGGGGGAGGAGATTGGAATACAAGTAGCAATATTGAATATGGTGAAGATAGTTATCTGAATCTTCGAAATGATATCGCTGTTTACAGAAGACCTCTCAATTCAATACTGGCACTTTCACTTTCTGCTAAAATGGGTGCTTCTGGATATACTATTCGAGGTAGGAATCATTATCTCAGATTGGGTGTGGTGGGTGGTGATGAAGAGATTTCTGGCAGAAGATTATCCCTCGGTCATAATCCAGAGAACCGTACAGAGTTTAAAAGCCTGTATCGTTATAAGAACGACGCAGAAGTATACTATGAAAATAGTGCCTGGTTTCACTGGGATTATGGAGAGAATGCCAGTTTTGAATCATGCGGCAGGATTGGTGCAGGATATTTCAATGGCGATTCGATAGTAGTAGGTAGAATCGAACCAGATACAGCATGGGTAGAGTATAGTGTGCTGAATGATTTTGAAATTTGGATTGATAATAGTACTGCTGATTTCTATATAAACGATTCATTGTTTTTTCATACAGATGAATTTGTATGCGAATCTGATTCTCTCTATTTGTATCTTGGTGGAGCTTCAAATACCATACCCAATGCAATCGGGGAAGTGAGGGTAACATCTGAATGAAAAAATATATATTCATTACACATTCTTCTCATGATGCAGAAAAAGCTAAAAAAGTAAGAGATTACCTTGAAACTAATGGTATTCAGTGCTGGATGGCTCCTCGCGACATTCCAGTGGGTGCTGAATGGGCTGAGGCTATTCTAGACGGTATTGAGAACGCTTCTGGAATGTTGCTTATTTTCTCATCTAATTCTAATGACTCTTCCCAAGTGAGAAGAGAAATTGAACGAGCAATACATAACGATCTCCCTGTATTTCCTGTTCGAATAGAGAATGTAGTTCCTTCAAAGGCTATGGAGTACTATATAAGTAGTAACCATTGGATGGATGTATTTGGTGGTAATTTTGAGAACAACCTAAAGAACCTTGTTGATGCAATAAAAACAAAGGCAGGTTTTACAGATGATGTAGTAAATGCTCTTGGTAACCAATCTCAGATACAGAATGAACCTTTGGTTGAATTGCAAACGCCTTTGCTGGAGGCAAAACCCGAAGTTTCTAAACAGAGTCGTATCAACAGGAAGCTGGTATTAAAGGTCTTTATTCCAGTTGTTCTACTAATTATTACATTAATAATTATATTTATGGAATCCAACCCAAAGATCATAATTCAATCATTTGAGGTAAATTCAGGTGGAATAGCGGAGAATGGATCTTCGAGTACGTATGTAATTGAGCTGAGTGAAGATAGTAGCAACATTCAGTGTAGAGAAATAATCAGTACACATGATGGAGGTTTTGCATTAACAGGATTGCGAACACCTAAAGACAGTTTGTTGGAATGGTCTGAGTTATGGCTAAAGAAATTTGACTCAGAAGGTAACGAAGAATGGGAATATTCCTCAAGAAGCAGCAACCAAGAACAGTATTCAATTAGGAGCATGGCACTAATACAACTACATGATTCAAGTTTTGTTTGTGCTGCGGGAATTTCCAATAATGATTCATTAAAGTTTATTACTGATGTTGTGGAACATTTAAATAAATATGGTGGACCATCAAGAGAAAATGATGGCTCTGGATATTTATTGGTCAATCTAGATTCAAATGGTAGAGTACTGCATGAACAAGAATGGCGTTGGCTTCCAAGTTTTTGGACAGATATTTATGTAACTAGTTTATTGGAGGGAGATGAATCGGGTTCAGTTCTACTTAGTGTTGTACGATCAGATGGTTATTTTTATAATGATGCATACATTGCAATTCATTCTGATGATCAGAGTTTGCTGAATGGTACAAAACTTGATTCGCCTGGATTTTGTATTAGATCAAATGACCTACTTTACTTCGTAACAATTGTTACGGGTGGATTCAGACGAATGCCATATTTGTCACATATTGATTTCTCATCTTTGCGAACTCGATGGACGATTGCATTTACTGCGTTTGTTGAAATGACTGATGAAGAATTACAACGAGAAATGATTTTTATCGAAGAAATAGCGCTTTCAGATTCATTGCTATTTTTAGTGGGTGAAAAATTCCAGAGTGCATACAGACCAACTGGCTCTGATTCTTATATTCTTTGTTCTGACACAAATGGTAACACAATATGGGAAATTGAACTTGATTACATGGGACCTGATAAGTTTACGGATATTGAGATCGCTTCAAATGGTGATATAATCGTTTGTGGGACTTTCATAGACGATAGTGTTGGGATTACTCTTCCCATGGCACTGGCAGTTGATTGTACCGGAGAGATCCTTTGGAAAAGAAGTTGGTCTGCAAGAGTAGAACAAATTTGCTGCAGTTCTGTTGAAAGTGGTGAACTTCTGTTTGCAGTATCCTATCAAGATAAAATTCTAGTGCTAAAAACGGATAGTTCAGGAAACATTCCCGAACCTAGGGCTTTTGGTAATAGTTCAGATACATTTGTTTTAGAAGAGAATTGGAATAGAGAGACTATTGACTTTGATAGGTGGTCCGGTAGTCCTGAACTGATTCAATTTCATCATTCCACTGAAAGATCGATTGTAATAAATTCATCATTCCTTAATCTCATTCTTATTGATTCATTGTTGTTAAAGCCGGGACTAAGATTTGATTTGGATCTAATGGTTAGTAGTAGCGTTGAGGAATCAAATATAGATGAAAATTATATTGAATTTGGTCTGATGAGTGAATTTGTTGAGAATGTGCTTTACGAAGAAACAGATGCTTGGAGTTTGGGTTATAGATTCAACTATGGAAGTAAGTCCAATATTGGAAATGCTACTGATTCAGATCAATCTGTACTTGCATTCCTGAAAGAGAGTGATTCCTCGTTCATCTTTCATTCTGAAAGGGATTCTCTTTGGATTGAGTATGGCGAGTGGAATCGTTTCAGTGTTTCTGTTGACTCATTCTCTGTAGATTATCGGATTAATAACAGCTTGTTTCTTAGGGAGATTATACTGCTTGATAAATTTGACGAAGATGTTTTCTTTTATATGAAAGGACGTTCGTCTTTGTTACCTTGCTTTATTGATTCTATAAGAATATCCATGAATGGTATGGGAAATAGAAATGCAAGATAAATCTAAACATCTATTCTTATCTTACTCTACAAAAAACGAGGCTGTTGCAGATAAGCTTGTTGCGGATCTTGAAGAGAAAGGCGTACAGTGCTGGATTGCTCCGCGAGACATTAAGCCAGGCGAAACCTGGGCAGCTTCGATAATGAACGCTATTGCTTCATCATCTGTGATGATTTTGCTGTTATCGGAGGAATCAAATGAATCAGTTCAAGTGATTCGTGAAGTGGAGCATGCTGTTAATCAGCGTATTCCAGTAATTCCAATTAGATTGTCAAACTTAGAGCCCTCAGATGCAATGAAGTACTTCATAAGTACTCATCAGTGGCTTGATGCATATAAGAGCAAGTATAAGCTTTGGAGTTCCAGGCTTTTTAATAGGCTAACAGAAATAGAATCCAGCTCAAATATGTTTGTCGCCGAAAGTCGAGTCGGAATTAGCGAAGATGTTATTCATCAAGCGCCCAGCAAGAATCCTTCCATACTGATATCACGAAAGTTATTATTGTCAATAGTCGCTATGCTCGGTCTCATTGCTACAGTTTATGTGATCCGACCTGGTAACGAGGCTATTGATAGTGATTCTACAAGTTTTGAATCAGGAGATATTGACTCAGTACAAGCATTTTCCCTGCAGGCGCAGCAACTTGAAGAAATAGCCGAGGATCAGCATTTGTATCCAGAAATAGCTGCAAGTGCTCTCCTTGATGCAGGTGAAGCATATATCAATGCAAATGAATTGGAAGACGCGATTCGAGTTTTTACAGACCTTTCAGAGCAATACCCTGAACAGCCTCATGCTTGTATTGGACTATTTAGGATTGCAGATGTTCTTGTAGATAAACAGAGATTTATTGATGCAGGTAATCTCTATATCACAGGATTTGATGTCGCAGGAGGTGATGACGATAGTATCTCTTTCCTAATTAGTGCAGCTGATGCATACGAGCGTGGAGGTGCAAATTCTCTTGCAGTGGCGACTATTATGAGGCTGTTTGAAAATCCAGATAACAGTGCATCAAAAGATGATGTATTGACACTTGAAAAGTTAAGTGCTTACGAATGGTGCTTTGACTATTTAACTGATCATGCTGATTATTCTAGTGCTCGTGAAATTCACCTAAATATCACATGGAAATTGGTTTCAGAATCTTCTCCTGATAGTCAAATCAGCTTGGCATATCAGAATTTGCTACTTAATTTCGCAGATATGTATGTTGATAGGTATAATGGAGATAGCTTGTTTTTGGCTCGAGAAGTTTATTTGATAGCTGATGTGTACTATTCTACTGGTGAGCTTACTAAAGCAGGTGATTTATATATGTCAATATACGATAGTGGAGAATATACAAATGCGACATTAGTTAATGCATTCTCATCTTATGGTCAGGCATATGAATCCGAACATAATTCGGTTGATTCGTCTTTGATGCGGCAGAGAATGTCTGAAATAGCTT
Organism: Candidatus Sabulitectum sp.; assembly: GCA_023139045.1. Taxonomy (GTDB): domain Bacteria; phylum Fermentibacterota; class Fermentibacteria; order Fermentibacterales; family JCC-6; genus Sabulitectum. The sequence goes on from JAGLOJ010000054.1 coordinate 16,377, forward strand.
ATATGTATTCTGAGGAATTTCCAGAAGGGGAATATGTTTGTCAGTTTCTTTTTGCAGTTGCTGGCTTTTCCTATAATGTTCAATCTTATGAGACAGCACGTGAAACATATTTGAAGATTATTTACGATTACCCAGAATCTGCATATTGCGCAAGGGCAGCTAGATTTACCGCATCAGCCTATGAAGCAGAGGAAAATTTCAGCAAAGCATCCCACTGGTATCTTATTGCAGATTCTATTGCTTTGTATTCTGGAGAACAATTCCCACAAGACCTAGAGCTATTAGCTGTTACTTCAGAATATAGATATGCTGAGAGTAGAGATACATCTCTACGTGCCGCTCTTTTGTTCGAGGAGCTAGCTTTAAGGCATCCTGCATCGGAGATTGCACCAGTATCATTGTTTGACGCTGCTGAAACTTATGTTTGTTTGAGCGATGCGGAAAACGCTCATCGGATTTTCCAGATGCTTGTAGTTGAGTATGCTAATACAGGCCATGCATATCAGGCATCACTAAGGAGGGGGAGATTATATATAGATAGCGGGCAGTATCAGTTGGCAGCTGATATGTATTTACAGGCATGTGAATCCTATCCGGGTGAAGAATACTTATCCGATGTTATTTATAGCGCCGCTTTTGCATATGAGATGTCAGGTAATTTAGAGATAGCTACAGAATTGTATTTAGATATTATCAGAGAATCTTCAGATAATCAAATTACTAAACTTGCTCTTATGAAGGTTGCTGAACTTGCGTTAGAATCAGGTTCCTATATGGATGCATCGAATTTCTTTGCTGATGCGATTTGCTTAGATTTCACTCTTTTTAGGGCTTTTTCCTTAACATTCAAAAGCTCTTTAAGATTGGGTGTAAAGTCAGGGCAATGGCAAGAATCACTTAGACTACTTGATGTATTTAAGGAAGCGCTCTTAAACAGCTATTTTAGTATCAAGTGATTAGTGACACGCATAGTAGCTTAATAATAAAGAAAGCTGTTCTATGTGTTGAGAATGCAAGCCATTTCCGTTGTTCTTGCTTTTGGGACAGGCACTTTTTTTCTTCTAGTGAAGAGCATTGACTAATTGAGAGAATCGCTGTTTCTCTCTAGTCATCCGGAAGGCAGTCCAGAAATAATGTGTGATTATCTAAAATGAGATGTTGACAATATTTCATTAATCACATATGCTAAATTTTAGTTTGCGTGAGTTTCCTGCATAAAACATAGACATGGAGATTTCCTTGATTGAACTAGTTCAGAATTTTCTGATGAACCGAGGCATTGCTGCTGATACCGCTAGTATCATAACAAGGGGTACGGCATTTTCGCTTGTGATACTTCTTGGAATTGCAACGAATTTTCTAGCAAAACGCTTTGTTTTGCCAAACCTATTCAATTTGATCTCTTATACTAAAACAAAATGGGATGATACCTTCCATAACCGGAAAGTCTTCAAGAATCTTTCTCATCTTGCTCCTGCTATAGTTATCTACAGTTTGGTTCCTTTTGCCCTGCATGGAGCTGATTCCTGGATATACTTCATTAAGCAAACACTCGTTATCTATATGATCGGTATCGGTATTCTGGTTTTGGACTCCATACTGAACGCAATCCTTGATGCTTTTAGAACAATGGAGGAGTCCAGGGATGTCCCACTTACAAGTATTTTTCAATTCACTAAATTAATAGTTTATTTAGTGGGTGGTATATTCATTATTTCAATCATTCTTAGTAAGACGCCAGTTTACTTATTGAGTGGCCTTGGAGCTATAACAGCTATATTAATGTTGGTTTTTAAAGATGCCATTCTTGGTTTTGTTGCTGGAATTCAACTAACCGCGAATAAGATGGTGGCACGTGGTGATTGGGTAGAAATACCTAAATATGGTGCCAATGGAAATGTTCTTGAAGTAACCCTTACAACTGTTAAGGTTCAGAACTGGGATAAAACAATAACCACCCTGCCAACGTATGCGCTAATAAATGAATCTTTTAAGAATTGGCGCGGTATGAAGGAGTCAGGCGTTCGTCGCATGAAAAGAGCGATCAATATTGATCTGAATTCAATAGGATTTTGTTCAGATGCATTAACAGAAAAACTGATGAATGTACAATACCTTACAAATTACTTAAGAAGTAAAAGAATTGCTATAGATGAACATAACTCTTCCATTGACTGCCTTGACACTAATCCTATTAATTGTCGCAGACTTACAAATATAGGAACATTCCGAGCGTATTTAGATTCATACATGGCAAATTACCCAATGATAAATCATGGAATGACTTTTCTCATCAGACAGCTTGACCCTACCGAGTATGGATTACCGATTGAGATATACATATTTATAAGTGATACTGACTTTGCAAAATACGAGGAGATTCAGTCAGATATTTTTGATCATGTTCTCTCAATTATTCCTGAATTTGAATTAAGAATTTTCCAGAGCCCTTCAGGGGGAGATTTCAATATTGGGCAAAGAAGGGTGCATTAAACCAGAATATTGATAGCTCCAGCGTTCGTGATGACGTTTGTATGGTTGTGAAAAAGCTGAGTAGCAAGTACTTTTTTGCAAAATGGTATTAACTGCCTGATTGTAAAGGAAATAGTGTCTTGACCAGTAAAAGCATCACACAACGGGATTTTCTCGGCGAGAGGATATAGGAGACAACGCAGTTACATTATATTGAAGAAATCGTGTCTGAATACGTGATGACCAAATTTTAGAACGGAGCTCATGATTGAGTAACAAACTACTGGCAGCTTTTCAATTCAGAATCTTTACGAGGGTGAAGTTTATACTCTTGCTACTTTGTTTTCTATTGCCGGAAGTAGCCTATTCTTCAGCAGCTAGTACTGAAAGGCAATCGACTCCAGAGTACTTGCTTCAAAAAGCAGATGCGTTGTACTGGTTTGCTCTTGAAGATGGTGGGGATTTATCTCTTTTTGAGATGAGCGCAATTACACTGGATCTCGCTGAAGTTGCCTTGGTGGGGGGTGAACTAAGTAGAACGGATAGCATTCGAATCTCTAACAGCATTATTGCTCTCCGGACGGAAATCATCGAACAAATTGATATGACCCATGATACCATTAATGGGGTATTACCTTTATTCAGATATTTTATTGCACGAGATACTCTTAACGAATGGTTCGATGAACCATGGGTTATTGGTGCTGTCCGAGGGGCAAATGAACTAATAGAGCTGGCAATCACCGGTCATTTGAGCATTTTTCCGCAAATAGATGTGTGTTTCAGTTCGCAAGTTAATCACTCTAATGATTACGAGAGCTTTCAGAGTAAGTGCAGTTATTCAGAGCCATTGGAAAATGAAATGATCTTTCTTTTTAATCAAAGTCCTAGATTTTTTGTTCATAACAGATCTGAGTTAGTTGAAGCACTCACAGAAGAGAACTATTCATCTTATCGGATGCATGGAATTGATTCATTATTAGCTGATCAGTTATGTCGAATGTGGAAAATTGATAGACTGTTAGATGTTCGAATTCAGGAACTTTTTGTAGAATCTCCTTATTGGTTCTATATTATTTCTGGAAAACTTTATTCTGGGACCACAGGTCAATTGGAAGGAACAGTTTTCACGTATTCGATGGTTCGTGATTTTCGACAGAAAGTATTCTGGGTACCCGTAGTCATTATTCTTCCCTTACTGCTTGCTATGCTAATATGTCATTTAGCCAAATGGAAACTACAGAGAGTAGTGCCAGGATTCTTATTGGGTATCAGCACATGTATTGCATTCATATATGTACTCGCTTCTAAAATTCCAGCCGGGGAAGAATTACTTATCACTCATTGGTGGGGGATTGCGGCTTCCGCACTGTTTCTTCTTATTGTTGTTCCAGTTTTGCTGTTTGTTACATCAAGCAGGTTCGGATGGCTGGGAAGGTGGTTGTTTGCAACAGACTCTAGTTCCAAAGGAACTATAATTGGTTTTACAGCTGCACTAGCTGGCGTAACAGGTTTTGCGGCGCTGTCAATGTTTACTTGGCAATTATCGGTATTCTACGTTGTTTTAGCATTCTTTGCACTTCCATACAGTTCACTAAGAATATTTGATTTACTTCACGGAGATAGGAACCTTGGGACTTTATCTGATTGGGTTGCAGGATTAATTAACTTGGGAATATTGATAACTATTCTTTCAATTATGCCTAGAGTGGAAGTTACCGATGGAGTATTAACTGTATTTATAGTGTTAATCATTGCAAACTTGATATCACTTATTTTACTTTGGGTAAAAAAATTACGATTGTCATTGCTTGCAATAATTAGTCTTTTTAGTATTAATAGTTATGCAATTGCAATGACTGGTAAATGGGAATACTTAATAGTTATAATGATACCAAACATAATATATATGTATATAAATAGTTTTAGAATAGAGAAACAATCCTGCAAAGGTGGAAGCAAAGTATGCTCTGGTGACGGTAGCATATCATGGAGTCAGATATTTAATAATCCTAACACTGAATGGCCCTTTTGGGAAAATGTGTCTTCTTTTGCAAAAGTTAAGACTGACCTCCTTGCTGCAGTCGAGACCATTAACCATGGCGAGACAGCGGTATTGCTTGTGAATGGTGACTCAGGTGTCGGGAAAACCAGAATGATAAAAGAACTAGTCGAGAAAAGCGATATTGCCCTTATTCATGGAATTTGTCAAAGAGGTGATCCTCACTCATTTCTAGAGGGCATCTTGGAAGAATACACACAAACAATAGTTGATGGATCACCTGATTTCAGTGGGATGGGTGGTAATCTGGTATCACTATTACCTGGTTTCGGATCGCTATTCAGTTTGATGGATGACATGCAAATTAGTACTACACTAACACCCAATGAGATAGCCATGATTCTCCTTGATGTTGTGTGCTCCACAATGAAAGGGAATACAACGGTATTCCTCTGGCTTGATAATGTCGAATTTCTCACACCGGATGGTCATGCAATAATCCGGGCATTGATGGAAAATGCATGTAGTAAGCAGGTTGGATTCGGTCTTATTCTTTCCGGACATCAATACAACCATAATGTGAAGGAAATTCCGAGTTCAGGAGGCTATAAAGTTTCCCTGATTGGCTGGACTTCCAGTGAGCTTATAGAATTTCTGCTTTGCAGTATTCATGCAAATTCAGCAGCACCATTCCTAGAAGAAGCAAAAAAATCAGGAGGACTTGTTCCGGTTGCATTTTTCATAAATTGGCTGACCCATTTATGGAAGGTTGAAGAGATTCAGGAGATCGATTCAAAGTTATCCGCAAAGGGCGAGCTTCTTCAAACAGACATCCCAATTGATGTTCTTGCCAGTGCGGGGGCTGTTTTGTGTGATCTTTCTTTGGAGACACAGCGAGTTTTGGAAGCAGCGGCCTGCGATGGAACTGAGTTTAATATACACTGTTTAGCTAAAACGCTAGAGCTTCCTCTGCACGCTGTTCTTCACCAACTGGATATAGCAGAAGCTAAAGGTCTGGTGGTGGATCTTCCACCAGATGGTTTGTTTGGTTTTAAAAATAACCTTGTTTGTGAATACCTGCTTCGAACTATGAAGAATCCTGTTAAAGGATACAGGCAAGTTTATTATGTGTTGCATCGAGGACTTGCTGAAGCCTATGCTACCCCTAAAGAAAATCAGAATGTTGTCAAAGCGGCTTATCATGCAAGAAAGTGCGGAGAGTCCTTTCATTCTGAAGCATTAAAACTGTGTCTATCTGCCTCCAAACGCAGCTTTTCTCTTGGCCAGTGGGAGAATGCCAGGGATAACTCAAGTTTTGTGCTTAGAAGCAGCGCTTCAGCTACAGAGGATCGAATTGTAGCAGGCATACTTTATTTGAAGGCCAATTGGAGCTTGAAGAGCAAGCCTGAGAAATTGCATTTAGAAGCGCTGACTGATCTATGCAACAGGCAAAACGAACAATGTAATGAATCTTCTGTTTATGAGGAACTTGTTCTTCTGATTTGTGAGATTGTACGTTCTCTCTGGCCATCTGCATGGAATACTAATCCAGATGTAGAGATACCTGAGATATTTGGGTGTATTACCGGGGAGAAGCTCTCAGCTTCGTCTCGCATTAGACTACTGCATTTTGAGGCATGTACTTTAGATAAGCTTACAAAGGGTGATCGAGAGACTTCTCTTTTTACTGCTCTTGATTTGCTTGAGGAAGCTTTGGCGATTGAAACTGACACTATCCAGGCTAGTCAGGAGAGGGCAGAAGCACTAAACACCAAAGCTGAAGTACTTCTTAAAATGAGACATGAGAATACATCTCAGATTATTGAAGCCATCGATGAAAGTATTTTGATCAAACGCAAAAACAGTGATTTTTCCGGGCTTGCAATTTCTTACGGCACACTTGGAAGATTTTACTTCAATAGAGAGGGAGCCAGCGAAAAGGACTATCTCGCTGCCCAAAAAGCCTTTGAAGAAGATCTCGCAATTTCAGAGCTGATAGGTGATACATTAGGTCAGGTTGTCATGCCTTCCAGCATTGCCAGTTGTCTTCTTCGCTTGGAGAAGTACAGGGAGGCTTTAGAATTTTTCAGACTGAGCTATAAGCGTGCTGAAGCCCTTAAGCATCCAGGGAATATTCTTTTTGCACATATTGGTATTATCAGAGCAATGCTTCTATCCAGGGACGCTTCTCTTGAAGAAGAGTGCAGGAAGTTGTCTGAATCGGATTTGAAGATTCCTGATCACAAGCAGGGGTACTGGGAGGTTATCTTGAAAGAGTTTTTGACAGAAGTGGGTGATCTTCGTCCGGACCTGATTGATTTTCTTGGGAAATTCAGTTTTGGAAATGCTTAGTACCTACTTATTAGACCAGGGATCAAATTACAGTTGTGAATTCAGGAGCATTAGGGAATGGCAGAACCTACCAACATGTCTGGAAGTTATTTTATCTCTATCTAAAATGGTGACTGTATGAACAAGGCTGAATGTACTCCTGTCAGATCGGAGAAGGAACAGAGATTAGCTGACCTATTGTCGATCAATATGGATCAATACACAACTGCAAGATATTCCTTGCTACATGATCTTCAAAACTTGATCAATGTTTATGAGATTGGGGCACCTGAGGCGGTAGTATTTTACTGCTCAAGAATTTTGGAGATACTCACATCCAAAGCCATGGAGAAGATCGGTGAGCGGCCAAGGCGAAGTATTCTGTCTAATCTTGTTCACCTGAGGGAATACAATGTAATTCCATTAATTACATTGCACTGGGCTCATGCAATAAGGCGTACAGGCAATTCCGCTAGGCATATCCTGAATGCAGTTTCTCTTCAAGAAGCTGAGCTCTCCATTTTCATGTTGGAAAATGTGTTGGATTGGTACTTCTGCAGGTTTAAGTATGGAGAGCAGTTACCCAGCTTAACAAACAACGGTACTCGTATTCAACTTATTCCATCAACAAGTTTCAGTCTGTTCCTGGAGGAGTTGTCAAATCCGGATTTCCCTTTGGAATCGTTTGTCGAGAAAGCAGTTGAGCAGGGCAACGAGTATCTCTTTCAATTCCCTGCTTTTAATGGGCTTCTAATACAAATGCTTCTTGAGCACAAATCATTTGAGGAAGCTGATTATCTTATTTCACTGTCCAGAAACCGATTCGCGGAAGACCTTCGATTAAAGCAACTTGAGGGATTACTGTATAGTCGTCGAAGAGCAGAAGGTGATCTCGAAAGAGCTCTTAAGTGCCTTATACCTGTTTACCGGACCTACAGAGAGGATGAGGATTCCTATGGGATCCTTGCCGGTGTTTACAAGAGGATATGGTTTGGCAATGAAGAGCAGGTTTCTAATCTCGTTAAGTCACATGAGGTGTATCTTGAGGGATGGGGAGCAACGAAAGAAGCCAGTGCATACCTTGGTGTTAATACAGCTGCTACTGCTCTTTGGTTGGGTAAGTACGAAGAGTCCAGCAGGATTGCAGCGCAGGTTGTAGAACTGATCAGGCACAGGATGAACTTGATAGCACAAAAAACCGGGATGGAAAACCAACTCCTGCTTTTCTGGGATAGTGTTACTCTTGCAGAAGCTTTACTGCTTAGCGGTGAAATCAGGGAAGCCTCTTATACCTACTGTCACCTGGTAAAGATCCATGAATGCAAAGCAGAATTAATAAGGCTTTGCTTGAGGCAGGCAGATAGGAATCTCAGAGCATTTGGCTTCAATTTAAGTTCAAATGACTTTTTAAATCCGACAATTGACCATTCAGGATCTCCTGGAATTGCTATCGGAATCACTGGGCACAGACAGTTGTTTCATCCCACTCATATTCAGGAAAAGATAGGCTTTGTGCTGAAGAAGTTAGCAGTGAAACACAGAACGGATTTGATAAGAGTTATCACACCCCTTGCCGAAGGCTCAGACAGGTTGTTTGCTCTTGAGGCATTTAACACTTATGGAAATGTGTTTTTAGATGTGATTCTTCCATTTGAGGTTGAAGAATATTGCAAAGATTTTTCTTCCAGTAAATCGATCGAGGAATTCAGAAAGTTACTCAACAAGGCAAGTCGACTGGTAATTGCCGATACAGCAAACTCAGTAGAATACTCACAGAATTCCCGTGATGCTGCGTATTTGGGTTGCGGCAAACAAGTTGTAAATGAAAGTGATGTATTGATAGCTATTTGGGACGGAGAAGGAGCGGGGGGGTATGGGGGGACCGCAGATGTAGTGCAGTATGCTCGAGAGAAGATGAAGCCGTTGGTTTGGGTAAACAGCAATCCTCCCTTTCATATTACTTTCGAAAGAATTACTTCTGAATTTAGCTGAATACCAGTAGTGTCCCAATGTCGCATCCTTGTGAAGTAGGTCTATTTGTGTGATACTTTACTGACCAATGCATTATCTCCTTTACGGTTAGGCGGTTGGTGGTTCTTGCATAAAATGTAATGGTCACTAAAATTTCTCAAATCCTTCTTACACCACTGGCACGGACTCTACACGGTGGCTCCGCAGTATATTTATCGTCGTATATGATGTAACGGCGTCAATTGCTCAGGTTGGGACATTGTGTGCTACGAATGGGGTGCTGATATTGTTAAAGTTATCCAACCATGTCCTGTTTAGACATAATGGTTTGTTTTAATCTGAAGAGTTAGTTCTCGGGTTTACTTGGGGTTTCGCGAAATGTATCTTCGTCCTGATGATATTTTGATTTGGGTTAAAACAGGAAGGGAAGAATATGAGATTCATTTCGTTGGTTCTGCTGTGTTCGCTGGCTTTTGCCGGTGGGGGCCCTCGTGGAATGACAGGAGATCCTGGAGATCCTGTTGAGGTGGTTAGCAGTTCTGTTCACCTTGTAACGTCAGTTCCATCTGAAGTTTCATGGGAAATGGAAGTTCCGGAACCTTTGCCATTTTTTGAACCGCCGGATGAGTACGATATGGTTGAGTCTCTTGACTGCAGATTTATCATACAAGACAAAGAAGGTATCTGCTCTGCTGTTGTTTCTCTATCTTCAGAATCGATTGAGGAGGGTGCAGGGGTAACACTCACCACGCAGGCGCAGCAGTCTGTTGATCTTGCCCCGGAGTGGTTGCAGGGTTACCTTATCTGGAAATATTCCAAGCTTACAGAGGCTAATCAGGACAGGTATGGGGCATTGCTGCTTGCTCACCAGGGTCAGAATTACTACGATGAGCTTGCTTTTACCGTTGCCAATCTTTCCCGGTTTATACTTTCAACGCCAAGCTGGGATGAAACCATGCTTGTTGACAATGCTCAAGGCGTTTATGCTCACGATCCTTTTCTCAGTTACGTAAATGTGAATGATTACGGTGGTACTGACTACTACAGCACTACGGAATACAACACAGTTGTTGGTTCAGACACTGTCTGGGTGGAGATACCCAAAGAGATTTATTACCACTACGTGGTGATGCCTAAGGTTTCTGATGAGAAACCCCGGAACGATTCTTTTGTTTATAATGAGTTCTGGAGACAGTACCTCTGGGATATGGATGACCCGGGGTATCCTGTTCTTAATGAAGTACTCAACGAAAATATTCTGGTATTCTGGGACGAACAGACAAGAAGCTGGGGATGGTCTACCACTCCGACATTCACCGATACCCTGCAGGCTGTTGAAATTCTCAGCAAGTGGACACGGGCTACTTTAGCAGAAGATCTGACATATCCGAGACCTATACAACCTAATATTATTGCTCATGAGCACAACGGTTACTGTGGTGAAACGCAGGATCTGCTGTGCGCAGCTGCAAGAACAGCTCTTATTCCAACTGTCTGCACCATGGATATAAACGAGGATCATGTGTGGTGCGAAATCTGGTGGGATGGAACATGGGGCGGCTGGTATGTTGATACTGTAAACAACCCGAACTGTGCTTATGACAAGGATTATGGCGGCTCAAAGGATTGCAGCTGTATCTGGAGCTGGAGAAATGACGGGTTTACATGGGATGCCGTTGCGTATTACTCTGAGTCATGCACCTTTACCGTTACAGTAACAGATTCAGCTGGAGTTCCTGTTGACAATGCTACTGTTCGAGTTGCCAGCGAAGGATGGGGCTCGACAAATCTTTACAAAGGAGCCTGGGGGGAGACCGATCGAAACGGACAGATTACCTTTACTCTAGGCGACAATCAAAACTACTACATGAATATCTTGTCTACTCTGGGTAACTTTATAGGCTCGGGTGGCTATACCGAAGTTATTACCAACAGCATTCCCGATACCGACTACTATTTCGAATGGAGCCCTCCAGCTCTTATGCCGGAGCTGGACATGAATGAACTCAGCGAAGGCTCATGGACGAAGTATCTCATTCAGGTGAATTATGATCTTCCTGTTGATATAATGAACGGAAGAGACTACTATGGTTCTCCTCGATCTGAATATGCCGAACCTCTTGAAGATGGCACAGCAGATTTCTTCATTGTTGATGCCGCCAACTGGGAACTTTACCAGGCTGGGGAAGAATTTGATTGCTACGAGCCGATCCTGGGGGAGAGTTCAGGCGTTGTCTGGTTCTACGCTCCCCACACTGACGACTGGTACATTGTTTTCAGCGGTGACAGACATCAGGGACTGGAGACATTCGCCGATGCAACAATTTCCCTCTGGAAGCACGACGGAACAGGTATAAACGGGGGAGTTGTTCCTGCTTTTGAAGCAGCCATCTACCCCAACCCCTGCATGAGCCAGGCTTCGTTGAGTTTTGCAACCTCTGCGTCAGGAATTACGGAAGTTGTTCTTTACGACATCCACGGCAGAGTTGTTGAAACACTCTGTGATGAACTGCTGGAGGCAGGCAGCCACAACCTTACACTTGAGACTTCAGCACTTTCAAGCGGTCTTTACTTTGTGAAATTTCATGGTGAAGGTTTAAACTCCATGAGAAGTCTGACGGTTCTCAGGTAGTTTTTAGAAGATCGATGCAGTGGGGGAATTGCCGTTCCCCCACTTTCTTATGTACATGCAGACCGGGATGTTGTCTTTCCCCTGCTGCCAGGATTGATCCAGATTGATTAGTTGTACTGTTCTGTACTTCCGGATACGTAGTTTGCAAAACCAGGGAAGAGAAACCTGTTCTTGCATAAAAGTGCTGAGTTAATTATTAAAGGTAGAATATTTCTGTTGTATTGAAGCGTTTCATTTTTTCATTGTCTTTTAAGGAATTTCCATTCATGAATGAACATCGGGTTGTTATCACAGGTCTTGGTGCTGTAACACCGTTAGGTATAGGTGTAGAAGATTCCTTTAATGGATTTCTGGAAGGGCGAAATGGAATTGCCCGGGTTACTCATTTTGATGTGATGGATTATCGTTCAAAGCTTGCCGCAGAGGTTAGAGGTTTTCAAGCTGAGGATTGGATCGACAGGAAATCAGCAAGGCGTATGGACAGGTTCACACAGTTCGGAATGGCAGCGTCAGCAATGGCACTGGAAGATTCCGGATTGAAGTTCTTCGACAGAAACAGAGCTGGTGTCGTGATCGGTTCCGGTATTGGTGGTTCACAGGCTTTGGATGAGGGGTATTCCCGGCTCAGAGAAAAGGGACCTCGGGGGTTGAGCCCGTTTCTTGTGTCAAGGATGCTTGTTAATATGGCTGCCGCCCTGGTTTCCATTGAGTACGGTTTCAAAGGCCCTCTCTCTGCTCCATCAGTGGCATGTTCCACCGGATCGAATGCTATAGGTGATGCTTTTAGAATTCTCCAGAGGGGAGACGCCGATGTTATGCTTGCAGGCAGCTCAGAGGCATGCATTTCTCCACTGCCTTACGGAGCTTTTTGTTCCACCAGATCAATGACTCCAAGTGATTGCGCTGATAGTGCAAGCAGACCGTTCGACAGAAATCGTGATGGTTTTGTAATGGGTGAGGGTGCAGGTATTGTTGTTCTTGAGAATCTGGAGCATGCTCTGGAGCGCGGAGCCAGAATATATAGTGAGATTGTGGGATACGGCAATACAGCAGACGCCTACCATCTTACCGCCCCTGATCCTGAGAGCAACGGAATGATCCGTGTTATGCTTGCAGCATTACAGGATGCCGGGCTGTGCTGTGAAGACATCGGGTACATAAATGCACACGGCACATCCACAGTGCTGAATGACAAGTGCGAGAGTGCTGCTATCAAAAAGGTATTCGGAGAGCATGCTGATTCATTGAAGGTCAGCTCAATCAAATCAATGATCGGTCACCTTATGGCTGCAGCAGGTGCTGTTGAGTTTGTATCGACCGTTATGAGCGTGTATACCGGGAAGATTCCGCCAACCATAAATTACCGGGAACCTGATCCCGATTGTTCTCTTGACTACGTAACAAACGGGGCTGAATCACTGGTTCTCAATGCAGCCATCAGCAATTCATTCGGGTTCGGCGGAGGTAACTCCTGTCTTGCGGTTAAAAAATATCAAATGAAGTAGAGACAGCTGTCTATCTGCTGTTATTCTTTCATAACGGAAGAGAATTCTGTGAGCAGTTCTTTTGTGCTGTTCCTGTAGATTCTGAAGCGAAGACCTCCAAGATGTTTGCCGCCATACCATCTGGCCACAAGAATCAGGCAGTTAACTGCATTCATGTTTCTCATAACTTCAAGGATACAGTTGCCGGAACCTGATTCTCCACCATCATTCTTGAGCTCAGTGCCATCAGATAAGCGGATTGCCCAGCTCAAGTGACTGGCTTTCTTCATTTTGAATTGCCTGGTAAGGATCTTCACTGTGGCAGTGACGGATTGATTGTCGCTGGATAAAAAGGGGGTGCCACAGGCCAGAAATCGACTTTGCTTTTCCAGAACAGATATTCCGGAAACGGTTTCTTTCAGGGTTCGTGCAGTTCCTATTAGAAACCTCCGGTTTAAGATCTGTGACACCCTTGTCCGAAGACCGGTGAAATATACGAGTACAACAAGTCATAACAAGGTGTTTTCAGCGACTGGAAATACTCTCAACGAGCAAGTCCATACCATCCAGTTCCTTCTGGGAATACATGAGCTTTAACAGCGGAGCCTTCAGCTTGCCGGTTCCGTGCTCGGCACTAACAGTTCCTCCGAGTTTGACAGCTTCAACTGCGATCAGTTCCACCGCATGCTCTGCTTTCTCCAACTGACTGTTGTCTTTTGGTATCAGATTCGCATGGAGGTGCCCCTGGCCTGAATGCCCGAAAACCACATGCTCAACGCTGGAATTCCTGAGGATGGTTTTCATTGTACCGTAATACTCCCTTAGCTGGTCAGGACGTACAGCAGTATCAGTACTGATTTTGTGGATTCTGCTGTTCTTTGAAGAAAGACCTGAAATAATTCTGTTTACAGTTTCAGGAAGAAGATGTCTGAACTCCTTGAGGTGCTTTCTCTCCACTTCGTCAAATCCACCCCAGGTGTTGTCGGGAGAAATTCCCTGTTCTTCAAGAAGCATTTCAACTGTTTCCAGCACAACATCCAGTTCTTCTTCAGAAGCAACATTGATTGATGTAAACAGAGCCCAGTTCCCGTATTTCGGGAACGATTTTCCAGTGTTCATCGCGAGGAACAAAAGAGAGGGATCTGCCATTGCCTCCAGCTCGCGCAGGGGAAGGTTTGCATTGACAAGGTTGCTGCGCAGCCCCCAGAATTGACTTTCATTACAGAATACTGCAAAACTGGCAACTGTATGCGGCTTCTGACTGAGTATGAGATCCGCTTCAAGAATCAACCCCAATTTCCCTTCGCTGCCTATGAAGAGATCAATCAGATCCATGCCCGGGGCAATGTGAAGACCTGCAGCGTTTTTAATCGGCTGCGGCTTCTCCAGCTCCGGCAGATGGATTACACCAAGCAGGGGGTGGCTTAGTTTTCCTCTGCTGAACTGATACTTGCCTCGCTTTATGGTTATGCCTCTTCCGGATGGAAGTAGAACCTTGAGTCTGTCAATCCAGTTTCTTGTAGAACCATATCTGTAACTTGCTGCTCCTGAAGCGTCTGTGGCAATAGTTCCACCTATGGAAGCTGTTGTTTCGGTCGGGTCCGGCGGGTAAAACAATCCGGGTTTTTCTGTTTTGCAGTACTCCTGAACCGAGTCCAGAGTTTCTCCTGCCCGAACTCTGATGATGTTTACCTCGGATGTTGAATGAATACCTTTCAGATGCTCCGTAGACAGAACAGCACCACCCATGGGTACAGCACCACCGGTAATTCCCGTTCTTGCTCCTGATATTGTAAGCGGGACACGATCTTCATAGCATTCCTGAAGGTATTCCGCAGCTTCTGCTTTGTTTTCCGGCCATGCAGCAGTCTGACAGTTGCCACCGGAGAGGGATGATTCATCTTTCAACAACTCTGGATGCTGATCCTGTATGAAATGAGTTCCCTTGATGGATTTCACTAATGCTCCCTTCGGTTCAGATGAGTATACATTACCGTTTTAGTCATCACGGAGCAACACTGATTGAGTGACACTTGAAGGAACCTTCTGCATTGTTCATAGTACAACCATGGGTGGGGGTGTACAAATTTCTCTTTGAAAGGAAATCTATGGGCCAGACTTTTGCTCAGAAAGTCCTTGGACGCGCAGCCGGGAAAGCTGTGGAACCAGGCGAGATTGTGTTTGTTGAGCCGGACCTTGTGCTTACTCACGATAACAGTTCTGCCATCATCGGAAAGTTTGAGAGTACTGTACCCGGGGGGAAGGTAAAATATCCTGACAGGATTGTTATTGTTCTGGATCATGTTACTCCTGCTGCAACAAGTAAGAATGCCGCAGGTCATGCAAAGGTACGAAAATTTGTAAAAGAACAGGGAATCGGGAAGTTCTTCGATGTAGGTTGCGGTATCTGTCACCAGGTTTTGCCGGAGCAGCATCTTGCTCTTCCGGGATCCATCGTTGTTGGCAGTGACAGCCACACCTGCACTTACGGTGCCTTCAATACATTTTCAACGGGTATTGACAGAACCGAAGCTGCCGGTCTCTGGATAACCGGCAGAACATGGTTCAAGGTACCGGAGACCATTGAAATAAACCTTGAAGGCTATCTGCAGAAGGGCGTTTCGGCCAAAGACCTTATTCTTACAATAATTGAAAAACTCGGGTCAGACGGAGCTAACTACAAGGCGATTGAGTTTCACGGCAGTTCCCTTGGAAGCCTCCTTGTTCATGAGAGAATGACCATCGCCAATATGGGTATCGAGATGGGGGCTAAGATAGCAGTCTTCCCGGCAGACAGGATTACTCATAATTTTCTTTTCAGTGATGACCTCTGCAAGGATGCTCTATGGAGTGACTCTGATGCGGATTTCTGCGAAATACACAACTTCAATCTTAATGAAATTGTGCCTGTAGTGGCCCGTCCTCACACTGTTGATAATGTTTGTCCCGTATCGGAGCTTCCTGAAACAAAGGTAGATCAGGTTTATCTTGGAACATGCACAAACGGCAGGGTTGAGGATCTTAAATCAGCTCTTGAGATTATGAAGGGCAGAAAAGTTGTATCGTCAGTTCGTATGCTGGTTGGTGCTGCCAGTCGCGACGAATTTGTAAAAGCGCTCCAGCAGGGAATAATAAAGGAATTTGTGAAGGCGGGTGCTGTTATTCTTCCACCTGGATGTGGTCCCTGCCTTGGGGCTCATCAGGGCGTGTTGGCTCCCGGAGAAGTATGCCTTTCCACAGCAAACAGAAATTTCAAGGGGCGTATGGGAGAAAAGGATGCGTTTATTTATCTCAGCAGCCCGGAAACAGCAGCAGCTACGGCAATCACCGGCGTGATAACTGACCCCAGGGAGGTTTAGCATGGCCGTTCATTACTACGATCAGAATGACATCAACACCGATCTCCTTTTTCCGGGGAAGTACACCTATACCTGCGGAACAGCTCCTGAGATTGTTGAGCATCTTCTGGAGGATCTTGATCCCGAGTTCAGGAGTACAGTCAAGCCTGGAGATATAATCATGGCGGGATCCAATTTCGGGTGCGGTTCCAGTCGGGAACAGCCCACACTCGGACTTAAGTATGTAGGAGTACAAGCGGTCGTAGCCAAATCATTTGCAAGAATCTTCTACAGAAGCTCAATCAACCAGGGACTGCTTCTTGTACAGAGTCCCGAGGCTGTGGAATTCTATACTCCCGGTGATGAAGTTTCAGTTGACCCGGCTGCTGGAATTCTCAAAGTTGCTGAAAGGGAGTTTCCTTTTCCACCACTCCCTGCGGAGATGCTTTCAATACTTGAAGCCGGTGGACTTCTTAACTGGATAAAAGGGAACAATGCTTAGTCTGATTATGGTACTTTCAGTTTTCTCCAGTCTTCCTGGCGGGCTTGGAATTGGCGTGGGTACGTCCGTTTCCAGCTTTTCTCCAGTTGAGGATAATTATGACCAGAGGTTTCGAACGCCTGGTCTTTCTTACGGGATCGTAGCGTCTCTGGATGCCCCGGGACCAATGGTATTTCACCTTGGAGGAGAATATTTCAGTAAGAAAGCCTCTTCCGGCTGGGATGGCAAGATATCTTCCATGCTTTTCTGGGCATTTCCATGTGCTCAGCTTGGTGTTATGGATGGATTCACCGTATTTGGTGGACCCGGAATTGTTGGAGTGAGCGGAAGCTACTCTGGAACCGACGATTTCGGCAGTTATGTTGAGGCAGATGGATCCAGCATTGGCTTTGCTGCTTCGCTGGGAACCGATATTGTTTTGTGGGGTCCTCTCTTCGCCAGATTTGAATACAGACACAGCTGGATGGATATGAAGAGTGACCGGGTGAAGAAGGATGGAGCAGAGACAGTTGTCTATCCCGCAGCAGAGACTGACCTTGGTTATTCTCAGTATATTTTTTCGCTGAATGTTCAGTTGTTTGCTGTTGACGAAGAAGCTATGTAAAAATAGAATTGTGATCTTCGCGGAGCCGACGTGGCTCAGTTGGTAGAGCAGCGCACTCGTAATGCGCAGGTCATCGGTTCGACTCCGATCGTCGGCTCCAGCGACTCCGCTCCCGAAAGGGGATATTTTAATGAAAAAACCCATCATCAGCGGTTCCGGCATAAGGGGCATATTTGGTGAAAGCTTCACAGTTCAGGATGCCTGCAGCTTTGCCGCTGCTTTTGGAGAACTGGTGGGGCCGGGTCGTGTGGTTGTGGGCAGAGACACACGGAAAAGCGGTCCCGCAGTAGAAGCTGCGGTGTGCGCCGGTCTGCTGGGTGTCGGGTGTACTCCGATACTTCTGGGCATTGTAACAACGCCTACCGTTCAGTTGGAAGCTATGAGAAATGGGATTTGTGGTGGTATTGCCGTTACAAGCAGCCATAATCCCGGTGATTGGAACGCGCTGAAGCTTATTGGTACCGACGGTGTTTTTCTTCGGGCAGAAGCAAGAGCAAGACTCTCTGAGCTTTTGGTTTCAGAGAGGAAATGGGTTGATTACCGTGGCTGTTCACAGACTGAGATACTGGATGGAAGTATAGCCAGACATGTTGATCTTGTTGCAGAATTACCCCTTGTGCAGAAAACGGGAAGAAAACTAAAGGTCGTTCTTGATGTTACCGGTGCCACGGCAGCACTGCTTGGACCGGCCATGATGGATGCGCTGAATGTTGAATGGGAAATGATTTTCCCTGAAATGACTCCTGAAGGTGACTTTCCCAGAGTGGCTGAGCCTAACAGGGAAAGCCTTTCCGTTCTGGCTGAAGAGGTTGTTCAAAGAGGCGCGGATGTTGGATTCGGTTTTGACCCTGATGGTGACAGACTGGCTCTGGTTGATAACAGGGGAAGACTTATTGGTGAGGAATACACCATCGCACTGGCGCTGGATCATGTTCTTTCACACAATCCCGGGCCTGCCGTGGTCAATCTTTCCACTTCCAGCCTTGCAGAAGATGCAGCAGAAAAACACGGATGTGTTGTTTACAGAAGCCCTGTAGGCGAGGTCAATGTTATTGAGGAAATGGAAAAAAGGGGAGCAGATATCGGAGGAGAAGGGAACGGAGGAGTAATACACAGAGATTGTCACCTTGGAAGAGACAGTGCCGTTGGCATGGCTTATGTAGTTTCCTATCTCAGAGAGCACAGGGAAATGACCATTTCAGACTGGGCCGACAGTTTTCCAGCATACATCAACATGAAAAAGAAAGTCGATTTTACCGGGGATTTTGCAAAGATGGCTCTGCTTCTTAAAGAGCAGCTTGGCCAGCCGGATGATATTACCGATGGCCTCTGGTGGCGGCGGAACGGCGGATGGGTTCACATAAGGCCATCGGGTACAGAGCCAGTTGTCAGATTCATTGCAGAGAACACCGCTCAGGAAATCCTTGACAGTGATTATGCTCTGTTCAGAAAGGTACTTACATGTGTGGAATAGTTGGATATGTAGGGAAAGGCAAGGCTCTTGATGTTCTTCTGAGTGGATTGAAAAGGCTTGAGTACAGGGGGTACGACTCCGCAGGTTATTCGTTGCAGACGGATAATTCTCTCGTAGTCCGCAAATGTACAGGCAGAGTAACCGAGCTGGAGGAGATGAATCCGGGCGAGGCGGCAGATGCCACAACAGGAATCGCCCACACCAGATGGGCTACTCATGGTGAGCCTACAACAATTAACGCCCACCCGCACAGTGATTTCTCCGGAAGAATATCACTGGTTCACAATGGAATTATCGAGAACTACAAACCTCTGAGAAAAAAATTAATGGCCCAGGGTATTTCGTTTGAGTCGGAAACCGACACAGAGGTGCTGGCTAAACTTGTAGGCAGTGAGGTGAACAAGGGCAAAAATCTGTTCAACGCTGTAAAAGATGCTCTTGTTCAGGTAAGAGGTACATACGGAATCGCTGTACTCAGTGCCGACCAGCCTTCTACTCTTGTGGCCGCCAGGTACGGCAGTCCTCTGGTTGTGGGAATTGGTGACGGTGAAAATATTGTAGCCAGTGATGTTGCAGCCATTGTGGCTCACACCCGGAATGTTATCTATCTTGAAGAGGGTGAGATAGTGGAGATTACCAGCGGGGGAATCTCCTCCAATTCATCTGATCCGAAAATGACCAGGGACCGGATACAACATGTAGACTGGGATCTCGCAGAGATTGAAAAAGACGGGTACCCTCATTACATGCTTAAGGAAATCAATTCACAGCCGGAATCACTTCGAAATGCCTTCAGGGGCAGAATTGATCTGGTTAACGGTACTGCCAGACTTGGCGGGCTGGACATGTCCGAGAGTGATATGCGCGGTGTTAAAAGAATTGTTATTACAGCTTGCGGAACATCGTGGCACTCGGGATTAATCGGGAAATACATCATAGAGAAGCTGGCCCGGATATCTGTAGATGTTGAGTATGCCAGCGAGTTCAGGTACAGGGATCCTGTTCTGGAAGACGGCACGGTGATGTTTGTAATAAGTCAGAGTGGTGAGACTGCAGATACGCTTGCTGCGCTTCGTCTTGCAAAAGAGCGTGGAATCAGAACATTGGGTATTGTCAATGTAGTGGGTTCAACTATTGCCAGGGAAACCGACAGCGGAGTTTACATTCATGCCGGTCCTGAGATTGGTGTTGCTTCAACAAAAGCCTTTACAGGACAGACCATGATCCTCTCGTTGATTGCTCTTGCCTTTGGCAGGGCAAAAGGCAACCTGACCAGAGAGGATGGAATAGAGCTTTGTCGCGGTATCATGGAGATTCCCGAAAAAGTGGAAACCATTCTTAAAGGATATGATTCCATCAGGGAAATGGCCAGGCAGTTTACCTATGCCAGTAACTTTCTTTATCTTGGCCGGGGTGTTAACTATCCTGTAGCACTGGAAGGTGCTCTGAAGTTGAAGGAAATCAGTTACATACATGCAGAAGGATATCCTGCTGCTGAGATGAAGCACGGACCAATAGCATTGATTGACGACATGATGCCTGTGGCAGTAATTGCTGTTCAGGATGCTGCTTACGAAAAGGTCATGTCTAACATTCACGAGGTGAAGTCTCGCAGGGGAAGAGTTCTTGCTATTGCCACGGAAGGCGACAGTGAAATAAGAACCATTGCTGACTGGGTCCTTGAAATACCTCCGGTAGCGGGTATTCTGGTGCCGCTTCTTTCAGTAATACCGCTTCAGCTTCTCTCTTACTATGTGGCTGTTTCAAGGGGATGTGATGTCGACAAGCCTAGAAACCTTGCTAAGAGTGTTACAGTGGAGTAATTCGGCTGTAACTGTTCGAAAGCAATGCCGGTGAAATTGGCTGCTTTGCGTAAGGTTTTACCGTGGGGCAGGGTTCGTTCCGTAACTAAACATACTTTGCAAGTTACCGGACGCTTTTTCCACCGATTCTATTTGGAGTGGGGCAGAGATAATGTTTACTTTGGCGCAGCTGCAATAGCGTTCAATGTACTTGTAACGCTGATTCCACTTACTGTGCTGATATTCCAGTTCAGTGCCCTTGCTGTAATGGGTGATCTTTCTTTCAGGGAAGAGTTCATGAACTGGCTGACAGGCCTGAATCCTTTCGTACCAGAGGCTATAATTGCCGATCTTGAAAATGCTGTTCTTGGTGGCGGTTCCACAATCAGTATCATTGGTTTTGTTACACTTCTGTGGATGGTGAGCAGGCTGTTCGGAACGATACGTACAGCACTGGACAAGGTATTTGAAGCTCCCGGCAGGCATATTGTGTGGGGCAAACTCTACGATTTTCTTCTGGCAATACTGGTGGCGCTATGTTTTATCTTTGCCGCAGTCTTCACAATTGCTGCAAAGTTTGCTGCTGGATCTACAGCAGGTGAGTTTCTCACATCCATGCCAACTGTCGGCCCGGCTTTGAGTGGTTTTCTAGCTCGTATTCTCAGCCTGACATTTACGTTCCTTGTATTCTTCCTGCTTTACTGGGCTGCGCCCAACAAGGCAATGCCCAAGAGAATGTCTGCTCTCATGGCATTACTGGCCATGACATTGACTACTCTTGGAACAGAAATCTACATGCGAGCCGTGAGTGCTCCCGACTGGGGGATAGTGTACGGTTCATTTATCAGCATTATGGCCACTCTCATCTGGCTTTACTGGCTCTGTGTGATATTTATCGGCTCGGCAGAGGTTGGATCTGTTATATATCAAATGAGAACTAAACAGAAAACTTGATCTCCAGGATATCCCCGTCCTGTACAACATATTCCTTTCCGTGGAGACCAATTGATCCGGTCTTTCTAAGTTCCACTTCGTCCGGGATATTCTGAAAAAGCTCGTATGGAATCACCTGTGCTCGAATGAATCCTCTTGCCAGATCCGAATGAATGGTTCCTGCAGCATCGAGGGCGGAACTGCCCCTCTTGATGGGCCAGGCCCTTACTTCATCCTTCCCCATGGTTAGAAAACTGATGAGGTCAAGAAGAGAATATGCTGCAGAAAGAACCCTTGCTTTGCCGGAAGCTGCAAACCCCATGGATTCCAGAAATTCGCCACGCTCCTCTTCGGGAAAATCGCACAGTTCAAGCTCGAATCCACTGTCAATTCCCAGGAATGTACCGCCATGCTTCTTAACCAGTTCTGAAATTGCTGTTTCATTACTTATTCCCTCACCGGATCTGTTGGAAATTACAAGAAGGGGTTTCAGTGATGCCAGGGAAAACGGTGAGAGAATATCAAGCTCCTGCTCTGTGAGTTCAATCAACCGGAGTGGAATCTCATTCTCAATTGAATCCATGGCGTGCAGAAGAAGCTGTGCTTCCGCCTGCTTTGCCTTGCTCTCTTTTGTCAGGCGGGCTACGCGCTTTTCCATAATTGCCAGGTCTGAAATCATCAGTTCTGATTCATTCTGCAGGAAAGTTTCTTCCATGTTTCCAAGGGCATAGTTGTCCAGAACGAGTGCCACCGCGGAGGATTCCTTGATTCTACCCATGTTTCGGGGATTGAAAGCAGGAGAGGGTACATCAAAGAAAGTAACAGTTGCACTTACAACGCTTTTGGGATTCCAGTGTTCCGTCAGGAAGTCAATGCGATGATCGGGAACATGTACTGTAAGAGGCTTTGTGGTATCCACACTGGAAGAACCGGCAAGTGCTCTGTATAAGGTGGATCTTCCGCAACCCGGTTGACCGGCAAGTGCTATTTTCATCTTGCAACCCCCTGCTCCTGGTTAAATTTTTTCAGCTACTTGCAAGGGGCTAATCTACAAAAATTACCTGCTCAATCCTACTCTGTAAATACTCTGACTGTGTCACCGTCGGCACTGTCCACATTTACCTCAAGTTCCCGGAGAGCTTCAATAAGCTCATCTGTGGGCAGATCTCTGAGCATGGTTAGATCAATACCCTGATCCTTCATGGCTTCAGCTGCATCGGACGGCATCAGTGCCGAGAGCTTGATCCCCGTTTTAATGAGGCTCATTGGGATTTTTACATTGACCTTATCACCGTCAGCACTGTCAACTACCACCCTGAGGTATCTCGGGGATGTATGATCTGTTACGGTTTTTTCCATGGATTCAGCCGTTGTATTCCGGGAGGTTGAAACCTTTTCCAGAAGAGAAGAAGCCTCGTCTGCGGTTATCTTACCTTCAGAGAGCATTTCCAGTATCTTCATTCTTGAATCACTCATATCTATCTCCTTTACACCTTACACCTTACACAAATGACAGATAAACTCTGTCGCCATTTTTACTGTTTATGTCAACTTTCAAACCGTGAAGTCCAACCATGACCCACCAGGCAAGATGAGCATTCCGCAGGATGTTCCCGTAATCTTTCTTTCTGAAGAAAGGACTTGCAGTCATGGCAATTGGAACAAGAGGAAGCAGCAGGAGCCAGAAGACAAACCACGGAAGTGGTATAATCACTTTCTGAATTCGGAGCAAAAGAAAAAACGCAGGCATATTAGAGCACCTCCAATGCTTCAGAAACGGTGATCTCTCCCTTTTCAAGTCGTTGGATGGTGCTTGCCTGAGGGGGATTCATCTCCATCCCGCGATTGAGTTTCCCTACAAGTTTCTCCAGCCGCGCCCGTGCGGTGGGATAACTGACGCCCAGTGCATCCTGGAGTTTCTTTATTGATCCGAAACTTCTGATGAACGCAATTGCCAGGGCCTGGTCTTCGTAGTTGAGTCCTGCCAGTGCATCCATTTCAAAATGCCCCTCCACAGAAAGGTCGCATGTTTTACAGTGGAGCTTAACCGGAGCCATGGGCTTCCTGCAAGATGGGCATCGAACATCGCCAATATTCATAAACAACCTCCATTTCTCTAAAGTAAATATACATTATATTTAATAATGTCAAGGTCTCTCCTTAAGATTATTGCAGTGACTGAAATTCTATTGAGTTCGGGTCATTGACTCAGGATGAACAATGTTGCTAATTAGAGTGGTGGTTTTCACCAGTTAAAAAAGCAGGAGGGTTATTATGGAAATAGTTTCTGTTATTCTCGGTGGCGGTAGAGGAACCAGACTTTTCCCGTTAACTCTTCACAGAAGTAAACCTGCTGTTCCCATCGGTGGAAAATACAGGCTTATTGATATTCCGGTATCAAACTGTGTTAACAACGGTATCAAGAAGATTCTGGTTCTTACTCAGTACAACAGTGAGAGTCTCAACAGGCATGTAGGGCAGACTTACAGGTTTGACAGGTTTTCAGACGGGTTTGTTTCTATTCTTGCTGCGGAACAGACACCGGAGAACACAAACTGGTTTCAAGGTACTGCCGACGCTGTAAGACAGGGGCTTGTTCATATTCTTTCCCAGTGTCCCGATATGGTTCTTATTCTCTCCGGTGATCAGCTTTACAGGATGGATTTTTCTGACTTTGTGAAGCAGTTCCAATCTTCAAATGCCGATATCAGTATTGCTACCAAACCGGTGACTGCAGAAGAGGCTCCCGATCTGGGCATTATGCAGGTAGCAACAGACGGGGTAATCAAGGGTTTCGTGGAGAAACCGTCAATTGATAAGCTGTCGGGGCTTACAAGTGATCAACATGGTTTAAGCCGGGAAAGACCTTACCTGGGCAGCATGGGTATTTATCTTTTTAAGCCGGAAGTTCTGCGCAGAATTCTTCTGGATGAAGACAGCGACAAGACAGATTTCGGGAAGGAGATCATTCCGGATGCAATTGACCGCTACAAAGTAACGTCCTACATGTTCGACGGCTACTGGTCTGATATTGGAACCATAAGCAGCTTTTTCAAAGCCAATATCGATATGGCTATGCCTGATCCTGAATTTGATATGTACGCCAATTTTACACCTCTTTATACCAGGGCAAGAGCTCTTCCCGGAGCCAGAATAAAAAATACTACACTGAACAATGTCATTGTCTGTGGAGCATCTGATATAGCAGGGGCACACATAGAAAATTCTATTGTTGGTATTCGAAGCTACATTGGGTCAGGTACATCAATGAAGAACAGTATTAACATGGGAACCGACTTCTGGCGGGGGCATTCAAGGGATTCCGGTGCAGTCGACGCCAGTTACCCTGCTCTCGGTATCGGTAGAGATTGTGTTATCAGAAACACAATACTGGATAAGAATGTGAGATTGGGGAATGAAGTCCGACTGGTTAATGAAGAGCGACTGGATTTCTTTGATGGGGATGGTATCTACATAAGGGATGGCATTATCGTGGTTCCAAAGGGAGTAACCGTACCGGATGGTACGGTGCTTTAGCTGCTATCTGGAGACGTTTTCCAATAGCCTTCTGGCGAATTCTTTTTCATTGGGGATCTCGTCGTAGTCCAGTGCCAGGGAAGACAACACATCGATGTAAGCTCTTATTATTGAGGCTTTTGTGATCCTCTCTTGCCTGTTGTTCTTTGATCGGTTAGTTGAAATTGTTCTCACAATGCGAGTTAGAATTTCTTCCTGGTCCGGCCTGACCGGAACTGTGAGCCGAACTGAAGCGACTGACTGTTCCTCGATATCTGCAATGCTGCTTACCAGGCCGCTGTTTCTTTTAGTGTTGTCCATGTGATTTACCTCCTGTGAGTCAAAGATACATTTTTCAAAACCCGTGTCAATAGAAATATGAAATTCATCAGTTATGAACTTGGGGTATTGACGAGGGCTGCTCATGTTGCTAGGGTAATGGCACAGTCAGGTAACAAGTCCCGTTTTTTACGGGATTAGCGGATTCCGGAGGTAGTCAGATGTTATTTCGGAGTCGATTGCAGGGAGGGGAGACATGCTGATCTTTGGCGGGTCAGGAAAGTCATCTGTTGGCTTGGACATTGGTAGTCATTCGATAAAAGTAGTTGAGCTTGTTCGTTCCGGCAAGGGAATCAAGCTCAGTAAATATGCTATTGTCGAATTGCCTCCTGAAACAGTTGTCGACGGAGAGGTGGTCAACAGAGATCACCTGGTTGAGTCTATCAAGGATGCCTTGACCAAATCAGGCATCAAGACCAGAACGGTTAACTCGGCGGTATCGGGAAGAAGTGTTATCGTTCGCAGAATACCCATGGAAAAAATGACAGAAGCGCAGGCTCGTCAGGCAATTCACTGGGAAGCTGAACAACACATTCCATTCCGGGTGGATGAGGTGAGTATTGATTTCAAGATACTCAATGAGGAATCATCTCCGGGGCAGATGGAAGTTCTGCTGGTTGCTGCTAAGAAGGAGATCATCAACCTTCACAGAAGCCTTGTTCAGGGAGCAGGCATAAGATCTTCCTCGGTTGATCTCGAGCAATTTGCTCTGTTGCGTGCATACGAGAATTCCTACCATCCTGCTGAGGATGAATGTGTTACAATTTTGAATGTTGGATCTGATAACACCAACCTTGTTATTACCAGGGGCGGTGTACCCAGTTTCAACAGAGATATTGCCATGGGCGGCAGCCGATTCGTAGAGGCAATACTTCGCTCTCTTGGAGTTGACTATTCTACCGCAGAGGCGATTCTTAAAGGCAACCTTCCCGAAGGTGTTTCCGAGGCCGATGTTAAGAATGCTGTCAGTAGCGTAATGGAAGAACTGTCAACCAGCGTAAGAAGGTCCTTCATCAGCTTTCAGGCATCCGGTGAGAGCAGCAGAATCGACAAGATGCTTCTCAGTGGTGGATGCTCACTTATGGTCGGTCTTGCTGAAACTCTCAGCGATCATCATGGCCTGCCGGTGGAAGCTTTCAATGTTCTGGGCGACATTCAGCTGGAAGGAGAAATTCTTGCAGATGAGACCGCCAGACGTTCCCTTGAGGCTGTTATTGCCGTTGCAGTGGGTTTGGCTCTCAAGTCTCTGGAGCCGGGTAGCCTTGACATTGACATCCTGCCTGCTGAAGAGAAAACCAGAAAAGGCAGAAAGCCCAGCGCTGCAGCATCACCGCTTCTCAACATTCTCAGTTGGGCGCCACTGGGTCTCATTGTCGTTGGTGTTATTGTTTTGTTCATTCATTATGGCGGACTCGCTGAAACAAGAGATCTGCTTGACAGCGAGGTCAGCCGGAAGAACAGTGAGATCGCCAGCATGCAGCAGCAGGTAGCGAGACTACAGGAACTGGATGCTCTCGAGACCCAGCTTAACGAGAGAAGAGCTGCGGTAAATGCGCTGTCTCTCAGGCAGAAGAGTACCGTGTATGTTCTGGAATATCTTGTACGTGCCTTGTATCCTGAGCAGGCAGAATTTGCCGAGGAAGCCGGTAAAACTATCTACTTAACCGAATTATCTCTTGGTGAAGGCAGTCTGCATATCTCTGGAATTGCCAGAACCTGGGGAGATATCGTAGCTTTTCAGACCAGGCTTGAGGAAACGATGCCCGACGGTGTAAATCCTCTTTTCCTGCTGGAAGACTTTGGACAAAATTACAATGTGGCACCTGTTGTTGACGTCGGTGGCGGCGAAGCCAGGTACCAGTTCAGTACTGACATTGGCGTAAACCAGCTGTCGCTTGAACCACTTGTGGGCGACTACGCCGGAATCTGATGGGGGGTATCATGAAAAAGACAATCCTGGCACTGGTTGCGCTGAGTGCTCTTGTGGTGCTTGTTGGTTGTGATCCGTTCGGGTCAGAAAAAACCATGGCATACATTACAGGCACTATCTACTCGGATTCTGCCTTGACCATTCCTGCTGAAGGGCTGGGGGTGGAACTGCTTGTTAATGACGACAGCTCAGCTGTCAGAACTCAGATTGCGTTCACAGATATCTCAGGGGTTTTCTTTATGGAGATTCAATTCTATCCGTTTCTTCCCGATGAAGAGTCAGGAGCCGGATATTCGTTGCCAAGCACTGCTGTTGTAGGTCTTGTTGCACACAACGGAACGACTGCTTATTGGTACAAATCCGAAGATGAAGGTTATGTTTTGTCAGCTGGTGACACTCTTACCGTTCATACCATCAGTTTGGCTTCGTTTGCCAAGGGATCCGGGGGGGCGCTGTAATGTTTACCATTGTACCGGTAGAACTGGAACCTGGAAGGGAGGCAGACATTGGCTGTTGATTTTCGAGATCCTCGCATTCTCAGGTTTGTTATCGGGATCATCCTCCTCGGAGCACTTATTTTTGGCTACAACAACTTCTTTGCTTCATCGCTCAACCTGGAGATTGCTGAGCGGGAACAGACCCTGGAGATGAAGGAACTGGAGTTAAGACAACTTCAGGAACAGACTTCAGATGATCTGGCCATGATTGGACAGAGGATTGAAATGTACAACCAGGAGCTTGAGGAACTTGACAGATTTCTTCCACGGCAGTACAGCCAGGAAGATGTTCTTGAAATGCTCACCAGCTTCGCAGGCGCAAGCGGTTTGCAGGTTGTATCCCTTGTTCCCATGGCACCGGTAGTTGACAGTGAGTACCAGATTTACAACTGGCAGATCACGCTTACTGGAAGGTTTCACAGACTCGGTGTTTTCTTTGATCAGTTAACGCAGCAGCCGATGATGAGTTCTGTAACGAATCTGCAGGTTCATCAGTTGAAAGCTGCTGAAGGAAAATTCGACAATATAGAGACTACATTCACTTTCTCGGCTTACATTCAGCCGTAACGAGGGAAGGAGGAACAAAACGATGTACAGAGATTTCAGAATGTTCAAATTGGCTGCACTCACTGTTTCCCTCTTCCTGCTTGTTGCAGGGTGCGGGAAAGAGCCGGTTGAGCAGAGCTCAATTGATTCCAGAGCAGTGTGTGTGGAAATCGCAGAACAACCACCTGTAGTTGGATGGCTTGATGTTGCTCTGCCTTCCGAGGCTGTGGCCATGGATGCATGCGGGGATAACGTGTGGATTCTCACCGACCAGGGCTTCGTTATGCGATGGAACTCTACAGACGGGGAATGGTCGGCTGTGGAAACAGATGCACCATTGGCTGTAACCGATTTTGCCTTTGCTGTTTCCGCTTCAGAAAACGGGGCAGCCGTTCTTGCACGGGGTGCTCTTGTTGTCTTTAACGGCGACCAGGTTACAGAAGTGATTTTTCCCCAGGGTACAACACCAACAGGTGTTTGCGCAATGGATGACGAGGTAGCAGTTCTTTTCAGTGATGGATCTGTAGGTATTTCTGATGGAGTTTCAACAGAACTCATTCAAATTGTTGAGTCTACCGAAAAAAGTGCGGCAGGGAGCTTCTGTTACGATCAGGATGCTCTTGCCTGGCTGAATACAGATGGTACAGTAAGCAGGTTCGATATAAAGGAAAGTCTGCTCTCTGAAATGATTCTTCCCGACAGCATCACAGGTCTTTACCTGTCTGAGGGTGAAATTTATGCCGATAACGGGTCTTTAGTTTATCGCCTGAGCAACGGTGATGACTGGGTGGAATGCTACCTGGGCAGCATTACCGGAGACAGCCTTCTTTACACAAGCACAGGATTAACAGTCTTTGGCTGTGAAGATGTTATTGCTGCCGGTCTTCCGGGAAGACCGGAGAGAACCTGTCTGCTGGATGACGGTACTGTATGGTCTATTTCCAACGGAGGAATCGCTGTTTGGGCTGAGATTGGAACTGTTGAAACCAGGCTTCCAGACGCTGATATTCAGATGATCAGGTACAGAATGGCAGGGCAGACCGGCGGCGGCTCGGGCAACAGTTCCGGCATTGAAACAGCCGACATGTCATTTGGAGGCCTGTTCAGAATCTACGAATCAGTTTCCAGCAGGCCGGATCCATTCAGCGAATTCCCACTGAGCAGCAGAGATCTGCGTCGTTCTATCGCAGACCTCACTATAGAGGAACTTCACCTTGTGGGTATCACTCTTGATCCTTCAGGTGGAGACCAGGCAATGGTTGAGGATGCAAACGGTGTGGCTTATGTGTTGAAAGAAGGCACTGTGCTTCGAAACAACACTCATATTGCAGAGATAACAGGTAGTGAAGTAATAGTTGTACAGGAAGTTACTGTCGGCTCGGAGGATGCTCCCGGGGGTGTCACATCGATACCAACGATATTCTCCATGCGACTCCATGAAGAAGGTGGTCTGTAATGCGTATGATCGCTTTGATCCTGCTGGTACTGGCTGTGCCGGTTATGGCTTACCGGGTGACGGACATCTCGGTAGTGCCTAGCGGCGACCGTACCCAGGTGACCATTGTTACCGATGGTCCCATAAGTTACGAGAAATTTTTGCTTACCGATCCAATGAGGGTTGTCATTGATCTGGGGGACGCACTTCATGCGCTTCCAGCAACAGATTTTGCAGTAAGCAGAGGTGGTGTAAGTGCTGTACGGACAAGTCAGTACAAGGCTCCACCTGACGGAATTGTCAGAATCATTGTTGATGTAAACGGCGAGTTGATGAACTACAGCACTTCTCTTCAAGAGAGTAACAGGCTGGTTCTAATGCTCAGTACAGATCCCTCTGGAACTCCCTTTACATCCTGGGCTGCATCTTCTCAGGAAGTTCAGCAGGTTGTAACCGGAGGAAGTGTTCCAGCTTTGTCCAATCCAACAGGCGGAACAACCCCTGGAACAACATCGCTTGTAACAACCATCACTCAGGGTATTCAGGTTTCCGAGCCCAACTTGATTGTCGATGATGGATTCCCTGTAGAGTGGACCGGCAGAGGCGGCAGAAGAATTACAATTGATGTAGTTGATGCCGATATAAGAACAGTGATGCGTTCCATTGCCGATGTAAGCGGTATGAACATAATCATTCCGGAAAACTATCATGGAACCGTCACCGCCAGACTTCGGAACCTTGGATGGCGTGATGCTCTTCAGGCCATTCTGGATTCTCAGGATCTTATGGCTACACTTTCAGGAAGCAACACTCTTCGTATCATGAAGCGCGATGCTTTCTACAGTGAGATCAATCAGATGGCAGTCAGTGATGCTGAGCGCGAAAATCTTCAGGATCTGTTAACAGAGGTTTTTGTAATCAGATATGCTCAGGCAGAAGACATTCAAAACGCCACTCAATCTGTTCTTTCAGATCGAGGTCAGATTTCCATTGATTCCAGAACAAACTCGCTGATAGTTTCCGACATACCGAGAAAACTGAATGAAATAGGAAGACTTCTTCCTATTCTTGACAGTCCTACAGCACAGGTGATGATAGAAGCCAAGCTTGTTGAGATAGATGCAAGCGCATCTCGTGAGTTCGGTATAGACTGGAATCTGGGTAATCTGGGCAGAACTGATATGTTGACTCACGGAGGTATACAGACAAACCTCGGTGTCGGTGCCCCGACCGGTTCAGTTCAGTTCGGGCATATAACGAATCTTCTCGATATAAATGCAACAATCAGCTATCTGGAACAGCAGAACAAGGCACACATACTCTCCGAGCCCAGAATCGCCATATGCGACAACATGACGGGTATGGTGATGAGCGGCAAGCAGATTCCTCTGACACTGCAGGATGCTGAGGGAAACACCTACGTTCAGCTTTACAATGTTGGAGTTAGCCTTACTGTGACACCTCACATCAATGCCGACAACAATGTAACTCTTGAACTGAACCCTGTTGTCAGCGATCTGTCAGGGGAGGCCACTGCCTCTGAGCAACCAATTTTCCTTACCCAGGAAGCGCAGACAACGCTGATGATTGACGACGGCGCTACAGCGGTCATCGGCGGTATCATGAGAAGCAAAACAACCGAACTTGAGAAGAGGGTTCCCATTCTCGGGCATATTCCTCTTCTCGGCGACTGGCTGTTCACTTACACATCCACCAAAGAGGAAACAAGTGAGCTTGTTATCTTTGTAACACCTCACATTATCCGACCCTACTAAACAGGGGAACGATATTGCTTAGAATAGGGCGGGGGATCTGGCGCAGCCAGGTTCTCCGCCCTGATTTAAAGGGAGTAAGGCCCACACCGTCAAGAGTTCGTGAGGCTCTAATGAATATTCTGACTGAAAGGTTGCCGGGCGCAGTTGTATGGGATCTTTTCAGCGGGAGTGGTGCACTCGGTATCGAGTGTGTCAGTTGCGGCGCAGAGAGAGCCGTGTTTATGGATAGTTCACCTGTCAATTTAAAGAGAATTTCCAGGTTTTTTGAGGAGAGAGATTGCGGAGACAAGTGCATTACAGTTAAGGGGAAACTGCCCGGTGCATTCGGACGGCTTGTTCCACCGGTTGATATTGTTTTTTTAGACCCACCTTACGACGATACTGATATATATTCATGGATACGAGGGTACCGGTGGGATTCATTGCTCAATGATGGCGGTCTTGTCATAGTGGAGTCGGGCGGTGAAAAATTCGATTTCCGCTGGCAGCACCGTAAGTACGGAGATACACACATACACATGATGGAAGTAGAAAAGTGAAAGTTGTTTACCCGGGAACCTTTGATCCTGTAACTGCCGGGCATCTTGATATTATCAGGCGAGCAGCCGGAATATTTGAAGAACTTGAGGTTGCAGTGGTTGATATCAGTTCAAAATTAATGATTTTTG
Source organism: Candidatus Sabulitectum sp. (assembly GCA_023139045.1). Lineage (GTDB taxonomy): Bacteria > Fermentibacterota > Fermentibacteria > Fermentibacterales > JCC-6 > Sabulitectum. The sequence continues at coordinate 48,628 of JAGLOJ010000054.1, forward strand.
ATACTGAGACACGAGTGGATCTGGTAAAAAAAGCTGTTTTGGAAGCAGGCATACGGGGCGTTATCAATGTTTGTCCGTTTGGCGGCTTACTGATAGACTACATGCATAAAAAAAATTATTCAATTTTTGTAAGAGGGCTCAGAGCCAATTCGGATTTTGAGTATGAATTTCAAATGCAGCTTATGAACAGACGACTTGCTCCGGAAATCACCGGAATCTACATGATGCCTTCCGAGCACAACATGTACCTTTCTTCAACAGTTGTTAAAGAAGTGGCAAAGTTCGGGGGAAACCTTGATACTCTTGTCACACCGTCAGTGGAAAAAGCACTTAAGTATTACTACCGGAGGAACTGATGCACTACGCAAGGAATGCCTCTTCTCTCGAAGGGTCAGCTACACTGCTCTATACAGCAAAGGCTGCTTCAATGAAAGCTGCCGGCGCTGATGTCATTTCTCTTACTGCAGGGCAACCGGATTTCCCAACCCCGAAAGCAGCAATTGAAGCAGCTAAAAAAGCCATGGATGAAGGTAAAACCCTCTACACCCCCAGCATGGGAATTGTTGAACTCAGACAAGCTGTTGCAGAGAAGTGGAGCGAGGTACACGGCCAGAACTACAAAATCGCGAATGCAATGGTCTCATGCGGCGCCAAACACAGCATTGCCAACATGCTTGAGGTTGTTGTTTCACCGGGCGACAAGGTTCTTCTTCCAAAACCATTCTGGGTGAGTTATCCGCAGATGGTCAGGCGTCTTGGAGGAATTTCCATCTACCCGGAGAGTAATGGAATGCTGATTACAGGTGATGATGTTCGGAAGGCGGCAGCAGCAGGGGCGAAGGGGATGATATTCAATTCTCCATGCAACCCGTCCGGTCTTGTGAACACGGTTGACATGGTAAAAGACATTGCATCGGCTATCAGAGAAACGGGAATCTGGGTTATATCTGATGATATCTACGAAGACCTTTACTACGGCTCCGGCCGGGTTCCTCACATTCTCACAGCAGATCCCGGGCTGAGAGATCAAGTTGCACTGATTACAGGGGTATCAAAGACATATGCCATGACAGGTTGGCGCATCGGATTTGCAATAGCCAATCCCGACTGGATCAGAATTGCCGGCAGAATTCAGGCTCATTCCACTTCCAATCCCTGCTCGATTTCTCAATATGCTGCCCTGGCGGTGGTTACTGGCCTGGCGGAAGAGGAAAGAGTTCATATGTATAACGCTTTCAAAAGAAGGCGCGATCTTGTCTGTGACCTGCTTGAAGAAGTACCCGGTCTTGCTTTTGAAAAACCGGAGGGTGCCTTCTATGTATATCCGAAAATATTGACTGACAAGGAAATAAATACAGAGGAATTCTGTATATCCCTTCTGGAAAAAGGCGGTCTCGGAACTATCCCGGGAAGTGCATTTGGTAATGAAGGTTATATCAGACTTTCCTTTGCAGCTTCAGATGATGATATTGCTGAAGCGGTGAAGAGATTGAACAGCTTTTTAGAACGGGGTGATTTCAGATGATAGTAACCTGCCCTAATTGCAGCAAGAAGTACCAGATTGCGGAGGAGAAACTTGCGGGTAAGTCAAGAAGACTGAGATGCAAGAACTGCCGTGAGGTGTTTATTATTCACCCACCGAAAGAAGAAGAAGATTCACGTGTTTCTGCAATAGACGAGCGAGCGGCAAGATTCGCAAGAGTTCTTGCCTCCGATATGCTTATCTACAATAAGGATGCTGTGGAACAGGCCCGGGATGCTGGAAACTTGCCTGAGACTATGGCAGGAGAGATCGAGCGTTCCTGGCAACTCTGGAAGAGCAGATTCCCTGAAGCCGCAGGAAGCGAAGAAGGTATCAAGGTATTCAGAGGGTCACTGAAAGACATTCTCGCCGGGGGAGATGAGCATTTCGACAGCTGGAAACCTGAGTAATCAGATTTCCGCTATCTCCCTTTTCAGGCATCTGAATATGATGTGTGTAAGAATCATGTGAACATCTTCTATCTGTTGCATGTCAGTGGATGGAACCACTATTGCGTCGGTTGCAACCCGTAATGCATTACCACCGTCAAACCCGGAAAGCAGGATTGACACTGCTCCAGCATCGTTTGCAACATGAAATGCATTTATCACATTGGGGCTCATTCCACTTCCGGAGAGGCCTATAACAACATCACCCGGCTCTACAAGGTTCTTGAGTTGTTCTCCAAAAGTGTTGGTGTAGTCTGTATCATTGGCCCACGCAGTGAGTAACGGTACATTCTCGGCCAGGGAAATTGCTTTAAGTCTCGGTTTGCCTTCTGTAATGGTGCCTTTGGCAAGATCACAAACGAAGTGTGCGCTTGTGGAACTTCCCCCGCCATTTCCGAAAACAAAAACTCTGTTCCCCTTCTTGTAAGCTTCAAGAATCACAGATGCGATCCTTTCAACCACTTCAGATGGAATCTTCAGAACGAGTTTGCTTACTTCGTCCAGGTATTTTTCAATCCTCGCGACCATTATCATCTCCAGGAAAACTCAGGTATTTATCGTACTGCACCGTATTTCGGGGAATTCTGGCTCCGTCCATTACAAGGCAGTTCCTGAGGTTCGAGTTTGCTCCTACTGTAGAACCGTCAAGTATAACACAGTTCTCCAGAATGCATCCATTTTCAATACAACAGTTGTTGCCGACCCAGAGAGTTCCTCTAATCTCGATGTTCCCGGGTATCAGACTGTTCAGAATTATTCCATTATCCGGAATATGAAGGTGTGGCCATGGAAACACTTCTCTGCACATTAAATCATGGATGGTTAGAAGATAGTTTTCCCTGCTGTTCGGGCATTTCCAGTATCCCGGAAGAAGAAACGCAGATGCCCTTCCTCCCCACGGTAAATCGGGATCGAATTCATCGGTTGCAACCCAGACAAGATTGGAAAAGCAGAGATTTGTTTCGGTATTTTCAGGCGGAGGGTTTTCCTCGACTTTTTCAACGAATCCCCTTCCGTCAGTAAGAATGGTTGTATGCTCCCATGGCTTTGCCGAGCATGCGAGGGAAATGCCGGTATCGGCTCCAAGAGTCTGTGTGAGGTCACGGAGTTCTGCGGGAGATTGTCTGGTTATACAACCACTGTATGCAGCCAGCCACCCGATGCCAAGCTGCTGCCTTGCTGACTCGAAATCGCAGGCTGTAGCTCCCTCATAATCCTTTTCTGAATCAAGGAAAATATGAGTAACGCCAGAGTTCTTCAGATGAACTATGAGATCTTCAATTGGTGTGGTGCCGCACAACTCGGGGTAGGGGAAAGCGGTTGCTTTATCGTGGAATATAAAGCTCTTCACTGCTCGTACCTGGCATATCTGATAAGACCATTCCCTTTCCCGATAATTCTTGCCGACCTGTATAGCAGCTGCTGAAAACCCATCCTGAAATAGAAGAACCTTGCACAGCGTTCATAAAAGGGTCCCACATCCACCGGTACCGGCTTGATGTGCCGTCTTATGGCTCCGTAATTACCACTCTGCCTCTTAAAGGTACTGAACCCACCCTTTTTCATGAAGGCTTCAAGGGTATCCGGGTCGAAGAAGTAAAGGTGTGCGGGAACAGCATCAGGTGTTATTGTGCAGGGTTTCATTTTCTTAAGAAAAGCCTCAGCTCTTTCCTCCCAGTGAGTCAGTTCCCATGGGCACTGAACTACAAGCACCCCTTCCGGTGCAAGAACTCTTCCAATTTCTTTGAGAGTTTCGAAAGGTCTGTGCAGATGCTCGAGAACATCCAGAAGTAAAACAATATCGAAGGAATCATCTTCATAGTCTGCGTCTTCAAGCTTCCCGCAGTAGACATCCAGCCCCAGTTCATCAATTGCATATTTTGCAGCAAGTGGGCTGACTTCCAGCCCTTTTACCTTCCACTGACGCTTTTTCAGGTGATCCAGAAGGAATCCGTGGGCGCAACCAACTTCAAGGAGCCTCCCCTGGCCCCTGTAGGGTTCAATGTCATGAGCTCTTCTGTTAAAGAGCTTTGTGAAAATGCTGTTGTACTTGTGGAAGTTGCCAACATAGCCACCGTAGCCCACATCAGCACTCTCGTAGTACTCACGACTGTACATTTCTTCAAGGGCAGATTCCACAGGGCGACTTGACAGATAAATAAACCCGCAATGCCCACACCGGGCAACCGGCCAGCCTCTCTGTATGCTTAGAACTTCGGGCTTATCCCGTCCGCACAACGTACATTTTACATTTTCCCGGGGGAAATCTGACCAGTCCATAAAAACTCCTGTCAACCTCTTGACGATTTGTCAAGTATTGACAAATCAATTATCTTAGCCGGAACCATTGCCGACCCCGGCAATATATAGAGCGAAAGCACTTTGAAAAATATACGGGTTGCGAAAGGCGGATGAAATTTGGCCACCAGAAGAACAGAAGGACGCTCCCTTGAGCTCTATCTCCGAGAAATTGGTACTCGTGATACGCTTACTTCCGAGGAAGAAGCGAATCTTGCCCTGCGAATCAGAGAGGGTGATCAGGAGGCTTTGAATGAACTCACAGAAGCAAATCTCAGATTCGTTGTTTCAATTGCAAAGCAGTATGCCAATCAAGGTGTTGCTCTGGAAGATCTTATTAATGAAGGCAATGTGGGTCTCATAAGAGCAGCCAAGGGTTTTGACGAGACAAAGGGATGCAGGTTTATTACTTACGCTGTCTGGTGGATCAGGCAGGCCATTCTGCAGGCTCTTGCGGAACAGTCCAGAATCGTTCGTCTTCCATTGAATCGCGTTGGAGAGCTTTACAAAATGGGTCGAGCCACCCGAGAACTGGGTCATTCACTGGGCAGAGATCCATCCACTGTTGAAATTGCCGGAGAACTGGATGTTTCCCGGGAGGAAGTGGAAGGAATGATGTCAATACACAGTACACACTTGTCCCTTGACAGTCCGGTTTATGAAGGAAGCGACAAGACTTTTCAGGAGATGATAGCGTCTGAAGGTGGAGTAACCCCCAACGAGGCCGTTCTGGTCGATGCTCTGAAAACCAGCGTGGATGATATGCTCAGCATTCTGGACCATCGTGAGAGAACCATCATACAGCTTTTCTTCGGTATTCAAACTGACAGGCGTCATACACTGGCAGAGATAGGTCGAACCATGGGTATCAGCCGTGAGAGAGTCAGGCAGCTCAAGAACAGAGCTATTGCCAAACTGCACGAGTGCAGCGAAAGTACCACTTTGCTTCATTTCCTGAAATAGAGCAGCCAGTCTCATGTTAAAGGGCTCGCTGAACTGGATTCCGGACAATCCGTCGAGCAGTCGCAGACATGTAATTATGTCTCCTGCAAAGGCGGGCTGGTTTGTTCTGGTTGCTGTGGGCATTGTCTGTCTTTTTATGGCTCTGGGATTCAGCCTTGGCAAGGGTGTTTCCGGTAACAGTCGTCTCACTGCTGATCAGGAATACATAACCCTTCAAGGAGAACTCATCCAGTTGAATACAAGGTTGGAAAATGTTCAGAACAGTCTTGAGCAGGTTGCTCAGCGTGAGGAACTGGCGTTCATGGCCGCAGCTGATATGAACATCGACTTCTCCAGGATGACAGATCAGTTCACTGCCGGAAACTCGGGTACCGACATCTTCAAGTACATTGACGACATTGAGCTCCGAATCCTCCTCTGCGAACGGCTTGCTTATGCTGAACAAATTGCATACGATTCCCTTGCAACGCTTCTTGTAGATAAAGCTGATCAACTAAGGCATACCCCTTCAATCTGGCCGGTGAACGGAATTTTTGTCAGCGATTTCGGTGCGAGAATTGATCCTTTTACCGGGGCGGTGAGATACCACAAGGGAATAGATATTTCTGCCAATACGGGAACATCAATATTCGCCCCGGCAGATGGAACGGTAATCTACTGTGGATGGAGTGGTGGCTGGGGACTGAATCTGGTTGTCAGGCATTCCAATACAATCTCCACCAGATATGCTCACTGCTCAGCGATTGATGTTGCAGTGGGGCAGTCTGTACAGAGGGGAGATCTGATTGGCAGGGTCGGCTCTACTGGAAGATCAGTAGGCCCCCATGTGCATTACGAAGTTCTCAGGAACGGTGTTCAGATTGACCCTGAAAATTTCATTATAAGAGCCGGTTCTGCAGAAGCGGCTTTTTAGGAGGCTGTGCCACAATAAAACATCAATACAGAGATCACACCGGCATGGTTCTCTTCACTGTGGATACACCATGAGCACCAGAGACCTGTGGAACAGGTACGCCAGGTATTTCAATGCAGAAGAGTGTGTTGTTTTTCCTCCGGATCAGCCGGAGCTTGATTTCTACACACAAATCAGAAAAGAATATACCGGTGCATGCCTGGAAATTGGGGCAGGGTCAGGTAGACTTGCCGGTTCCCTCAGGGGACGATCCATAACTGTAGCTCTTGAGCCAAGTGATTCTATGCTTGCCGGTTGGACAATTATAGATTGTGAACTGGCAGCAAGGATACAGGGTACCGGCGAGAGAATGCCGTTCAGATCAGGATCTTTCCCCATTGTCTGCTTCCCTTATAATGGGCTTCAGTGCGTTCCTGAAGAAGAAATCAGAATTGGAATCATCAAAGAAGCCTTCAGGGTTACAGCCCCCGGGGGTGTTTTTTTTCTTGAGGTCAGCCCCGTATTTGCAAGAAGAGATTCAGAACTGCTCACCGAGCGATACTGTGCAAACATGCCTGACGGAACCCGTCTTATACTGAAAGAGAAAGTGGAACGCAGACGCAATCCAGACTCGATCAAATACCACATGTTCTACACAACCATTGAGAAAGGCAGGGAAACTACCGAGGAGATCACCCTCAATCTAGCAGTGACCAGCCGGGATCAGATTATCAATCTTTTGAAAGAAGCAGGATTCTGTGATATAATTGAATGGGGAAATTACGACCGAAGCTCCTACGACGATGAACTGTCGCCCAGGCTTCTGGTCCTTGCCGTAAAGGAGATGTGAGATGCTGTTACTTCTTCTTGTTCTTGCCTCAATAACCGCTTCTGGTGAAATAGTTGATCCAAGATTTCCTTCGGTGTCTCCGGACGGATCCGAGATGGTGTTCTGCTGGAGAGGAAAACTGTGGCAAGCTTCTGTCTCCGGTGGTACGCCAAGATGTCTCACTCCAGGTGAAGGACGTATCAGCCACCCCGCATACAGTGAAAATGGAGACTGGATCGCATTCACAAATGATGTAACCGGAAGTGGTGATGTCTACGTGATGCCGTCTGCTGGTGGTGTTTCCACAAGACTGACATACCATGGTGGTGAAGACAGGGTACTGGGATGGACTGGAAATGAGGTTTTGTTCAGTTCCTCCAGAGAAGGCGGAGACAACTGGGTGTGGAAAATTTCTCCAGATGGCGGAACCCCCGCTCTGGAGCTGGCTGCCCTGGTGAAAAATCTGATCGTTGCATCCGGTGGATATGTTATCGAGAGGGGTTTTACTCCCTGGTGGAGGAAACACTACGCTGGTAGCGCTTCAAGCTCACTCTGGGCGGCAACTGCGGATCAATGCACTCCCCTGGCTTTTCTCAATAAAGATCAGAGATGGCCCCTGGCAGGTTCTGATGGTTGCATTTTCTTTGTTATGGAGGACGAAACCGGTCAGGACCGGTTTTATGATACTCAGGGAAACCCGATTTCCCCTCCGATTCCCGGTGGTATAACTTTCCCGGCAATAAGTGCAGACGGTTCTGTGGTGGTTTTTGAATCCGCAGGGAAACTTGTTCGTGCTTCATTTTCTGATATGGTTGTGGAAGACATTTATCTTTCTGCAAGGGTTGATCTTCCTTTTCCCATGGAAGAGCTTTCCTTTGCGGGAGTCTACACATCCGATTTCGCAGTTGCAAATGATGCTTCTTTTATGGTCATGGAAGCGGAGGGCGAAATATATGCAGCATGCATCACAGATGGCAGGCTTGATGATGCGGTAAGAATAACGTCAACTGGTGCCCTCGAAAGTCATCCGAGGATTAGCGCTGACTGTTCGATGATCCTTTTTCAGAGAGAATTAGACGGGAAAGTCAATATTGTACTGGGTGCAGTAGAGATCAATGATGGTGATCCCATTCGCATCGACCTTGACGAGCTGAATACAGGTCGGGAAGTGTCGCGCAGCGCAGAATGGGCCTCATCGGGGGATTTTTCATTTCTTGACAGTGACGGATGTCTTTACATCATGGATATTCTCGGTGGTAGATCAAGAAAAGTATGTGATCTGAGCGGTATTCTGCACCATTCATGGTCTTCGGATTCCAGGTGGATTGCATTCAGCACTACTGTTGAAGCGCATCGTGAAGATATCTTCATTGTTTCCGCGCATGGGGGAGACCCCGTAAACGTAAGCAGGCATCCAAACGACGACTTTCAGCCTTTCTGGCCCTCTGACGGAAGAAGGCTCATCTGGGCCAGTCGAACTGATGATGGTGATTACTCCATCGTACAGGCATGGTTTGATCCGGAAGACTGGGAGGCCGAGAGAGATGTCAGAGATGAACTACTTGATACTCCACTGGATGCAGTCTCGGCATATACAACTGATCTCTACATGCGTACTGAGGAACTCTGCGAAGTGGAGGGCTACTACAACTTTTTTGGAGTAACCCCCGACGGCCGGAAAATCTATTTTCCTTCAACCGACATATCCGGTAGCATGGATCTGTACTCTGTTGACTGGGACGGTGAGAATCTCACCAGAGAGAGTCATGGAAATTACTCACCCTCCAGGATTCAACCCACCGACACAGAAACAGCCGGTGCTGTCTACTATCTCAGCTACGGTTCTTCTCTTAGGAATACAGATGGTGATCTGCTTTCATGGTCTGCCCCCTATTCCCTGTTCAGGGATGAAATGCAGAGACAGAAATTTTATTCGGCCTGGAGGCAGCTCCGAGACAGTTTCTACGACAGCGATATGCATGGTGTAAACTGGAATGAAATGCGTGAGAAATACCAGGACAGAGCAGCAGCCGCCTTGACCAACAGGGAATTCAACGATGTTGTCAGAAGGATGCTGGGTGAACTTTCTGCATCTCATCTGGGGATTGACGGACCATGGACATACTCTCGTACCGCTTACACTGGGGAAACAGGTATTTTCCCGGATCATCAGTGGAACGGCACCGGAGTGAGAATTGACAGCCTTCTTCCCATGTCTCCCGGTTATCTTGCCGGTTTTCTTGAAGGAGACATTATCACACAGATCAACTGTGAGCCTGCAGGATGGAACCATAATTTTTATGCCCCTCTTCGGAACACTACCGACAGGGAGATAGAATTCAATTTTGTGCGGAATGGTGAGCCTTTGCGAGTAAGACTCACTCCTGTTTCGCAGTGGGAACTCTGGAACCTTGAGTACGATGAATGGCTTTCTAAACAGAGAAGAAGAGTTTCTCAGCTTTCCGGCCACAGAGTCGGTTATCTGCACATTCCCTCCATGGACCAGCAGTCAGTAAAGAATTTCAGAAGAGACCTGTATGCAGAGGGTTATGGCAGGGAGGCCATGATCATTGATGTGAGGGGTAATGGAGGTGGATCGACACACGATCAGATACTTGCCAGTTTCGCCGGTGAATCGTATGCCATGAGCTTCAGCAGAAGTGGGACTGCCACAGTTGAACCTCTCGGGGTATGGAAAAATCCAGTTGTTCTGCTAATCAATGAGACTTGCTACTCGGATGCAGAGATTTTCCCGGCAGCCTGGAAGGAACTTAACCTGGGACCCATCGTTGGGAATACCACTTACGGAGCTGTGATCGGCACTGTAGACGTGGAGCTTGCCGATGGAACCGGTTTCAGACTTCCGGGAACAGGCTGGTATACCCTGGCGGGTGACAATCTGGAGAATAACGGTGTAACACCGGATATACTTGTTCTGGAAATGCCGGAAGACATGGGTCTTGGAGTTGATCGGCAACTTGATGCGGCAATCCAAACTGCAATGAATCTGCTTTAGGAGCCGGGTGACCAGGGGAAGCTTCCCATTCGAAGCATACCATACCAGTTCCGGGGGGGGGGTACCTATTTAGCTGCGGGGGCTTTATTTTCCCTGCGCCGGTAGGTTCCGGCAGCAGTTAGTGGTCATTTTTTACTTCAGGAGGAATACCGAATGAGGAGAACAGTAGTAACAATGCCCGGTGACGGAATCGGCGAGCCTGTTCTGAAAGAGGCTTTGAGGGTATTGGATGCGGCTGGTTTTGAGGCGGACTATGTCCATGCCGATATTGGATGGGAGTTCTGGAAGAAAGAGGGAAATCCTCTTCCTCAAAGAACACTTGATATCCTTGAGAAGCACAAAATTGCCCTTTTTGGGGCTATCACTTCCAAGCCCAAGGACAAAGCCATGGAGGATCTTGATCCTTCTCTTCGCGACAAGGGTCTGGTGTATTTCAGCCCAATTGTTTCCATGCGTCAGCATTTTAATCTGGATATCTGTATCCGTCCGTGCAAGGCATTTGCCGGCAACCCTCTCAACTTCATAAGAAGAGGTCCGGGAGACACTATAGAAGAGCCACCTGTGGACGCGGTAATCTTCCGCCAGAATACAGAGGGTCTTTACGGTGGAGTTGAATGGACCAACCCTCCGGATGTTGTATACAATGCATTGAATACCCACATAAAATTCTCAAAAAACTTTGGTGATGTACCCAGGGAAGACCTTGCTGTTTCAACAAGGATCTTTTCACGCAAGGCTTGCCAGAGGATACTCAGGGCAGCTTTTGAGTACGCGAAGAAGTTCGGTTACAAGAGCGTTACCATCTGCGAGAAACCCAATGTCATCCGCGAAACAAGCGGTATGATGCGTGAAGAGGGCCGGAAGATTGCCGGGGAATACAGCGACATAGACCTCTGGGAAACCAACATCGACGCGCAGATGATGTGGCTCACCAAGAATCCCGAGGATTACGGTGTACTTGTCAGTGGCAACATGTTCGGTGACATTGTCAGTGACGGCTTCGCGGGTCTTACAGGTGGCCTTGGCTTTGCCTGCAGTGCAAATATAGGTGATGAGGTCGCTGTGTTCGAGCCTACACACGGCTCAGCTCCCAAGTATGCAGATTTCGAAGTATCAATCGTTAATCCTATCGCCATGTTCCTTACTGCCTGTATGATGCTTGATCACATCGGCGAGGTGGAAAAGGCTGCAAAAATCAGGAAAGCTATTAAAACTGTGATCAGTGAAGGCAGGGTTCGCACTTACGACATGAAAAAGATGCGTGGAACTGCTGATGTTGTAAACAACGGAGCTGCCAGCACCTCTCAGATGACAGATGCTGTTATCGAAGCTATGGGCAGGTAGAGTTGTGAAAACAGCTATAGAAGAATTCTTCGCTGTTCAGTTGGCAAAGATCTCCGATAACGATCTCAGACAGAAGGTTGTGAATGTATGGGTAAATGCCGCTGAGGACGGTGGCTGGACGGTTGAGCAACTTATCCAGATTCCTTTCACTCTTCTTACTGAAACTCACGGAGTAAATCTTATTCAGCACACCATTGCTGTTACCGAGGGCGCTATCGGGCTGGCGAACGCCATTGAAGATGCATACAAGCCACCTTTCAAAGTGAACATGGACTGGCTTGTAGCAGGTGGTCTTCTCCATGATGTGGGCAAGCTTCTCGAGATTGAGCATGCAGACGGCAAACATCAGAAGAGCTACAGCGGTAAATGCGCCAGACATCCCATTTCGGGTGCTATTCTTGCGGCAAAGGCCGGTCTTTCAGAAGAGATCATCAACATCATAGGTTGCCATGCCAAAGAAGGCGATGGCAGGCCGCAGAGGGTAGAGACCGTACTGGTTCATCAAGCGGATTTCGCTACCTTCAATCCAATGGTGATGTTGTCCAAAGGGCTTCTGATTACCTGACATACAATTCCCGAGCAGTTCAATATGGAACTGCTCGGGAACCATTGACTTGGAAGGGGTTTGCTCTTAGGGTGGTGTGATCCCAGAGCTTATATACACAGGAGGTGACGGATGATCAGGTTTGTTGGTGTTTTAATGATATTTGCTGTATCTGCTTTTGCCGGTATTGTTTACCGCGCACCGCAGGCAGTAGAAACCGCCGAATTTATGGGAACAGACGGTGGGCCCGTAGTTGAGTTTAATCTGACTGCGCTTGAGACAATCGAGAGTTCTGTTGCCGGGTACGGCAGTGGAATAACATTCAGAATCCCCGGCGGTGGTTACGGCGCCGAAGTTGGAACACCCGATGTTCCCTGTATCAGAAGAATGGTTCAGATACCCAATACCGGTGATATCTCCATCGAGATCATCAGCTCCGAGTCATCAGTTCTCGGCAACTACAATGTTCTTCCAATGCAGCCCTTCGGGGACAGGAGTGGTAATCCTGTTCCTCTCGAAGTCAATGAAGAAGTTTACAGTACATCATCTGCTTATCCCTCAACCCCGGTTGTTATCGAGAGAGTATCCATTCTTCGCGACATCCGCGTGGCATGGGTCAGATTCAATCCCGTTTCGGTAAATCCTGTTACCGGTGAA
>JAGLOJ010000055.1 GCA_023139045.1 Candidatus Sabulitectum sp.
CTGAAAATAAAAGGGAACTTCCGTTATAAAGTGATGCGCCATTATGTGTATTCAAGTTGTCCATGACCACAATGATCTTTTTAGCATCAGGATATTTGACATCAACCAGATCCTTAATCTGTAAAGCCCAGTCAACAGCCTTTCTGGTGTTTGTTATATCCACATAGCGTTTGGCTGCCAATGGTTCAAAAAACATGAATATGTTGCTGGTGCCATTCCGCTCGTATTCTGTATCAAAGCGCTCTGGTCTTCCAGGACGAGCAGGAATAGAAACAGGACTGAAGGATAAGTATCACAGAGCCAAACCACCGACAATCACCGAAGAAGCCAAGTTGTGGGTTATCAATCTGGCATGCACAAAACCTGTGGATCACGGCTATGCGGCGGAGATATGGTCATTATCCCAGCTTGCCAGGCATACACGCAACCATGCTCCCTCAGCAGGTTATAAGTGTTTGGAGCATGCAGCAAAGGCAACAATTCAAAGAATCCTGAAGTCTCATCCAATTCAACCACACAAGATCCGCTACTATCTTGAGCAGCGAGATCCAGAATTTAAAAGAAAAATGCAGGAAGTGCTGATTGTATACAGGGAAGTGAATGCCATCAATGACGGCGGCAATGAGGACAACAAGGTTATCACTGTCTCTGTTGACGAGAAACCAGGCATACAGGCAATCATGAATATTGCTCCAGACTTGCCTCCAGTACCGGGGAAGTACACACGGACAGCAAGGGATTATGAATACAAAAGACTTGGTACGCTGTCATTACTGGCAGTACTGGATCTGCACACCGGGCATGTATTCGGGCAGGTTCATGACAGACACAGAAGCAGAGAATTTGTTCTGCTTCTGAAAGAGCTTGATGAGTACTATCCGGCAGATTGTACAATTCGAGTAATACTGGATAACCACTCTTCACACATATCGAAAGAAACAATGAGTTATCTGAAAAGCAGACCAAACCGCTTTATCTATGTGCATACACCCAGGCATGGTTCATGGCTGAATCTGGTTGAAACATATTTTTCGAAAGTAGCTCGAACTTTCCTCAAGCATATTCGTGTACACTCAAAAGAGGAACTGAAAGAGAGAATTCTTCAGGGAATTGCGGAGACAAATGCTGCACCTGTTGTTCACCGCTGGAAGAATTTCGACTTCAGTGCGCATATATGTAAGGGTTAAGATGAATCGATCTACTAAAGTTCCGATGAATATGCGAACAGTGCAGGTGTATCTCCGGTGTGCCAGAAGAGAATTCTCTCATTCTTCCCGATAACGCCATTCCTGATCAGGTCGATCAAACCACCAAGGGCTCTGCCGGTGTAAACCGGACCCACCAGAAGTGCTTCCTGTTCAGCCGCAAGATGGATTGCATTTCGCTCCAGTTCTCCCATAACCGAATAACCCTGGCCAAGATAATCACAGTTAAGTTTGAAATTCTCAGGTTCAAGTCTGATCGGTTCTCCAAGAATAGCGGATTCCGCAGTGATCTTTGCCATCTTCTCTCTGTAAATCGGACCATCGACCTTGCCCGAGTCGATGCTTATTCCCATGATTGTACCTGGGAATCCTGAAAGAATAGCACCTAGCGTGAGTTTACTTTAAACCCCAGCTTCTTTTCACTTAAAACATTGGTATATATTAAAATAGCCCTGTGTCATTTGTATACACCAACCCCACTCATTTTGATTTTTCTCTTGTGGAGTTTTTGTAACCCCAGTGAGCTCATTAGCTTTTCTTCTTTCTTTGAAAGCTCTTCTAATTTGTACGTGACTTTTCGATTACCATTCTTTTTTTTCTTTTTCTCAAATACAAGAGCGAGACGAATATTATTAAAAGTGCTTAACAAAGTTTGCATTGAACCGGTAAATCCGGCTTTCTCTCGTGCTTCGCTTAGCAAAAGAGTACCAGGGTCGTATTCTGAAGAACCTGAAAAGAAGGGCTGCAGAGATGGGATTACGGCTGATTCCGGATCAAAACCAAGAAAACGCATCTCTTGACGGGGCAACATGTTAGATTTTAAGTTACTTGGAAGGGTTTATCAAAGGGAAAAGCGCAATTCATATTGCCAGGGCTTATGTTGGTAAACGTAAGAACTTCAGAGGGCAGAGTTTTTGGGCGCGAGGATACTTTGTATCCACCGTGGGTCATGATGAGGAAACAATCAGGAGGTACATAGCTCGTCAGGAAAAGGAAGATAAGCGAATAGATCAGTTAGAACTTTGGTAAATAAACGCCGCCTTTAGGCGGCTCATAAATTTACCGCTTTGAGCGGTTCACGCTTTTACAAGCCCCCGGCTTTGCCGGAGGTCATGACTAATATTTCATGAAAGGAGGCTCCCTTAGTGCTAGCATTTACAGTACTGATAGCAATTTCATCGTTTAACCTTACGGGCTTCTGGCATTCCGAGCCGGATCTGTCTGAAGGATACAAGAGCTGTTACTTTTTCTGGGATACGGGTGAGTACGCCTTTCTGGAGTCCATTGAGGAAGGTTATGTGTATATGGGAAACTGGTTCTTAAGAGGTGACGAGCTGGTTCTTGACTTATCCGATGCCATTTCTGTGGGAGGTATGCCTTTAAATGTAAGACTTGCTGAAATAGCACTTGATCTTCACAGTACACGCTTTGTAAGCCGCCTAATCTCACTTGATGGGGAATACTTCTTTCTGTTGGAGAGGAACCCGCAGTCAGCCATCTTATCTCTTGTTCCAACCTGGGGTATGACAGACAGCGAAAGAAATGCCATTTCCAGTGCGATTGAACCATAATGTGTGGATCACTTTTAAAGCTAAGCAATATGCCTCAGCTGAATTCAGTCCAAATATGAAACCCCCCGGCTTTGCCGGGGGATCGACAAAGTTTGACAATTCCGGGATTGAAATGAAGACTCCCTTTCGTGAACCGCTCGTTGCGGGAATGAAAGGGAGTAACTGTGGCAGTTGCCGAAAGTTTAAAACATTCGGTTTGGGAATGCAAGTACCATGTGGTAGATCAATGCCGCCTTTAGGCGGCTCATAAATTTACCGCTTTGAGCGGTTCACACTTTTACAAGCCTCCGGCTTTGCCGGAGGTATGGTGACACCCTCCTCAGATTATTTCAATTATATAATCTTTCTCCATAGGGGGCTAGAGTGGGGCTCACGCCCCATCCCTCGCACAGAACCCTCATACACTACTCCTGTAATCCTGTCATCTATTCTCATAAAAAGAGGGTGAAACCAGTGGCTTCACCAATCCCATGCTTTCCTTGTTTCTTTTACCAGAATAGGATTTTCTTTTTGTGTTAATACCGTTCTAGCCAAAATGGCAATCTAATATTGACTCTCATTCCACTCAGTTCACAAGACTGTATGCTGTAGATATACTAAGTAGGTAAATAAATAGCCCCTTGATTTCTCAAGGGGCTCTGGCGCCTCGATCGTGTCTCCCAACGCACTATTTTCTGGTTCAATTCAACCATTGGCAACAAACACATACCAAAGTCAGGGAAGACATTCAGGAACCCCGTAATACAGGCAAAAGAGATGGCTTTTGAGATGGAGTTGAACAATCTGACCAGGACAGAACTGGCAAGAAAACTCGGAATCTCAAGAGCTAGAGTGACTCAGATGTTGAATCTGTTGAAGCTACCGGAAGAATTGAAAGAAGAGATTCAGAACACCTGATATGTTAAGCTTCACATAACAGGAGTTCTGAGATTGAGGCGATGGGGGATTACTGGGGGAGAAGACTGGTAACGGAAAGGGCGTTGAGGAGAAGAAAAGAGAACTTTTGACTTCTAGAAATCTCAGTTCGTTTGCGCTATGGAAAACATTCTGGAGATATATCATCGACCTTATGATCCAGATTATCCGGTGGTATGCATGGATGAGAGCAGCAAACAAATGCTCAAAGAAGCTCGACGGCCAATTCCTGCTCGTCCTTGAAGACCAGAGCGCTTTGATACAGAATACGAGCGGAATGGCACCAGCAACAGATTCATGTTTTTTGAGCCATTGGCTGCTAAACGCTATACGAATATAACATATACAAGAAAGGCTATTGATTGGGCTTTGCAGATCAAGGACCTGGTTGATGCTAAATACCTGGTGTTTAAATGATCATTTTGGTCATGGACAATTTGAATACACACAATGGAGCATCACCTTACAAAGCCTTCTCTCCGGAAGAAGCTCGCCGTATACTTGATAGAATTGAATTCCACTACACTCCCAAACACGGTAGTTGGCTGAACATGGCTGAAATAGAACTCAGTGTTCTTTAGCAGACAATGCTTAAACAGAAGGATACCTGATCAAGAAACATTCAAGAAAGAGGTTGCTGCCTGGCAGGAGAAACAGAATTCTATCGCGGGACCGATGAACTGGAGATTCACAATCAAGGATGCCAGAATTAAACTCAAGAAACTCTACCAGACAATAAATTCATGACAGAGTCTATAGTTCCGATGAATATGCGAACAGTGCAGGTGTATCTCCGGTGTGCCAGAAGAGAATTCTCTCATTCTTCCCGATAACGCCATTCCTGATCAGGTCGATCAAACCACCAAGGGCTCTGCCGGTGTAAACCGGACCCACCAGAAGTGCTTCCTGTTCAGCCGCAAGATGGATTGCATTTCGCTCCAGTTCTCCCATAACCGAATAACCCTGGCCAAGATAATCACAGTTAAGGTTGAAATTCTCAGGTTCAAGTCTGATCGGTTCTCCAAGAATAGCGGCGGATTCAGCAGCGATCTTTGCCATCTTCTCTCTGTAAATCGGACCATCGACCTTGCCCGAGTCGATGCTTATTCC
This sequence comes from Candidatus Sabulitectum sp., assembly GCA_023139045.1. Lineage (GTDB taxonomy): Bacteria > Fermentibacterota > Fermentibacteria > Fermentibacterales > JCC-6 > Sabulitectum. Next base: position 4,802 of record JAGLOJ010000055.1, read on the forward strand.
CATGATTGTACCTGGGAATCCTGAGAGAATAGCGCCTAGTTGAAGGCCAGCCTGGGTTCCGCCGGAGCTCGATGCCACGATGATGAGATCAAAATCGGTACCAAGAGCATAAGCCTGCTTCATTACTTCCAGCATTGCATCAACGTACCCTATCGCACCCATCCCGTTCGAACCTCCAACTGGAATGATGTAAGGTTTCAGTCCCGTTTCTTTCAGTTCTTCTCCGAGCTTGTTCACCCTGCTGTCACGTTCGTCTCTGGTTACCCAGTGGATAGTGGGACCGAAGAGCGTATCCAGCAGGAGGTTTCCCTGTGGCGCTGCTTCAGGATTCCCGTTAAGAACCAGGTGGCATGAGAGGCCAGCTCTGTTTGCAGCTGCCGCTGTTTGTCTGCAGTGATTTGATTGAATTGCGCCTGCCGTTACAAGTGTATCACATCCTTTTGAAAGCGCATCGGCTACCAGGTACTCCAGCTTCCTGGTTTTGTTGCCGCCCATTGCCATATCTGTAAGGTCGTCACGCTTGACCCATATTTCAGGCCCTCCAAGATATACCGATAACCTCTTCAGAGGATGCAGTGGAGTGGGTAATGTGGTCAGTTTGAATTTAATAGGCTTCATTTCTACTCCTTCAGTGATTTGTTTGATATTATAGAATTCTAAGGACAATTTCTTCCCAGTAACTTAAAATTTAACATGTTGCCCCGTCAAGAGATGTGTTTTCGTTGTTTATGGTCGGAATCAGCCGTAATCCCATCTCTGCAGCCCTTCTTTTCAGGTTTTTCAGAACTCTATCCTTGTATTCTCTTTCATAGTAATCCCTGTCCCTGATCAACATATTCAGTACCGTTCTTAAGTATACTATAGATCAATCGTGCCAGCTTATGTGCAGTAGCCGTGATTGCTTTGGGTGAGCCATGTCTTGATCTCATCTTGCGCGGTAATAAGCACCCAAAGCACTTTTTGAGTTGGAAAGAGCAAATGCCGCCATTCGCAAGGTCGAAGATGTACGATTAGCTGTTTATTTCGTCTTTTTGCTCAGGATCTTTCCACCGGAAATGCTGGTGCCAGGGCTTAGACCAAGCCATGATGAAAAATGCTTTGCGCTTTTCCATCGACTCATGTCTGTTCCCGTTTCAGAAATAACTTTAAGCGCAGTGATTTCACTGATACCGGGAATCCACCCCTGTCATGCGAAAAAGCTCATTGCGCACATAAAATGCAGGGCACTGCTTGACTTTTTGTCTTTGGAAGAAGGAAGCGAACTTGCCCCCTCCCGAATGCACCATGAAGCCTGTGGCCGGTTCATTCCCATTGAATCAAAGCAGCCTGCCATGGCCATATTCTCCGCAAGCTTCAAACCAATACCCGCTGTTCTGACCTGTACTGGATGAGTATGCGGTCTTCCTTTCCATATTTTTTTCAAATTCAGCTTCACCCATTCCAGTGAGATAACCCATGCCTATCATCAATTTGCCATCTTCCGGGGATGTACAGAACCACTCCGATGCATTCACATCAGGAGGAAGTATAAATAGCCCCAGCCTTTTGGCCTCCTCTACGTAAACAGGATGCCGGTAGAACCCTACACCTGTCACCAGGAAAGAAGCCATAGCCGCAGCAGGTCTCTCTGCCTTGATGGCAGTAACTGGCACTGAAATCTGGCGATACGAAAACATTGGTGATGACATCGATGACGCGATGCATGTGTAAAATGGAAGAGTCTTCCTCGCTTCCGACTCCATTCGGTGTCTGGATGCTTTGACGGGTGCAAAGATATGGAGCTTCGGGGAATCAGAACCCCAGCAAGAAATGCGGAATGGCAGGCAGGTTCTGCATCGAAGGTATGTCGGTCCTGAGGCTCCCGAATCAAAGAATTACAAATATGACAGCCTGATGGAAGAGGAGAGAAAAGCCTTCAGGGGTGAAGAATACCGCCTCTCGTACGACACTGTTCTTACGGAATGTTGACATTGCTCCACCTCTGGTTATATCACTTCAATTGAGGAAAAGAATGCGGAGTTTACACACGAAACTGGAAGGTGAAATCATATGATTCAAAAAGCAGTTATTGCTGTTACAATCCTGATCACCGCCGGAACTGCCGCAGGCTCACTACCAGAGGGTGTAAACGTTATCCCTGTACCGCTGATCATCGGTGACAGCCTGGCCTTCTCGTTCGATGAATGCGACCCCATCAGCGATGAACTTTTTGATCAATTGGGTCTTAGTGAGTTTCCCAATACCGGCAGCCATTTCACACAGTACCTTAGCGGTAAAGTTGATATAGCGGGAACACCTTTTCTGCTCCTGTTCTTCCAAATTTACACGGAAGAGGTCTACGGCTGGCTGATCAGTTACTCCCAAGATGATCAAGTTATTGACTGGCTTTCTGTTTACTACTGGAACTCAGAGGGTTTCGTGTCACGAACCGGTTCTGTTGACACCGATGGAACAGTTATTGTGAACGAGTGGCTTATCGATGCGTCGGGAGAAACGTCTATAAGTGACACCATCTCCGTTATGGAGAATGGTTTCTTCGGAGTAACCGGCAGCACCTAAGATTTAGCAACAATGCATTCCAATCAGACATGACTTCTGGTTACATGTATACCGCGGCAGGGTCGATGTAATCTTCGTAATGGATGAAGATACCGATCTCGGGGTGGTAGACTATGATCTCACCCCTTCTGTAGACACGGAAACTCCATCTGATCGGCTCGTTGTTTGGGGTAATGATTAATTCCGCATCGTGCGATTCACTGATGGTAATATCGTAGTAGTCCCGGTAGGCTTCCTCTGGCAGATTGTCCAGATGAGTCTCGATTAAGACGTAATTCTCCGGGAATGAAGGAGTGTACATAGCATCCTCCTTTAGAATCGGAATCAGGTAATCAACGGCTTCCCCCCAGGACTCTATCAGTACGGGAATCGCGAGGTCTTCATGTGCCGATTCCGGCAGGAAGGGCCAGCTGTAGATCATCTCACCGTAAAAGGCTCGTGTCCTGTAACCGTACTCGAGCCCGTCATCTAAAAGAGCAATCCAGAAATCGCAGTCGCCTTTCCTGTGCTGTTCATCCGGAAATCTGTGCAGAAGGGTGTATGCCCCTTCCTCCTCTATCACAGCAGCTCCGGCCATGTGCGCCGATTCCTTCAGGAACTCTGCATCTCTTGCGTATATCTCGACAGGGTTTTGACCATCATCAAAGATTCTGCGGGCTCTCAGTTCAACGGTACCGTTGTAGAGATCGACCCACTTCTCGATCTCCCATCCGGGAAGCCGGCAGGTGATGAGCAGCGGCTGTTCCCACTCCTCTACCTCCCCCACCTCCGGAGTGAAGTATTCTATCTTCCATCCTTCGGGCTCTTCGGGAATACGATCGTACCCCGGGGAGGGGGGGATCAGACCAAGAAGATCATGGAACTCCAGTACTTCAGGCTGCGCCATGACCCAGCCCGGAACCTCAGCCTGCTGATCGGCGGGCGCGAGGCTCACGAGAAGCACAGGAAGAGCCATCATCGTCAGTAACTTGCCTGCCCATCTAATCCTTCCAATTCGCGCTGGACCCCTCAGCAAGAGCTTGTATACCTGCCGGAATGCACAAAACAGGATTAGAGATCCGTTATTCCCTTGAGGAAATCCTCATAGGGAATGTAAAATCCCGGTATCGAGCTGAAGTAGAGTATCCGCCCGTCCGTGTATACCCTGAACCACCCTGGCAATGGACCAGAACCGCACCTTCAGATTCGCGCACAAGAGTAATGAATTCCCTGAGCTGCTCCTCTCATTAAGGAGAGAGATGACAGTTGTAATGCCAAGTTTACCGGCATTGCTCAGTTCCCGATTGGAAGGATTGTGGCTTCCCGCTAGAATTTCTTTGTCAATCCACCACATCATAACCCCTCGACCCCTCTCATTCTCCGGAAGACTTATTGCTTAATCGATGAAGTTCTTATTTGAGTACCGTGAAGCGCGAACTGGCGGTCTGGCTTCCGGATTCGACGATCAGCATGTATACGCCGTTTGGCACGCTTGCGGGAACTGCCCAGTTCAGCCGGCATTCACCGGATTCGAGATTATCAACTTTGAACTGATCGACCTGGCGCCCTGACAGGTCAAAGATGGTAACTTCCACTGACCCGGAGGAAATACCTGCAGAGAAATTCAGGATGTTCATAACCGGATTTGGAGAGACTCCCGTCACAGACAGGATACCTGTACTGACATCTTCGATGGTGATTTCTATCCCAGTAGGATTCAACAGATTCATGCACAGCATTTTGTTCATGAACCTGCATTCCGCACATAATTCGGCTATCTTGGTCGTATCATTCTGGCTGCCCCAGAAACCGGAATCATCAACCTCGACGCCGAACGCCATACAGGTCTGATGTTCCGAATTTTCGTACGACCAGTCGCACGCGTCACCATTTGAGGACATTCCCAATTCTCCTACTCTTCCGTAGGTATACCCGTTCTGCGCAGTCATCGCTGAAGCCCAGCTCTGAAATGTGCTCTGATGAGGCGTGGGCAGATTCTCGTAGTTCCAGGAGTAGATCACCATACCCCCATAGGAATGATAGTGCATTGAGCCAATTGGATCTATGGTGTTGGTAAAAGCGCGGAGTACCTGTGTTTCCTTCTCCGAGAAAGCCGCTGATCCCCTGTAGGTCTCATCGGATGGGTCCGGACTGGATCCAGAGGTATTGTGTCCCCACTTATATCCGAAATTCCTGTTAAGATCGATGCCGGAGGAGGTTACAGGAGTGGTGAAGTTCATGTTTTTCCGCTGCATATTGCCGCCGGTCATGTTATCTGCATATCCATCAGGATTTACTATGGGCATCAGATAGATCTCGGAGTTGTCAAGGATGTGTTTGGCCATTGTATCGTTGTTGTCGTATCCGCTGGCCAGCCACATTCCGAAATCGGCCAGAACCGAGTTGGTTATAGGTTCCCGGGAATGGATAAGAGAGTTGAAGAATATCGCTGGCTTATCCGACGGACCGGATGAACTGGTGATGCGGATCGAGTAGATATCCCTGTTCTGGAAAGACTTTCCCTGAGTTACCGGAGACTGTACCAGATCGGGATATGTGGTGGCAAGACTGGTCCAGAATGCCAAGGTCTCTGCAGGGTCGAGATAGTAACCAGCATCGTCGGTATTTTCAGGCAGCAGCCTTACCCATGATTCGGGCATAATTCGGAAGGATGTCGCCTTTTTTTCCAGAGTGGATAAATACGATTCGTCAATTACCACATCAACGTAGTTCCGGCTGCGATTTACTGACGCGATATCGTAACCTTCGGCCAGAAGGGACTCGACCGAGCAATCCCGGAGATCGAAAAGCCTGACAATCACTTCCGATGCCCGCGCTTCGGACGCCACTGTAACAGATAGAATCAGGAACAGAAACTGCATGTAACACTTTTTCATTAATCTTCACCTTTCCTTGGAAGAACTCAGTATGAAAACTTGGTCAGTGCGGAACAAGAATATTGAAGAGGAACCCGATAGTGTCAATGCTGATATTCCAATATGTTCCCAATTCTGACCTCGTTTTTAATGGAATATGTATTCTGCATATAGCGTAATCATTTGCCGTTAACACTCATATAAGAGTATGCTATTTTTTCGTAATGTTCTATATTATTGTACTTGTCATGAAAAGTTGCGATACTTCAGATTCGTATTGGATTGCGTGGAAATGGACAGACAAAGGCACATCATTAACGGCGACATCACTGTATTCCCCAACGGTGATTCCTGGATAGCGTACCGCTCCTTCGACCACATGACCCGTATTGAATTCCTTGACCTTGAAGTTGATACACTGAGAGCAGTTCGAGGGTGGTTCCAGACTTCAAACAGGATCGCAGGCCTTCATACATCCCGAATCCGTGACACAGGGATTGTATTTGACATCGACGGTAGACCCCCGGAGAGATCTGTTCTATACATAGAGTCCGACAACACGAACGGGCTTGCGCTGAACGATCTTATCAATTCGGGCTTTCATTCAGATCTCGTTTCAAGGCTTCTGTTCAGAACAGCCTTTTCTCTTAACTCCCTTGGCAATGCTTTCTGCAGGCATAATTACCTTTCTTCCGGCAGCATTATTCTTGGCGTTGAGGGGCCGGCTCTTTCCTATCCCAGGTCGTATCCACGGTCGAAGATCGTCAATCCAATGTCAGAATTCAAAGAGCTGGCCGATCAGATTGACATAACGGGGAACACCAGGGATGCCGCCATACGATATCTGGAGGATGGAATCATCCCTGAGAATGAGGAGAATTGGGTTCATCGATACCATGCTGAACCGACAAGCTGGCTTTTAGGGATGGAAGAAAGGCTGGCCATCCTTCTCGAATCGATCGAGTTTATTGATAGAAACGGCTTCAGAGGTCTCAACGTCGTTGGACGCGTGGAGTGGGGCGCGGGAATCCTGGCACGGGATTTCTGTATATCGAGACGCCTTCTCGGAGATCTTGTCATTCAGGAAACAGCAGACAGTCTGGAATCTCTCAGCTCGAAACTGTCAATACGTTTTGGATTGGAAAAGCGAGAAATAGACTTCACGGTCGGGCACATACTCAGGATGTCCCGGAAGGCGCCGGTTTCTCTGGTGGTGAATACGATGAACAGAGGCAGCATTCAGGAAAAGCAGCAAATGGTATCAGCCCTGCTCGAACTTGCGGATGCCGGGAATTTCCGACTATTTGTGTTCTCGGATACGGATCTTGGCTGCGATAGGCTTTTCAGGATAACAATTCCCTTCCAGAGGGCCAGGAAGCGGGGACTTCTTTCCAGAATAACTTCCGGACTCATGGACAGGACCCCTGCATTTTTCGGGAAATGGCTTTCAGCCTTCGAATACTATCAACTGATCGTTAACTGCAAAGGAGACAGCGCTCTGAACCACATGCCCCGGGGCAGAACTTCCTTTCCTGACCGGTCATATTTAAGATCTGCCCTGACATTGCAGGGAGCTGCCCTGTACGAGGATGCAGACATGGGGTTGACTGCGGAACACTGTCCTTTTCTCATAACAGGTTATGTGGATAATTATTCTGTCTGGATACCTGAGTATGCAGACAATGCTGGAAAACCTGATCCTGATCAGTTCATGAAACGTCTGCTGAGCAATGGGTGCGGCAATCTTCGGGAACTGAACTGGATTCTTGACAGTCAGGCTGTGCCGGCGCTGGATAAATCACTTCTGCTCAATAGATACCTTTCCAGTAGTAAGAATCTCGTTACAATTGAAGACAAGCTGATAATGATAGGCAAAATAGTCTTCAGCGGCCTTGATCAGGAGACCGCCGACAGTCTTGTTGGAATTTTACCGGATATTTCTGATTCAAGACGGGCGAGTGTTCTTGATCTGCAATCTGAAATGCGGGAATATGCTCTGAAAATTGCCGATGCTATGGAAATATTCGAGGTTTCCGTTGAGAAAGGCTTAATGCTTGAAGTATTCCGGATCTGCGCCTCTGACAAATCCAGAATGTTTGCTCATACGATTTCGATCTGCAGATCATGCATCGAACTGCATAATCCCGGCATGGCGGCAATCTGCATCACCGGATTACTTGCAGATACTACAGGGCTGGATGAACCGAAAGAAGCTCAGGCTGTCCTGACTGAACTGATGTTGATTGCGGATTCCGAAGAACAGAAGAGGCTGTTCGAGACAATCAGCTCTCTCATTTCCATTCAGGTGAACTCAATGAACGAGTTGATCTGGGATAAGATGAGCAGGCTGGCCAGTCCCAACCCTGTTGATTTCTCCAGACTGTTCGCTTTCAGAAGGATAATGGACGCAATTGTGGCAGTAGACTCTGAAGCTGTCTCCAGGCAGAAGGCAAGACTTCTGCTTTCCGATGCGCGGTTCATCGCGTCTCTTAACAGATTCATGCATTTCATTTACGCGACGACCGTAAATGAGATATCAATGTGCAAATCTCAGGGTAATTTGAGTACATGGGAAATCGAGGAACGCGTACGATATGCAATGGCACAGTTCCAGAATCGAAAATGCTGGGATATACCCGTTCTAGAATCCGAATTGCTGGCCGATGCCAGTCTTCAGCAGATGAACCTGAGCAAAGCCGATAACCAGATAAATAAACTCATGGCATACTGGAAGAACGATATCAAGACCGTCAGAAAGAGCCATAGTAAATCGCAACATCAGAATTTTGATGAGCTTGTGTCCATAGTTATTCTTATTGGCCTGGCAACTGATGATTTGAATTCCATACGGCTGAGGTTGGGGAAAATAAGTGACTGGGGGGACGTTCCAAAGGATTTCATCGAGTTGGCCCCTGAACTCGTACTCTCCAGATTGGATAAACCTGATCCCAGGTATCTCTATCTGGCAAAGGTTCTATCCATCGTTCTCGACGTATCCAGTTCCCAATTGTCTGTTACCGAACTCAGAAGACGGTTGAACAAACTTCGAGAAGCCAATCCGCTTGACGTCCTCGCCAATCTTCGCCGGGGCGATCTTCTTTCCGCTTATGTCTTGATTACAAGAATTGCGTCTTCCGGCTGGGAGAAGCGGAATAATCCCCTCAAAGGGCGTATCAAGGTGATAAGAGCTCTGGAAAGACGTTACAGAGACGCAGGACTGCCGCTGATCGAAGGGGCAACTCCACTGGAAGCCCTTGCCGGTTCCGATTGGGCGAAAAACCTTGAGGTAAAACGAACACAGGGGAGAATCCCGGTGCCGGATGATCTTGAAGCTCTGAAACAGCTCCTGAACTGCGATGCCGTCTGGCTGTTCGAAATCAGATCTTCCGGATATTCTCTTGTTGACAAAGCTGCGCCCGTGTCATTCCCGGATGACGTATCCTGGCTGAATAATGCCATCGAGAAAATCAGGCTCTTTGAGCCCTATGAGGTGGTTGACATCCCCGGTTCAGGTTGGGCTGCCGGTCATGCCAGTCCTGCTACCTCATCGGTTAAGATGGGATTTAAAAATGAGAATCCCTTGAAAATCCGGATTATGGTAACCGAATCGATCTGCCCGGGGAACGCGCTTACATACCGACAGAAGGTTCTGCTGTCAGACTACGCAATCTCCAGATCCTGAATTACCTGTGCCATATGATCATCCTTAAAAATGAAGATCTGATAGAGCCCTGATACTGTCAGCCATCTACGAAAATGATTCTCTTTCCCGCAGCCATGGGTATCCGTCGTTATCCGCCAAAGCCAGTGCGGTGAAAACAAGAACAGATAGAATCAGGAACAGAAATTGCATGTAACACTTTTTGATATCATCTCTCCTTGAATTTCGCATGAGTGAGTGAGAAATAAATATCGAAGAAGAACCCGATAGCGTAAATGGTGATATTCCAATATATTTCTAATTATGATCTTGTTTGTATGGAATATATTCTGTATATGGCGTTACCGTTAGATGTTAACACTCATGCAAAGGGCTTGCTGTTTTTTCGTAATGTTCTATATTACTGTGTCCACCATGAAGAGTTGTGGATATTTGACCGTATCCATAACCGTGTGTTATACGGTTATAATAATTTGATAAAACCTTCCCTGTCAGCTTTGGAGGCATAATGAAAAAGGGAGTAATCGTTCTTGTTTTACTGACTGCATTTGCCAGCGCCAGTAACGTTATTAACGCTAATACCGCGGCAGACATGGTATTCTCTGAAATACTGAACGGTAACATTACCGGCAGATCAGTCATGGTGCTGAATAGGATCCTCACTGAAGGCTCAACCGTTGAGTCATGGAACGATGACGCGACCGTTCCAATTGATGGTTACCTTGTACTTATCGATGACATGGCCTATGCGAACTGGGAACATCCATGCCGCTGGGTATTTGTTGGCCTGAATGGTGATATGGAAATCATCAGGATGACAACCCCTCCCAACTTCCTTGAATCAATGACCGTCAGCCGTACCTGCCTTCCGCAGGTCGACGGAAAAGGCCAGTACGAAGATTTCATCAACTGGTTCACGCCCAACGTTCAGTCAACACCGACGAACGCCGAACATATGTACGCGCTCATCATCTCAGGCGGGTGCATGTTCGCAGCAAACTACCCGCGATACTACGGTGATGTGCAGTTCATATACAATGTGCTCGCCCATGATTATCTGCTTCCGGATGATCACATAATCGTCTGTTTCGCGGATGGGCTTAACCCCGCGATTGACCAGCCCAACGACATCAATTCCAACCCCGATTTTGATGATGACGGCGACAGCGATATCATTTACGCTGCGACCGCGGCCGGTGTTGACAGCGGCTTCAAAGATATAGCTTCAATTGTGGGAGCAGACGATCATCTCTTTATTTTCACAACAGACCATGGCGCGAACTACGCAGGCGGGAACTCTAGATCAACGCCTGAAGTCTGGCTGAACCTGTGGTACGGCCGTTCGAGTCTGGATAACGACGACTTTCTGGATGATGATGATTACCAGACATATCTTGAAGCGATCACATTCGCTTCATGCCACGTGGTCATGGAACAGTGCTACTCCGGCGGTTTTCTGGAGGAAACTATTGCAGGAACCACAGGTAAACCAAGCTCCTTCGCGTCAGCAGCCAGCGCCACCGAGGAAAGTTGGGCGGGAGCCACCTATCCTGAATACGATGAATATGTCTATTACTGGACCGGCGCGATGCATGGTTCCACTCCTTCCGCCACCAGTGTTCCCGGCGGAGCTCTTCCCGGTAATCCTGATCTGAACGGAGATGGAAAAGTTTCCTTCTGGGAAGCCTTCGACAGGGCAAAAGCTTGGGATACACACGCGCAGAGCGGCCAGGAACACCCCCAATGGGACGATGATCCGGATTTGTGCGGAGAAATGTATTACCTTGGCGGACCTACTATTGTAGGGATAGAATACTCCGGGTCTCCTCCTTCAATCGGCGGACTTGCTATTACGGATAATCCTGTTTCTTCAGTCTCTACAGTCGTCTTCAATCTCGGCACACCCGGCGCAGCTGAGATTTCAGTGTACGACATGAGCGGACATGTAGTCGACAACCTGCTTAGTGATGAACTCACTGCGGGGCAGCATTCTGTCAGCTGGGGTACCGAAAGGCTCGCGGCCGGAGTATACATAGTAAGATTCACGGCAGGTGAAGTTACAGAAAGCGTCAGAGCTGTTAAGTTCTAATCCTGCACTGCCAGACTCAAGGACGCGGGAGGGATAATCCTTCCCGCGCTCCTCTGAAATACAGTTTGCAGAAACAGCAGCCTTCGCCGTCAATCTCCATTTCATCCTGGAACAGGGGCAAATGACATCCTTTTCCGTATCCAGCGGGTGGCTCTGCTAGGGGCAGCAGTAGTCACCCGCAGCTGTGTTATTCATAGTCATGAGGCCGATCACCTTCTGCACCCGCGCTTTGTTAGGGTTGAGCAATAGGAATATGGATTTTCCGTAATACCATTATCTGTGTGCAAAGTGTCCATTCGTCCTGATTGCCCTTCGATTCCTGACTAAAATCAACCATACGACCTGAAACACCCGCAGTCAAACATCGTTGCTGTGATATATACCGGAGAGTCAGAATCAGGGTGTACATTACGTCACCCTGAAGCCGGATTCGGGAGATTACCCAACCTCTATTTCAGGAACATTGTCTTGCCATGGAACGTAATCCGCACATGGCTCGCAGACCAGTTCCAACGGTTTGGACGGCGGTCTGGGGTCTTCCCAGAGATCAAGGTGTTTAAGTATGCGTCTTATGACAAACCTCACATTCATCACTTGTTTTGTGTCTGATTTCATAATTGCCAATCGGCCGCATTTTTTCTCTTGATTCTTTCCCACTCACGAGTTTTTTACACCCGGATAGGACATTGAGTGGTTTGCGGGATACAACTTCTCCCAGCCAGACTTATCTCTGACGGCTTTGCTCACCGCGAGGTCAGCTTCTTTGTAATTGAACGGCAATCTCGTAATGAAGTTATTCTCACCAAAAGTCTCAAGATTGTATTCAGTAACCATCGCTGAATCCGCAGAATAGACAAAAGCACCGTCTCCGATTCCATGTTTGCCAAGATGATTACCCATACGGGTAAGCATTTTGTGATTTAACTTTTTGTTTGAAGAGTTCCCGTCAACGGCACCACCAAGTATCGGAATATTCTGATGAACACACATCAGTTCAACCATGAACTGCTTCAGATCCGGTCGCTTATCCCTGCTCCTGCCGTAAGTAATGTCGGGGCCACCAGTGTCTTCCGCAACATCAGACCTCCTGATATGTTACGCTTAACATATCAGGAGGTCTGAACATGCGGCAGGTCGTCAACATCTACCCAAAGAAGCGCCGGCAAAAAACTGAACGAAGACAGGTGGTGCTGAGCAGAACATCTGAACTTCAGGACAAATTGATTGATGTTCTCGGATCGAAAGAAGATCAGAATAGACTTTTAGGGTAAGGATTGCGTTTGCGGTACTTGTTGTGAGTAAGTATGATACAGCGATGTCAAATCATAACTAGGAAACTCGGGTTAGGAGTGCGGGGCCATCTCCCGAACCCACAATAAGGTCAAGTTTTCCATAAGAGGTTGTAATCTGCCGCTGCCGCGCCTCAGCCGTTGAAAACTCTGGCTCCGGAAAGCCAGATTGCACCTGCGTCCCTATGGATCAGGTACTTCCGGTAAGAATCGAGACCTCATACGGTGCGATAGAACTCTCCACAGCGGTTGCGATTTCACCCAACCATGCCGTAACACTCTGTATATTTTCCCCGGATGATTCCGTGACCGTAGAAACATCTTCCGGGATACTTTATCCTGATTCCTTCATTGTATCACCGGATCCGGGTATGGTGATAATGACTTTTTATGAAGAGATCTTCGACAGCTATCAGATCCCCTCCGATGTAATACCGGATATAGGAGAGACACTTACGATAATCGGCCATGGATTAACCGGTGTGCTTGCCGTGGAGGGCAGAGCAAGGGAACAGTGCCCGGACGGATCATTTCTTCTAACTTCCGATCTTAGAGACGGTCTTATGGGTGCCGCAGTCTTCAACGACAACGAAGAGTACGTTGGAATCATCACGAGAATAATAAGCCGGATCGACAGTTCAGGAAACCGACAACAGGGATTATCTTGTTCTTTATCCCGGTCAGATCTGGTACATGTGGTCAAAACTGGTTGTTCTGTCCGAAGAATACACTGAGTATTCCTTCGGTGTAACCGCTCTATCAAGCATATCCCTTACATGCTCCAGAACTTCGGGAATTCATATTGTCTCTGTCTCCACAGGAAGCATAGTCTGGGAAGCTGGATTGAGTCCTGGTGATCATAAACACATATAAATGCCACTTCGGTTTATCATCCCGAAGCCCTTCGAGGCCTCCTGATCCTCTCGGATGATACTCTCCAGGCCACAGTACTCAGAAACACATTCGAGAGAAACATCCCGATTACGCCATTTGAACAGAATTGAACAGGATCTGTCACCGGCTTTCTGAAAGATACGAATCAGCCTTTGTGTTCAGAGTTTCACAAACCTCACCGTAACTGACCTCTCTTAAACAATTACTCGGATGGTGAAGCGGGATGTTACGAATGTAAAGCATCCATAACTCTTCATGGCAAACACAATAAAATAGAATATTACGAAAAATCAGTATACTCTTTGTGTGAGCGTTAAGATCAAACGAACAGGTCATATACAAAATAGATATACCATACAGGCAAGATCAGTATTGGAAATATTTTGGAAAATCACTATTGACACTACAGGATTCTTCTTTAATATTCTGCCCTCACACTGAATTTTAAGGAGGATTCTTATGAAATTTTTTGCTTGCCTTCTGTCCGTTCTTCTGCTAGGAGCCTGCGTGGCTACGGCTGGTGTTACCTTCTATACGGATCAGACTTCCTTCGAAACCCTCTATCCAGGGCTGACGAAAGAGGACTACTCGAACACAAACGTGTCGGCGAATAACTTGATAGGTGTCGGTGGTCCCTTCAACAGCCTGACCGATAACATGTGTTTCTCCCCCGGTGATATTGTGGGGGGAATATCCTTTGATAATGATGCAGGGAGAGAGAATGCTGTCATTACTCCTCCCATGTTTGGAGTACTCAATGTGGCAGTGGGTTCTCGAAACCTCGATGTAGCCCTGTACTCGTTCAGCGTTTCCGTAAATGCGTTCGGAATTTCTGCAGTCATGCCCTTTGAGGCCGGCATTTATGATATAGAAGTGTTCGGAGCCAGCGGCTCTCTTGGTACTTCGGATGTGATGGTCCCTCCCAACACGCCTGCAGGTGTATTCTGGGGAGTTTACTCCGATGAGGATATCACAAAGATCGCATTTGAAGCGCGGCCTGGCGACTTCGGTATGTTTTTCACAAAAGCCCAGTTCGGAGCACCTACGGCACTTGATAATTCAACCTGGGGTTCTATAAAGAATATGTTATAGGAGGTTGTCCGACAATGGGGCCGGGCTTCGCTTCCGGCCCCGGGGGCTATGCAGGGTAGTGTACTCAATTGGAGTATGGTGGCACGTAATCAGATTGTAATTGAATCAAATGCGATCATTTTTTAAGAAAGGTTGATTCACATGGTTAAGTATATAACAATATTTGTATATTTGTCTGTTTTTGCGGTATCGCTCAGCGCTCAGACCGGTAACGCCCTATTTTCGCAGACTTATTCTTTTGAAAGTCTGCGAGGCGGTTTGATATCGGTCACGTTGGCTGATGATTTCGTGCCTGTGCTTTCCGGAGATGTCAGCAATGTTGTACTATGGATGGTGCATACAGGGGTCCAACCCGCAAACATCTTTATCAGAATCACCAAAGACAACGGAGATAATAACCCGAATACGGCAACTCTGGTAACCTCCGGGCTTTCATCTGCCACCCATGTTGATACCGGGGACCTTTTCCCTGGTGATTATCCTATTTATCGAACCACATGCACTCTTCCGACCCCCGCAACAGTAGCTGCCGGAGATACTTACTGGCTGGAAGTGGACATGACAGCCGGCTCGTTATGGTGTGTTCAAATACCGGTCATCTTCGGTTCAACAGTGTGGTTTTACAGCGAGGGTAACCTTGTTAGCTCGGTGGCTTTGATAGGGCAGGAATTTGATTCTTTCTTCGAGCTGCACAACTCGCTCGCCCTTGAAGCAAATACCTGGGGAGCTATAAAGGCGTCCTTTTAAAAATGGTCGAATTAGTCCAAATATGACTCCCCCAGCTTTGCCGGGGGACCGACAAAGTTTGACAATTCCGGGATTGAAATGAAGGCTCCCTTTCGTGAACCGCTTGTTGCGGGAATGCAAGTACCATGTGGTATTCATTCCGAAATACCGAAGAAAGGCTCTGTACGGCGAGCTTCGCGAATACCTGGGAGAGATCTTTCGTGACCTTGCCAAGCAACGAGAAAGCAAGATAGTTGAGGGTTATGTGATGGGGGATCATGTCCACATGTTGATTTCTATTCCGCCGAAATACACTGTATCACAAGTGATGGGGTTTATCAAAGGGAAAAGCGCAATCCACATTGTTCGGGTCTATGTGGGTAAACGTAAGAATTTCCGGGGACAGAGTTTTTGGGCACGAGGCTACTTTGTATCAACTGTCGGTCGTGATGAGGAAACGATCAGGAGATACATAACCCGTCAGGAAAAGGAAGATAAGTGAATTGACCAGCTGGAACTATGGTAGATCAATGCCGCCTTCAGGCGGCTCATAAATTTACCGCTTTGAGCGGTTCATGCTTTTACAAGCCTCCGGCTTTGCCGGTGACTACCTGTGTTTCCAGTAATCAGGCTTTCTGTGGAGGTGCATAACTGCAAGTATGAAGATTTCGTTTCTCTCGATGCTGTAGAGAATCCCAAAAGGAAACCTGTTTGTTTGGCATCGCCGTATCTCATCATCAAGAATGGGCCATGCTTCAGGATACTCCAGAATATTCTGTATAGCCGAGCAGACTTCTATAGAGAAGTCATAACCGAGTCCACCTTCACACTCTTCGTAGTGATTAATGGCCTTGAAGAATTCAGCATCCGCTTCCGGGTGAAAAGAAAAGGTCATACCCCAAAGTATTCCTTGACCCTGGCGAATACCTCATCGCCTGGAATTGCTTTCACTTTGCCTGATCGCAATTCAGAAAGACGATGCTTTGCAGTATCAATCCAAATCTTGTCAATCTCTGGGGAGGGGGTATTGAGAGTACGAAGAAGGCGATCAATTATTATGGCTCTTTCTTCGACCGGTAGAGATTCTGCTTCTATAAGTATTTCTTTAGTGCCCAACATAATTGCCTCCTTAAGAACTCTGATACACTATACCAGTAGATTGATATTATGGCAATGGCTTTGACTGTTTGGCGGGATCTGAACTGGTATCTTTTCCGAGTAAAAACAGGTATATCCGAATTCCCGCACTCGCACCCCTTCAGGCTGATTCATCCAGATAAAGAAACAGGAAATTCTAATTTGTAGTTTCAGGAGTGAATCGTAGATATCTTCATGGTGTGCAGTTGATTAGTCGATTTTCAAGCTTCACGTTACTGGCTACAAATTCAGCAGCTCAAATACCAGCTCCTGGAACGGGGTGGCATCGGTAAAATGGTTAACAGTTATGCCAGTATCAGGATCACCCACCCTGCATTTGTTACAGCACAAGGTTCCGAGATCTGTCAGCAAAGTGGAAAGACTGTGTAAAAGCAGAAAGAAATGAAATTGATCAAGCGCCTGAAAATTGCCAGAGTCTTACAGGTTGTGCAGGGCATTACTTTATTGCTAACGGGCGCAATTGCCATGTTCAAGATTTTCCCTGAACTCCAGACCGGATCGAAGGAGTTGGGGGAAATCTTTGAGTTCTTGCCTACTTTGATGCTCGCCCCTATCCTCCTTGCGTTCGAAGTTATGGTCTGGTTTGATATTTCCCTTGTGATGCAAAAGCGATGGACCATGGGGGTTTGTCTGTTGCGTCCCTGGTCTGTACGTTGTTCCAATACTATTCAGCCTCTACACCCTTTGGGTCTTGATTGAGGTTTACCGGAATGATGCAAAAATAACCAAATCGATTAATTGAACTGGCACGGTACAACACCCTGTTTTCACGGCAACGTATATTCCAGTAATGAGTCATTTCAGGCGTTATTGTCATGAGGAATGGAGGATTGAATGTTTATAACATTTTTCCTGATTGCCACTGTTCTTTCCAGTACCGGTGTTACCATCACAGAACCGGTGGATGGTGAAACATATTCCGGCGACTGGCTTCCAGTTCGTGCAATTGTTGAGAATGAGAATGTTATTCCTGATTCAGTGCTTTACGTTCTCAATGGAAGTTCTTCAGTAGCTGTTCCAAGATTGAATACTGACTGGTATACATACATGGCAAACGATTGCCATACAGGTTATTCAGAGTCACCTGCACCTGTTGAGAATACTATTCTCTGGACTGCTCCTGTAACAGGGAACCACCATGAATTCCCCACTCCGGTGGTGGTGAACGGTATTGTTTACTATCCGCAGGATTCTTCAGGAGATTCCCTGTACGCCCTAAATGCTGCTACCGGCGAAGTTCTGTGGACTTACAGAACAGGGTATACGGATGACGCAGTTACGGTGAAGAACGGGCTTCTTTTTACCGCCAGTGACTCTTTGTGGTGTCTTGATGCTTTAACGGGAGAGAGGATCTGGGCCAATGGAGAGGCTACCTGTGCGGCAAGTACACCAGCTGTGCATAACGGCTCGGTGTTCAGCTGCAGCAACATCTATTCCTCAAACACTTCCACTCTCTATTCTCTTGATACCGAGACAGGCGCTGTGAACTGGAGCTCCACTGTTTCCGGGTATGTGGGAAGTTGTCTTACAGTCTGGAACGATATGGTCTTCATGCCAACCTGGTACGGCCCCTTGTATGCATTTGATATCAACACTGGTGCGGAAATATGGCAAAACAATGATTCGCCAGGCGGTTACTGGGATTCCTCTCCTGTAATCGTTGAAGGATTCCTGTACATTCTGGGAGATGACAGTAAGGCAAGAGCACTTGATCCTCTGTCCGGAGCCTCCGTATGGGAAACCTTGATCACACCGGGGACCTATCTCTCGGCAACACCGGCATTTCATAATGACAGGCTGTACTTCGGAGATCAGGTGAATTCCTTCCATTGCCTGGAAGCAGGCGCAGGCAGTTTTGTGTGGTCGCTACCTGGAGTGCTGCATGGCTCACCGGGAGTTGCAGACGGAATAGTCTTCTACGGAGAGGGGAGCAATTACTACGACGAGACTGCGCATGTATATGCTCTGAGTTGTGAAACCGGTGAAGTTATCTGGAGCTATGAAACTGTTTCCGGTCCCTACGGTATTGTTTCAAGTCCATCAATTACAGATGGGGTTGTTTACATTGCAGGTACAGACTGGAATCTGTACGCCTTCGGCACTGGCATGAAGTACACATACCTTGATGAGTTGTACGGTCAGATCGGGTCTAATGAACTTATTATTACTTCCTATTTCAATGGTTCACCAGCAGCAGCCGATACCATAACCTTCACAGTATCGGGAACCGGCATCAGTCCAAGGCCTTCCCGCACATTCAACCTTGTTGCCGGTCCTAATCCTTTCACTGTTTCCGCAACTATCTCCTTTGAATTACCTTATGGGGGTAATACTTCCGTTTCGATCTTCGATCTTGCTGGAAGAGAAGTTGCAACCCTGGTGAATGGGGAAATGGTTCACGGAGTTCATTCTGTGCAGTGGAACGGGGAAGAGATTGCAGCTGGACTCTATATCTGCCGGATCGAATCTGGAGGAGTTGTTGAGACAATTGGCTTGTGTCTGTTGAAGTAAAAGGTGTAACCACAAAATACAGCAGAATTGCAGTAATATGAATAATTTCACTGCTTTAACACCCGAGCCAATCAATACAATGAGCCATAGCATATCTTGACACCTATACCACAATGTATCATATCTAATCACATTCATCACTCATTTTGTGTCTGATTTCATAATTATGAATTTGCCGCTTTTTTTCTTTTGATTCTTTCCCACTCACGAGTTTCTTACACCCAGATAGGCCATTGAGTGGTTTGCAGGATACAACTTCTTCCCAGGAATCATTCAGAATTCCTTTTCGGATATTTTTCAGCAGTAAATCAGTCACTTCATTGCAAGTTTCGCCAGAATTGCTGCTTTATCAAGCTCTTTTTTCTCTCCATCATAGTAAAGGAGATAGACTGGTTCTATCTCCAGCATCTTCAGGTACTTTTCCTGAACCGGTGTCAACGGTCGATTAAATTTTCTGACACCAGTGTGCCACGAAAGGAAGTGCTAATGAATTAATATTGGCATTACTATGCTGCACAGAAGATGAGGGAGGGCCCCTCGAAGCCGCCTTACAGGAGGAGGCTTCAAACCACCGTAAGCTGCTTCGGTAAAGAGCCGAGGTGGTGAGCGTTACGGAAAAGGCAGAACTGGATTCTGTCAGGTAAGTTTCAAGGAGGCGAACACAAGTGAACCACTGATGAGGTGTCGAAAGCCCAGGGATGGGGTCAAAACCGGGGGGTAGTCGTTACTCCGGGATAAGTCT
>JAGLOJ010000056.1 GCA_023139045.1 Candidatus Sabulitectum sp.
ACTGAAGCAGATTTCACCTAGTACCCTGTCAAGCAATAGCTGTCGTATTCTGCTGGCTCTTAAGAGCCCCAGCGGCGTTACTGGTTCGATTACATAGCGGTGCTATGCGCATAAACCAGTGCCTTGCTGGAACTCAGAATAGCGGCGCATTATACCGACACTTAATACCTGACAGAGTCTAGGAGCGCGTCCGACAAAACAACATTGCCATTAGCAACCACACGAACGGCTATTATCAGACACACTCCTGAAAAAATTCAGACTCATGATCCGGCTGCTTCGGTGGCCGGGTTTTTCAGTATGTAACTGCGAGGCCGAACATCACAAGGTTTCTTGCGAGGTCCATGGGAATGGCAAACTCAAAGCCAATTGACTCCGGTATCCATTCCGCTTCACCAACTGGAAGCCCGTAAATAACACCTGCGTTAATGCTGTGGTGAAATTTATTTTCCACTTCATCCCAGTCATTGTTCCCGTCGATATCCTCCGGGATATTGATCAGGTCTGGACCGTATCCGCCGTCCCATCCGGCATACACCTCAAGGGAGTTTCCAAAAAGGTACCCTGCTGAGGTGCCGAACTGAGTAGCAAGAAGTTTTGCCGGTATGATGTAGCTTGCCCCGGCAATAAGAGAGAGTGCTGCCTTTTCTTCCTGATTGAGAAGACCCACTCTTACCAGGGGGCCAATGCCCCAGGCTCGTCCGGAAACACCAATATCAATCCTGTCTGTAGCACCTGAAAGAAAAGTCAGAGCGGGAGAAACGGGTACATCATCAATATCATTCTCTCCTGCTTCTCTGCGGTCGTCTGCATTAAAATACGCAGGTAGTGCAACAGCCCCTGTTACTGTCATGTGGTTTTCTCCCAGGGTTCTTGCCCCTGTCATTGAACCGTAGTAACAGCCCTGTACAACTGCTAAAGATGCTGCCAGACAAACCACTTTGAATATTTTCATGGTGTTCCCTCCTATTCAACCGGTTGTATATGATACCCATTAGATAATGCTGAAAGCGTTTTTTTTCAATACACACCGGTAAAGGGGATAATTATGCCAAAAATAGCCATGCTTCTCTCAGGCTGCGGCAACATGGATGGATCGGAAATCCACGAAAGCGTCTCTGCAATAATAGCAATTGATCAGAAAGGCTGGGATATTGTATTCACTGCCCCTGACGTTCCTCAAAGAAGGACAGTTTCATATCTGAGTGGAAAGGAGCTTCCATCCAGGAATGCCATGCAGGAAAGTGCCAGAATTGCCAGGGGACCAGTTGAACCTCCCAGTGAAGAACTCTTGGACGATATCGATGCAATTGTGATTCCCGGAGGACTGGGAGCAGCGCTTACTCTCTGTGATTTCGCTGTAAAAGGAGCATCCTGCAAAGCACATCCTGAAGTTGACATCTTCCTGAAAAGTGCACACAAGAGGGGGATCCCCATTGGAGCCATGTGCATAGCTCCGACTCTGGTAGCAAGGTGTATTCCAGGTGTAACAGTTACTATCGGAACAGATCCGGGTATTGCTGGAAAAATCAGAGACATGGGCTGTAAGCATGTTGATTGTCCAGCGAAGCAGGCTCATGTAGACAGAGAAAACAGAATTGTAACAACACCCGCATACATGACTGCAGCAGGGCCGGCAGAGGTGTTCCAGGGAGCTGTAAGCATGATTGAGGCTCTGGAAGAACTTATTCCCAGTTGAGAAGGTCCTCGGCGGACAACCGTATAACACAGGAAGAATAGTCTGTGCCCCCTTCGGGGGCAGATATCTTACCGGTTACAATAAATCCACCATCAAGAGTCTGCATAAGAGAATAGCAGAGAGCGTTTCTGTCTGTGATTTTCACTGACCAGACAACAGAAAGCCATGGATCAAATCTAAAAATGTACGGTCGGTAGCCTTCTCCGGTTCCCGAATTGGAATTAACAAGAACAACAAATCCGGCAGGGGATACTTCCTGAATGGAATAGGCATTATCCGGACCCCCCGCACCCCAGACATGTTCGCTGATTACTTTTCCATCTTCATCAAAAAAGACAAGAAGAATATCGGAAAAGCCACTGCTTCCCCTGGTGCTTCCAGCAACAATGTAACCGCCTTCGGATGATGTAGTGACACTCCTTCCTGTTTGATTGCCTTCAAGAAGATGGCTCGTCTTCCACTGCCAGTTGCCAAACTCATTTATCTTCATCAGAAAAATATTACCACCGTCAGAACCAGTAAGGATGAATTCCCTGTCAGAACCAATTGATGGCGTTACGGAATAGGCGCTTTGATATTCAGGAGCTACATATCTTTTCCGCCAGAGAACGGACCCGGAATCAGACACACACACCGCAAGAATATCATTATCAGATGTCTCTGTATTAAAAGAATATCCTACTGCAAGAATGTTGCCGGCCGGAGTGAGACACAAGTCAAACAAAGCATCATCGTTTTCATAACCGATATCGACGCTCCATGCAGTATTACCGTTTGCATCAATCTTAAGAACCAGGCCCTGTTTGCCGGAAGAATCTGAACAAACGCCACAGATGGCATACCCGTCAACCAGTCCTTCAATGGAATATGCCGATGCATTTCCAAGGCTTAGGGCTGTATTCTCCCAGAGAACCAGTCCGCCACTATCCACTCTGCATACATTCAGAGCCCTCTTCCCTGCTGTACCATGGCAAATTTCACCAACCGCAACATATCCACCGAGCGAAGTTTCTGCAGCATCCCACACAACAGAGCCACCGCAGTCAGGAAACCTCGCACTCCAGAGAATCTCAGGCTCACCACCATAAGCAGATACAGCAGCAATACCGAGCAATAAAAAGCAAAAAAATCCAGCCCTCATATAACCTCCTACGCTGCCCCTAAATAGATGAATACAAGTAGTAAAAGTCAATCCCTATGAACTTTGAGTTTTCTGTTGTAGAATACGCTGTGAAGCAAACACCTCACTGGAGAGAGCTGATGAAATATGATTTCAACAAGACAGTTGATAGAAACAGAACCAGTTGCATAAAATGGGACTTTCTGGAGGCTTTTTTCGGAAAAAGTGAATTGCATCCCATGTGGGTGGCAGACATGGATTTTAAAATACCATCTGAGATTTTAAAGCCTATTCAGGAACGGGCAGAACATGGGGTGTTCGGATATACTGCAAAGTCGAACGAATTCTACTCCGCAGTCATCAGCTGGTTCAAGAAAAGATACGACTGGAGCATAGAGAAAGAGTGGGTAGTCACAACTCCCGGCGTTGTACCTGCCCTGAACCTGGCCCTGCAGGAATTCACAAAAACTGGTGACGGCATTATTATTCAACCTCCTGTCTATTTCCCGTTCAAAGATTCTGTGGAATTGAATGAAAGGAAACTTCTCAACAACGCACTTATTCTGAAAGATGGTCGCTATGAAATTGACTGGAAGGACCTGGAGAAGAAGGCGGAATCAGCGGAAATGCTTGTGTTCTGCTCGCCCCACAATCCTGTCTCAAGAGTCTGGACCACTCAGGAACTGGAGCGACTGGGAGATATCTGCGAAAGGCACGACCTGCTTGTGTTTTCGGACGAAATTCACGCTGACATCATCTTCACACCATACAAGCATACACCAACTGCAAAAATCAGTGATGCTCTGGCGAACAGAACTATTTCAGCATTTGCCACCAGCAAGAGCTTCAACCTGGCTGGTCTTCAACTCTCTGTAAACATTATTCCCAATGATGGGATCAGGAAAAGATTCAAGCTGACACTTGAAAGACTCCACTTGAATATGTCCAATATCTTCGGCATTGTGGGCACACAGGCAGCATACGAACATGGAGAAAAATGGCTGGATGAACTTCTTCCGTATCTCTGGCAGAATTACCTTACTGTGAAAACTTATCTGCGTGAAAATATCCCCGAAATCACAGTAATTGAGCCTGAGGGAACCTACCTTCTATGGCTCAACTGTAAAAAACTGGAGCTGAACGATGAAGAACTGGCAGCATTCTTTGTGCAGAAAGCCGGGCTGGCACTGACAAATGGAATAATGTTCGGCCCCGGTGGAGATGGCTTTATGAGAATGAATATCGGTTGCCCGAAACAGAGTGTTATAAAGGGCCTGGAGAGCCTGGCAAATGCAATGACAGATGATTCACCAATCGTAATCGGCCCCGCTCCTGCCAATGACCAGGTTGATTGTTGATAGAGTGAATTTGAAGAGCTGGATGCTCTTTAAAAGTGAACCTGATATTTTCTCAAATCTATTCTTCCGGATTCCATGAAGAGTACTCCTTCACTTTCCAGCAATACCCTCTGAAGAAACCTGTCATCATCTCCCTGCATGGTTCTTCTTGTGCTTATTTCACCCTTTGAGTTCACCACTCGATGCCAGGGCAGCTCCCCCCCGTCAGGCACTGCACGGAGGGCATATCCAACTGCCCTTGATGCCCTGGGATTTCCGACTATGGCTGCGATCTGCCCATAAGTCATCACTGCACCGGGTGGAATCATCGCAACTATCCTGTGAACTTTTTTAAAAAAATCTCCCACTCACCCCTCCTTTTTTCCAGCGATTAATATATTACTACCGTCGGCAGCGTCAGGGAAGCAGGTTGAAATCCTGCGCGGCCCCGCCGCTGTAACCGGAAACGAAACCGTAACAAGCCATTGCAGCAATGCGAGAAGGCACGGAAGTAGGCAGTCCGGAAGCCAGAAGACCTTCTGCCGGCAGTTTATCTTCACCTTCGCGGGAAGGGTGGGGGGGATATGCCCTTACATTTTTTCACGCGGTCGAAAACAGGAGTCTTATATGAGCTCTTTCGCATTCGGCCTGATCCTTATGGCTCTGATATCAGGGGATGCCCTGATTATCAGTGCCGGGAATCTGGCACACATCGACTCGGAAACAGGAATAGTTACCCCATCCGTTGGAGTACTTCACACGTACCCGAATGATGTAATCATTCATGAAGGATCAGCCTTTGTAGTAAATTCGGGAGTAGACGAAGGTACTCTACAGAAATTCGAACTTGGTACATGGATCCTTACCGAACTG
This sequence comes from Candidatus Sabulitectum sp., assembly GCA_023139045.1. Taxonomy (GTDB): domain Bacteria; phylum Fermentibacterota; class Fermentibacteria; order Fermentibacterales; family JCC-6; genus Sabulitectum. The sequence continues at coordinate 5,030 of JAGLOJ010000056.1, forward strand.
GGCATTGGTTCCGGCTGGAATTGCTGGGCTTCGCTTCCCCTTTCAGAAGGCAAACTTGCAGTTTCAGCAGCCCTCAACAACTCCATCACTATTGTTAATACCAGCACAATGCAGATTGTTTCCTCAATTGAAGGCGTCGGGCCGAATCCGGAATGGATGGCAACCGAGAACAATCTGCTCTATATCGCCTGCGGTGGCTGGGGTGCCGGTGAATCTGTTGTGGTTGCAAACACCACTACCGGGTCTGTAATCGATACGCTCACAGCCGGCATTAACTGTCAGTCTCTCATCAGTGATGGCAACGGCATGCTTTTCGCAACATGCAGCGGTACTTACGGTAATGACGAAGGATCAGTAGTTGTGATTGATCTTTCAACCGGCGATATAACAGACGAACTGCCGGTAGGTGGCTTTCCTGCATACAGCACGGCCGCAAACGGTATTCTTTATGTATCAGACCCATGGGGTGCCGGTGTATACTCTGTTGATATGACGACTCTTGAAATCCTGCATGATTCAGGCAATCCATTCTGCTCCGGTGGTAACGGCATGGCTGTTGATGAAAATGGATACCTGTGGATTTCAGACGGGATGAATGGAGAAGTAAGAGTCTATGACACCACCGAAACCCTTGTTCACACCTACTCGGTTACTTCACCGGCAGCCATTGCAGTAAGTGGCTCCTGGTTGGGTATTTCAGGGGGAAGCATTCAAACTGGGATCTCAATTTCGGTGTCGCCCAACCCGGCAGCTTGTGCGATCACCGTATCTGGAGTACCTCCTGGAGAAACCGTAAGGATCTATGACGTCACAGGCAGAATAGCTGCTGAAACAATCGGAGGAAACAACAGCACAATCACTATGGATATCACCAGACTCGCGACCGGGCTCTACACCGTTGTCAGTGGAACAGCGGCAGCAAGATTTGCGATAACAGCAAGATGATAGCCTTGATGCTGCTCTGCATGATGGCTGATCCATGGGCTGATGGTTCCCCGTCGGTAGAATATGGACCGGGGGCCGGCTATGGCCAGTCCTATTACCCTGAAAACATCCTGGGGCCTCCTGATCCGTCAGCAACCCCAACTGCCCCCTCATTCGGAGAGAACAACCTGCTTACCCTTGGAACGGATGGTTGGGTAGTGCTTGAGTTCACGGACAACATCATAATAGATGAGCCGGGGGCAGACTTTACAGTTTTTGAAAATGTGATGGATACAGGATCCGGCTATTTTCAGGAATGTGCTTTTGTGGAGGTCAGTCAGGACGGCCAGTACTGGATTCAATTTCCATGGAATGCTGCAACCCTAGAAGGGTTGGCCGGTGTAATGCCCACAACCGGTGGAGACCCCACAAACCCAGCGGTTTCAGGAGGAGACCAGTTCGACCTCGAAATACTGGGACTTGAGTGGGTTCGATTTGTAAAACTTACAGACTGCGGCGATGCTGTGGTTGACGGTGGCCTCTTTGACCTGGATGCAGTAGCTGCTGTGAACTGGTCGACTGGAATTGAAGAATCAACTTCACCAGTACCGCTTTCTATCACCTCGCCGTTTTCTTCCAGCTTCCAAGTGACTGCAGAAGAATCAGGAACTCTTTCGTGCTATGCGATAGATGGAAGAATCGCAGGCCAGTGGCGGCTCAACGGGCAGCCTGCCACTTTTAATGCCACTACCCTTCCATCGGGCGTTCTGTTCTTTGTACTGAATGAATCTTCATTTTCTGCAGTGAAGCTCATTAACTAGAATACCAATGAAACACTGCCCGGCTTTACCTGCCGAGCAGTGTTTTCATGAATGTATCGCCCTTGATAATTCCAAGGCTTCCACTATCTGTACAGACCTCATCATAACGAGTTACCGTGTCCGGCTTCTCTCCCGGATAGTAAACAAGGAATGGAACCGGATCATGAACATGGGTTCTGATATCACACGGAGTTCCGTGATCGGGAGTGATGCCGATGGCAACATCCTCTTCCATCTTTTCAGTTTCTTCCACGATGAACTTAACGATTCTCCTGTCGAGATATTCAATGGTTCTGATCTTCAAATCAACATCACCCTCATGACCAGCCTCATCTGTTGCTTCAACATGCAGATAAACAAAATCGTAGTCACCTTTCAAAGCATCAACAGCAGCCTGCGCCTTACCCTCGTAGTTCGTATCGTACAGACCTGTAGCTCCCTCAACTTCAATAACATCCAACCCGGCATAAACACCAAGACCCTTAACAAGATCAACAGCAGAAATAACTGCACCTTTTAAGCCGTACAAATCATTTAATGTCTTCATCTCAGGCTTATAACCGGGAGACCAGAACCACACAGAATTCGCCGGGTCTTTCCCTTCAGCGATACGCTTGAGGTTCACAGGATGATCCCTCAATATCTCCTGAGATTTCAATATAAGCCGGTTCAGAACATCAGCAGTTTTTTCACCTTCGGGTTTTGTTGATGTAATCATTACATCAGCAAAGGCCGTGCCGGGGACATCATGCGGCGGCGTGCAGTACACAGAATCATTACCATTCTTCAAAACAAACAGATGCCTGTAGCTGATACCGGGATGAAAAACAACATCCTCAGAGCCCAGCTCTTCCTGCAACGAATCAATAAGTTTGCGTGATTCCTCTGTGCTGATATGTCCGGCAGAGTGGTTCTTGATTATTCCGTTTTCTATGCAGATAAGGTTGCATCTCATTGCCAGGTCCGTGGTTTCCAGTTCAACTCCCATGCTGGCTGCTTCCAGCACACCTCTACCCTGAAATACTTCGGCGGCATTGTAGCCAAGCACAGAGAGGTTGGCCACTGCACTTCCAGGAGCCAGATCAGTTGGAACGGTGGCGAACTTTCCACACCTGCCCCTGGCGCACAGAGAATCAATATTTGGAATGTCTGCAACCATGAGAGGTGTTTTCCCGCCAAGGCTCTCAATGGGACGATCGGACATCCCGTCTCCCAGAATAATGATGTACTTCATGATGTTCCTTATCAGGGGACACGCGGATACCCGCATGCCCCGTTAAGATTGCAACACGGGTGTTACTTTGAGTAATTGTTCTTCAGAAATTCCTTGAAAGCCTGGTAACCGGTTAAAAGATGCCGGTAGGATTCTTCCTTCTCCTCAAGCCCCTGAAGGCTTGGTGGTAACTCAGGATCAAAGGATAGGATTTCCCTGATTTTTTCGGGGAATTTAGCTGGGTGAGCGGTTTCAAGGGATATGCAGAGCTGCTCTTTGTCAACTTCTTCATCCTTCAGGTAATGCTGCAGCCCGGCCCAGCCAACGGAACCATGGGGTTCAAGAAGAAGACCGTGTTCTCTGTATGCATCGCTTATTGTAGTTTCAGTCTCAGCGTCGCTTATGCTTATTGCATACATATCTTCCCTGATGAGACTCATGTCCGGCGCGGAACTGATGACACCATCTTCATCCATATTTCCACCATACAGCTGAACCAGCCTGGGAATGTTGCTGGGATGTCCCACATTCATTGCGCTGGATATGCAGTTGCGGGAAGGCACGAGTTTCTCATAAAAACCAGACTTTACAAATCTGGGATACTCGTCATTCTCATTGGTTGCAACAACAAACTTTTTAACAGGTAAGCCCATGTTCTTCGCAATGAGACCACCGCAGAGGTCCCCGAAGTTCCCGGAAGGTACTGAAAAAACAACTTGCTCATCCGGATCCCCTGATCGGAGTTTTGCAAAGGAGTAAAAATAGTACATCGTCTGCGGGATAAGCCTTCCAATGTTGATGGAATTGGCGGAAGAAAGGTTCAGGTAATCCAGTTCAGAATCACCGAAAGCCTGCTTCACAAGCGCCTGGCAATCGTCAAATTTTCCATCGAGAGCAATAATAGAAATATTCTTCCCAAGAGTTGTCATCTGCTTGCGCTGACGAGCCGTTACTTCGTTCTCAGGGAACAGAACAAGAACTTCCACATTGTCCAGCCCATAGAATGCGTTAGCAATGGCACTTCCGGTATCCCCGGAAGTAGCAGTAAGAATCAGCAGTTTCCCACTGTTCCGGTTCAGGAAATACTGCATGAGCCGACCCATCATCCTTGCTGCGAAATCCTTGAAGGAAGCGGTTGGTCCCTGATCCAGTCTCATCACGAACTGATTGTCACAGACATTTTCCAGAGGAACTTCGTAGTTGTATGCATCCATGACAATGCGCTTAAGGTCTTCATCAGGAATCTCTCCTTCGAGAAACTTCCTGCCTACAGCCAGTGCAATTTCGTGATATTCCGCATCTGAAAACTTAAGAATCTCTTCCGCAGTGAAACGCGGTATCTCCTCTGGCATGTAGAGACCGCCGTCAGGGGCGAGACCTTTTAGAAGCGCCTGTTCAAAAGATACCGCTGGGGCCCGTCCATTGGTTGATCTAAAAAGTAACTTTCTGTTTTCCATTCTGGATTCCTTGCTTAGCTCTGTCCACCCGGGGAAGACAGCTGGCTTCGAATACAGTCAGAGAGTCTCTTTGCTGCTTCTGCCAGTTGCTCCTTCGAGGCGAACGAAAAGTTGATTCTCATGGTGTTCCGTCGAGGATTCTCCCCGAAGAAAACATCCCCGGGAACGAAAGCCACCCTGTATTTGATGGCTTCGTAAAATAGCTCATGGGTATCAATTCCCTCTGGCACTGTCACCCAGAGGAAAAGACCTCCATCAGGTTTGGTCCATGTCACTCCCATTTCTTCAGGAAAGCACTCCTCCATGGTTTCAAGAAAGACCTCGAGTTTTTCACCATAGTACTTTCTGCACTTCAGTATGTGTTCTTCCATGCCCATCTCAGTGAGAAAGGCAGCACACATGTCCTGGTTGTACTTCGGGGTATTAAGAACATTGCCTTCCTTGATATTAGTCAATTTCGCTATTACTTCCGGCGGGCCGATATTGAAACCTATTCTGAGGCCGGGGCAGAAGAGTTTTGAGAAAGTGTACAAACCAATCACATTACCTCCACCCCGCTGCTGATCCAGTGAGTAGATGGAAGGAATGGTCTCTCCGTGGTACCGGAAGTCACGGTAAGGGCTGTCTTCCAGTATCGGGATGTCGTGGTCTGTGCTCAGTTCAAGAAGCGCTTTTCTTTTTTCAAGGCTTATGGTTATACCGGAAGGGTTCTGGAAATCAGGAATGACATAGATGAACTTGGGCTTTCTGCCCTCTTTCGCCAGAGCTTCTACCTTTGAGCGGAAGCCGTCAACATCGGAACCATCTTCCTGAATATCCACACCGACAAACACAGGGCGCTGCATCTGAAACGCAACAATTGCCCCGGCAAATGTAGGCCTGTCAAAAAGAACAGTATCCCCCGGGTTGAGGAAGAGGCGACCGATAAGATCAAGCCCATGCTGCCCGGACGATGTAACCATGATATTCTCATGGGTAACCTTGATGTTATCCCTGGCCAGAAACTGCACTATGGCATCAAGGAGAGCCTGCTCTCCTTTAATTGCAGTGTACTGCATCACCTTCTCAATATTCTCTTCCAGTATCTTTCCGGAGGCAAGTCTCATTTCGTGCTTCAGAAACATATCCGGTGAAGGCAATCCACCGGCAAGTGATATTATCTCCGGATCTTTAAGAAGATCAAAGAGTTTGCCGATTGAGTACCCTCCGTACACCCTGATATTGTCTGAGAAACGCGAATTCCAGTTTTGTATCATGAGAACCTCACCCCCGGATTCTGGTTGTCGTCCATTATTCTTCAGCGTTTCTGGGAACTCTCGGCAAATATGGCCCTGATACCTTTTCTCATCATGGCTCTGCCATCCTTTGATGCTCTCAGAGCTTTGTTGAAGATAACTTCACCGATCTCACTGCCCATGGCATCACGCTCTTCCTCGGAGATGAAGTAGGTGGCCATTGTATCCAGTTCATGTGCAGTTCCATCACTCTCGTACTTGAAAGTCATGTTGGTTCCACTCTCGAGAACATTGAACATGTGATCGGTCCAGTTGAAATTCGCCATGCCCAGGTCAGGGTTGATGTAGATGTGGGCTGCAAGACTGATTCCCTTGATTCCGCTCGCGTCAAGTTCCTTCGCACACTGGATGAAATTGGCTGCCGTGCTTCCATTACCGATATTGATCTCATAGATAGGGGATGTGCCGTCTTCGCGGAGGTACTCGTTCATGATGTTCAGAAGCATCCTGAACTGCATGGGATTCTGGGTGGCAAGCAGCATTGATATCTTGATATTAAGATTGGGCAGATCACGACCGTAGTAGCAAATCGCTACAATGGTGCTCCAGCTGGGATTCAGATAGAAATCTCCACCGGTTGCAAGAGCTGTTCGGGTAACTCCGTCGAGATAGATCAGATGGTTGTTATTGGCTACTTCAATACCGCCGAAATTACCGAAAGGAGTTCCCTGATTCTTCAGGGTGAGGGCACAAACACCGTTTTCGCATTCATATCGTACGAATTTTTCTCCGGTAATTGCTTCAAGTTCTCTAAACCGTGCTTCCGGCTGGGGTATTCCAATAAGATTTGTGCTGCAGAACTTACTGGCTTTCATTATGTTTTCAGCCATTGCAAGCGTTGCCATGAGATCGCCGTTGTAAACGTAATTATCAGTCAGGGCCACAACGGATATCATCTCCTGGGGAGCGTAGCAGGGCTCATCTGATCCAGCGCTTTCCGCAATCCGCTTAATCGAATTCAAAGTTACCTTTGCCCCCTGGAATCCGGAAACCTGGCTTGTACCAATTCCAAGAGAATCATTGTAGACAATTCCGTTCGCCTTCTCAAAATCTTCTACCTGGGGGAAGTTCAGAGCATATGCTTCCGCATCCTCGATCATTTTTCCGAAACCCTTTTCAGCAAGAATCCGCTTCCTTGTCTCGAAATTCCTCATCTCAGTGATGGTTTTCACAATGCGCTCTGCACCACCATGATGTTTCTTAAGAGCGTCCATAGCTTTCATATCGGCATCTGACAGTAGCGGATACTTCATCGGTTCCTCCTGTTCAACCTCATACGAGGTTCGCCTTTGCAGGGTTGTAAAATAGTTAAGCAATCCCCTTGATTACACACTACCACGGATTTGTCGAATACAGCAAGAAAATACACCTTTCAGTACAGTCCAGCAATGTGGGTTTTCTACCGCCACGGCATGTATGGCAGAGCAGAGATTCGTCAATTAAGAACTCGATGCATCAGCTCTTCCTTCTGAATCCTGTAAAATTCTCCTTCAGCTTTCTCAGTACGGCACCCCGTAGTGGATGCTTTGGGAACTATTTCCCGACACATGTAGCAAAAAATGTATAATGGATGAACCAACTACCCTCTGATATAGTTTTCCAGACCCCTGTAGTAGTTCTCGTGTGGTCCGATCATTATCAGCTCGAGTGTTCTGGAATCATGCAACCTGTAAGATAGGAGATATTGTGTGGTGTTAATCTTGAATTTATGAACAAATACACCCTTCAACTCTCCCCGCTTTTCGTGACCAATTTCAGGATTGCCAATGATTCTCCTGATCTCGTCGTCCAATGCTTTCTTACCTTGTTTATGAAATTTTCGCACGCTTTTTGCGAACAACCTGGATTGAAGGATTTTCACTGGATGCTATCCGAATTGGTACTCGGTGTATTCACCCTGATTCAATTCTTCAATACCAATCAGGATTTCTTTTATTAGACTGTAAGTAAGATCTGGATTTTCTTCAGCACACTTGCCAATCTTGGCCCAATACTCAATCTGTCCTGTAATTGATCTGTTTTCCACTCTGCTTACAAGCTTTGCCTCACGAACAAGATTCTCTGATACCCTGACAGCAGTAGTCATTGTTGCACCTCCCTGTGTTGTATCTATAACACAAATCATTGCATTATGCAACGCCATTACAGTGTAAGCCACCCAGCGATCATCTTGTGGGCATGCTTCGGCACCCCGTAGTGGATGCTTTTTGAACTTCATGCGCTGGAATAAGTTACAGTGGCTGGAAGAACTTACAGTTTGGTACCCTAATGTTTTCAAGTTGGAACGGATTTCTCACCTGGGCCGGAAAGCTCCATGTGCTGGGGAAAGCCCTTGCAGCATGATAATGGAGCCATTTCTCAGCCTGTTCTTTACTTCTTTTTAGCCCATGCCACCCATTCAAATAATAGACACCCAACGCCCACTGAGCTATGTCATACTCCTGTTCTGCTGATAGTCTCATCAACTCCGAAGCCTCTTTATCGTTCATTTTTAGATGGCATGCTAATTGGAATTGACCCTCTGCACTACCCTGATCTGCGGCCATTCTGTACCATTTGATTGTTTCCTCGTCCAAGAGATTACTGAAGCAGATTTCACCTAGTACCCTGTCAAGCAATAGCTGTCG
>JAGLOJ010000057.1 GCA_023139045.1 Candidatus Sabulitectum sp.
CTTAAATTCGCTGACGGGGTACTAGGTACTCCAGAAGCTTCATTGTATTGCCTCCAGGGTATTGTTTGAAACATCGAAAAAATGAATTCTGTGTTTGCTCCAGTATAACAGTGGATTGCAAACGTTGTATCAACAGCCCAGAAAGGTTCTGAGAGGTATCTTGGTGAATCAATTGTTCCTTTCCTTCCAAGAAGAATTGCTGGAGATTCAAAGAGATACTCAGATGAAGTGCCAATTTGTCCACCCGTCCCGTACACTGGGTAAGATCCATTTTCTTCAGCTACCGCTTTCCAGTCTTTTCCGTAACTGACAGACATGATATCGTTGGTTTTAACATCTTCCCACTCCCCATCAAACCCCGGCAACCGCTGTTCGCCGGAAAGAAGTTTCTGCATCAGACCTTTCTTGATGTTCTTTTTCTTCTCAATCTTTTCTTCATACTTCTGAATTGCCTTGTCCCAGCATTCAAGAACTGAAGCGATTGCTTTTTGTTCGGGGAGAGGGGGGAGGGGGATGATAAAGGCTCCAAGATTCTGGAAATTCAGCCCTTCACGTGCACCCCCTGCTTGATTTTCAAACAGCTGTTTTTTGGCAATTCTGCTATTGAGCACTCCCAATAATTTTGTATTCATTGAATTCAAGGAATTTGTTTATGCTTGTGGCAAAGCCTTCCATTGTGAAGGTATTTCGTCTTTCTATAAGGCTTTCAATGTAGTCGAAGAATGCTGATATCAGTCTTTCGAGACTCCTGATTTCTTTCTCAGAAAGGTAGTTTTTGCCTACCATGGAATCTGATTTGAGTACCCGACCGCTGGGTGCATTTTTATAGGTTTGCATACCCATGAGAGGCTTATTTGCGTCAGCATTATTGAAGATGATCTCTGCTGAAGTTCTGCCGGTGATTGCGTAGTGGAATTTGTTTTGCACATGGGCATAGAATTGTCTTGTGGTTTCTGCCTGGGAATCATAATCTATGCTGCATTCTGCGAAGATATCTGTTATCTGCTGGTAGATTCTTCTTTCACTGGCTCTTATTGAGCGTACACGCTCCAGAAGTTCCTGGAAGTAATCTTTGCCGAAGTACCGGCCATTTTTCAGACGGTCATCATCAAGCACAAAACCCTTTATGATGTATTCTTTCAGCCGGTTGGTTGCCCAGATTCTGAATTGTGTTGCTTTTGAAGAGTTGACTCTGTAGCCTACGGAGATGATAGCATCTAGATTGTAATACTCTACATCTCGCTTTACCTGGCGACTACCTTCCAGTTGAACTGTTTCCAAAATGGAAACAGTTGAGTCTTTCAGGAGTTCACCACTGGTATAAATATTATCCAGGTGTTTCGAAATCGCAGGGATTCCCACACCAAACAGTTCTGCTATCCGCTTTTGTGGCAGCCAGATTGTTTCATCATGCAGAAAGACTTCTATTTTGGTCTGTCCATTGGGGGAGGTGTATAGCAGAAATTCCGTGAGTTCATCCTTTATTGACAGACTTCTATTCATTAGCCTCTCCATCACTGTCTCTACTATCCTCTTGAGGTCACAACTTGTGACCTCAAGTCGAAAGTTTCTATATTCATTCTGAAGAATGCAAAGTATTTCCTGAAAGGTATCGCATTTTGCGACACCATGAAATCCACTACTCCCATTATTGCATGACAGGCGTAACCGGTTAGTGTATTGCTTTTAACCTGTCTTCTGGCAGGAGATCCAACCGTGACCATTTTGAGCACCTCCTCGAAATGGTTTTCTGACTGCCGTCCTTCATTTTTGCAAACAATTTTTGCTTCTTCAAATATTGCATACATACATTCATGTTCATTTGTATACACTGTGTTCCCATTGGACGAACCAATTTTCCCAAGTGGGAAAAATGGTATGTCACTTCTTAGTATTCTGGTGGGCATTGAAACTTCTTGCTCTGTGAATACAAGGGGTATCTTTCTAATTCCCGTAACTTCTTTATTGGATATCACAATTTGTGATTTCCATTCCTCAAGTTTCTCGACAGTAAGTTGAAACATGAATTCTTTTGGGAATCGCTTGATTTTCCGTTTTACGGTTTGATTTGATATTCTTGTTTCAACATCATACATTAGAGCCAGATCGCTATCCAGCATTACCTGCACACTGCGAATGGCAAAAATGCTGTCTTGTATACTATGTGTTGGAGCAGTGAGGTTCTTATTCTCCATTAAGGCTTCTTCTATCTCCTCTTGAGGTCACAAACTGTGATCTCAAATTGAATGCATTGGTGTATCTAACCGGTCACAATTTGTGACCAGTTCGCTTATTTCTTTCTCTTTAGTTGATCAAAATTAGGAATGTGCATTTTTTGCATATTGCTTTCTCGGCTTTCTCGGCTTTCATGGTTTACCTATAATCAGGTTGGTAACCATTGCAGTAATTACCTGCTTCTCCTCAGTTCTGCTTTCGGCAATCATCAGCGTCATTGCTACCAGTGCATTGTTTGCTATTCTCTTGTTACCTTCTTTGTCGTAGATGAGCTTGTTCTTTTCAGCAAAGCGCAGGAAAACAGCAGCAGCAATTCGTTTGTTACCATCAACAAAACTGTGATTCTTAACTAGGAAGTAGAGAAGATTGGCTGCTTTCTCTTCAACTGAAGGGTATAGCTCATGACCTCCGAAGGATTGCATTATTGTTTCCAGAGAGCTGTGGAGGCTTCTATCTTTTTCTATACCGAAGATGTCAGAGTCGCCAAATTTTATTCGCATCTGGTTTATGAGTCTGATTGTTTCTTCATAAGTGACTGGCTTTGTTTTTCGTTTCGAGGTTTTTCCAAGAGAGACCCTCTGATGGTCGTAGTCGTCGAGAAGATCAAGGGCGAAAGCATATTCAGAAACTGTCTGCAGTAAAGCGGTGGCTTCATCGGCAGAGAGTTCCTTTCGCTTTGAGATATCTGCGACAAGTTTAAGACTTTTCTGTAGTTGCACAAGCCTTTTCTTGTTTACAGTGTACCCCTGTACAAGATGTTCTTTCAGGGTGTTTGTAGCCCAGATTCTGAATTCCGTACCGCGTTTAGAATTAACTCTGTAACCAACTGATATTATCGCATCAAGATTGTAGTACTCTATATTCCTTTTTGTTTCTCTATTTCCTTCAATTTGAACTGTTGCATTTTTTGCAACAGTTGATTCTCGCACTAACTCTCCTTCAGCAAATATATTTTTTAGATGTCTTGAAACAACAGATTTGTTTCTGTCAAAAAGTTGGGAAAGTTGATTCAGTGATAACCATATTGTGTCATCATCAAGTTGAACATCAAGTTCAATCTGTCCATCTGAACTCGTGTACAGCTCCATAGCTACCTGCTTATCCGACATCTTTCCCCCTATCCTATTTGCTAAACCCGAGCTTCTTAAGATGCATTTGCATCTCCTTCTCAATCTCTTCAATCTCTTTTTCAATTTTTATGAGCTCTTTGAGGTTGGCTTCAATGTCGATTTCCTCTTCTTCCTCAAAGGTGTCAACATATCTGGTGATGTTCAGGTTGAAGTCGTTTTCTGCGATTTCTTCAGGGGTTACAGATCTGGCGAATTTCTCTATGTCTTTTCTTTCTTTCACGGCATTTAGAATCTTGTTGATGTGTTCATCGTCGAGGAAGTTCTGAGCTTTGCCGGATCTGAATTCTTTTGATGCTTCGATGAAGAACACATTCTTTCTGTTTTCGTTTTCTCCGCCTTGTTCTCTTGAGCGGTCAATTATGAGAATTGCCACTGGTATTCCCGTTGTTTGAAAGAGTCCGGCAGGGAGGCCGATTACAGTGTCTATGATGTTCTCTTCAAGAAGGCTTTTTCTTATTCTGCCTTCTGCGGCGCCTCTGAAGAGAACTCCGTGTGGAACAACTACAACCACTTTGCCTTCTTTTGCTTTTGCAGTTTCAACCATGTGGCTTATGAAGGCATAGTCTCCCTTTGTTTTAGGTGGCAGGCCACGGTGAAAACGATTGTACTGGTCATTTTCTATGTTTTCGCCACCCCATTTTTTTAGAGAGAAGGGCGGGTTTGCAATGACAAGATCAAACTTCATAAGAGCATCATTCTCTATCAGTCTTGGGGTGTTAAGAGTGTCGCCCCATTCAAGTCTTGCGGAGTCTTTGTCGTGAAGGAACATGTTCATACGGGCAAGGTTGTAGGTGGAACCGATGCTCTCCTGGCCGTACAGGGCATAGTCATTGGAGTTCAGTTTTTCAACCTCTTCACCGGCAAGAAGAAGAAGACCTCCTGAACCGCATGCAGGGTCGCATATTCGCCAGCCTGGTTTGGGGGCGGCAAGTTTTGCCAGGAGGGAGGCAACTGATTTTACCGTGAAGAACTCACCGGCTTTTTTGCCGGCGTCAGAACCGAAACGCTCTATCATGTACATATATGAGTTGCCTATTATGTCTCCGTCTGACTTTGCCAGATCTATCTTTGCGAAGTCATTAAACAGGTGCCTCAGCATTTTGTTGCGCTGGTCGGTTCTGCCAAGTATGGCATCTGAATTGAAATCGATGGAGAAGAGCCCTTCAAGCCTTTCACCGTTTGCATCTTCGATTTTGTGAAGAGCGATGTTGATAAGCTCTCCTATGTTGTCTTCATCTTTTTTTATTAGGAGGTCGTAGAAGCTGGTGCCTTCCGGGAGTACGAATCTGGTTTTCTTCAAGCGCATCCTGATTCGGTCTTCTTTTTCGCCAAATCGTTCTCTCAGTTTTTTTACTTCGCTCCGGTGAAGATCACTCATGTATTTGTAGAAGAGGAACATCAGCACATAGTCTTTGTAAATACTGGCATCCACATTCATTCTGGATGAGTCTGCAGCGTTCCAGAGAATTCTGTTAAGGTCTTCCTGGGTGTATGTATTTCCTGTGGTCATCGTTAGCTCTCCAATTCACTGTTCATGATTTTTATAAGAATTTCTGTTTTTTGTTTTGTAAGATTTTTGTACATCGATATGGCATTGTTAAGTTTGATCAGCTTTTCCTGTTTCTTGATAGGGGGGATGGAGATGTTGATTTTTTCAAGGTTTGGTCTTGTAATAAACGGAACTGAGCTGAGTTCTTTTACACTGTTCAATTGCCGCTGACCTTTTGTTGAGTTCAGGTAGAGGGCAATGTATTCCGGCAGAATCTTTTTTGTTTTCAATGTAAGAATTAATACAGATGCCGGTGTGATCCAGCATTCCCCCTCGGGCATGCTGAAGACAGCGGCAACGAAGCGTCCCTTGTTCTGAAGAAGTATCTCGCCCTTTTCAAGTGGCCTTCTGGGCATCACTGAGGTTTGAACCGGGGGGGCGCTGGATTTGATAAAGCCGTCTTCTTTAATATCGCCTGGATGAATAACGCGGGTGGATCCTTCAGGGTCGTTAACCACTTTTCTTCTGAATGAATGCCAACTCTGGTGGTGCAGAAATCTTTTACTTGCATAGTCTCCTCGTGTTGGGATTACTGTAATTCATTACTGCGATATTGCCAACAGGAAGAATGCAGTATGTGAATAATGCAATCGAGAAATGCGATAGTTTTATTTGATTCAGATGATGTATTTTGACATTTCCTGATGAATGTGTATATTGCCGCCTGAGAGGCTTATCTCTCGCGACGGTTTCGCTGACATGTGGTGATACCGTCCCAGGTGTTGCCAGTCAGTACATACCGCGCATCCCGAATTATTATTACGGATGCTCAACTACCGCTTTTTGTGCGGTCCTTTCTTTTCCACGCGTCCGGCGGGTAGAGATTTGTACTAAACCCCGGACCAGGAAAAAATGAAAAATTATGCATCAAATGCGTCACGCAGACGCTATCGCAATTCCGCACCAAAACAACAACTTCGTCCTCAGCTTACGCCAAAGCCTTTGGAAAAGCCTCTTGATGGAGCCTTTGGTACTCTGATTCCGGCAATTCAACAGGCAATTGCCGTGGAGGAGTATGTTACCCCCACTCCAATCCAGGAACAGTGTATTCCACATCTTCTTGAAGGACGAGATCTGCTTGGTACTGCACAGACAGGTACAGGCAAGACCGCGGCTTTCACACTGCCGCTGCTGCAGCGTCTTTCCAGGCATAGCCGCCGACCCGGAAGGGGAACGCCCAGGGCTCTTATTCTTGCCCCCACGCGAGAACTTGCCGCCCAGATCGGTGACAGTGTTCACGCCTACGGAAAATACCTGAATCTTCATCATTTCGTGATCTTTGGCGGAGTTAAACAGTACAGTCAGGTCAAGGCTCTCAATCGTGGTGTTGATATTCTTGTGGCAACTCCCGGAAGACTTCTTGATCTCATGCAGCAGGGATTTATCCATCTCGACGAGGTGGAGGTCTTCATTCTCGACGAGGTTGACAGAATGCTTGACATGGGTTTCATCCACGACATCAACAAGGTGCTGGCTGAAATTCCCGACACTCGTCAGACTCTCTTCTTCTCTGCAACAATGGCTCCAAAAATGGAATTGCTCGCGAAGACCATGGTGACTGACCCTGTTCGGATAACAATAGAGCCCGATAAACCCACTCTGGACAGCATCACCCAGAAGGTGCTTTTTGTGGAAAAGGGTAAAAAGGATGCCCTTCTTACTTCGCTTCTGAGTGATCGTAAAGTCAAGAAAGCCATTGTCTTTACCCAGATGAAACACACTGCCAACAAAGTGGTGAAGAAGTTGACAGCATCAGGCATACGCGGTACTGCCATACACGGTAACAAAAGTCAGGCAATGCGCACCAGGGCACTTGATGGTTTTAAAAAAGGCCGTTACCAGGTTCTTGTTGCCACCGATGTGGCTGCCAGGGGATTGGATGTCGATGACATTACCCATGTTTTCAACTACGACCTCCCGGTAGAGTCTGAGACTTATGTTCATCGTATCGGTCGAACCGCGAGAGCAGGGGCAGATGGTGATGCCGTTTCATTCTGCAGTTCTGAAGATCGATCATATCTCAGGGAAATTGAAAGACTTCTCGGCAGGCAGGTGCCTGCTGACATGGATCATGAGTTTCACAGTGAGGAAGCTTCCAGATCGCTGAAGCCTGCTCCCAGTAATTTCGGTCGTCAGAGCAGTTCTCCCAGAGGAAGTTGGAATAGTACCAGCAAACCTGGCGGCAGCAGAAGAAGCGGGGGGCGCCGTGGAGGCCGATCACAGGGTAACCGCTCTCCTCAGGGGAATTCCAGCCGTTCAGGCGGCGACAGAAGACAGCAAAGCAGTCATTAACAGGTATTTTCAAGGGGTGCTGTCTCACTGGAGATGGCACCCCTTATCTTTAATTATTGTTCAGCTGGCCCAGCCGGAACCGTTGCATCCTCCGCAACGACCATCCTCTTCCAGAACTTCGTTGTAGATTTTACCAATACCTCTGCATCTGCCGCACGGGGTTGCAGGTTCCGGAACATTCAGGTGGCCGTCTCCACCGCAAACATCACAGGGGGAATCTCCAACTCCGTCAATGCCCGTTCCTTTGCACCAGGCGCATTTAACAAGTACCACTATCCACTCCCTTCATTTTTGATTCTGTCAGCTACTCTGTCATGGGCCGGAAATGCCAGCCTGGGGATATCCTCGGGTCTCGTCCAGAGAAGTTCAGACACATCGTCCGAGGCTTCAGGCGTTCCCTGCCAGTTTCTCACTTTGTAGATGTATAGCACAACACTGCCGTAATCGGTATGGTCC
Source organism: Candidatus Sabulitectum sp. (assembly GCA_023139045.1). Taxonomy (GTDB): domain Bacteria; phylum Fermentibacterota; class Fermentibacteria; order Fermentibacterales; family JCC-6; genus Sabulitectum. Next base: position 7,663 of record JAGLOJ010000057.1, read on the forward strand.
ATGTCGGCACCGATTAATTCAAAAGAGGCATCTGTTAGTGTTGTTTCTTCCTTAAGCTCCCGTCTGGCAGTTGCTTCCGGCGTCTCCCCCAGATCCACGAAGCCACCTGGGAATCCCAGCTCTCCCTTTGCAGGCGCTGCTGCTCTTCGGGCGAGAAGCACTTTACCGTTCTTCCGGAGAACAAGTATCACCGCCGGAAGTGGATTGCGGTAGTAGATAAGGCCGCATCTGCCGCAGACCGGGTGCGGCTTCGCTTTTACAAGTTCACCGGCGCAGGCAGGGCAGAATCTTGGAGTTTTGTAGAACGCACCGCAATCGGGATTGCCGGGAAGGGGGCCCATGGCCGGGAAATGTCCAGGAAGAATACCGAGATCCCTTTTGAAGCTTCCGGCGATTGCTCCACGGAGGTAGGTCAGTGCGTTTCTTACGGCTCTTTCCGGGGTGTATCCCGCTGCAAGGAGAGTCGCACAGGAAGAGGCCAGAGTACATCCGGTGCCGTGAACATTGCCGGGAACAATTCTGCTGCCTGGAAACCATGTAATACCATCTGATGTCACAAGAACATCTGCCGGTTCACCCTCAAGATGCCCGCCTTTGAGAAGAACATTTTCAGCTCCCATAGCTCGGATTTCCAAAGCGGCTCTCTCCATGGAAGCTCTGTCTCTCACGGGTTTTCCTGTAAACGCCTCTGCTTCATCCAGATTGGGTGTTACAAGAGTGGCCAGTGGAAGAAGATGCTCTTTCATTGCTGTTTCCAGACTTTCCTCTGACAGGCCATCCCCCGATCCTGCAACCATGACAGGATCGAGAACATAGGGAACTGTGCTCAGTCTGTTCCTGATAACACCAGCTACCGCTTCTACAGTTGCTCGGCTGCCCAGCATGCCGGTTTTTACACCATCCGGCAAACCATCATCACAGGTGGCTTCCATCTGGGCTGCTGCAATATCCGGCGGAACCGGCATCCAGGAGTCGACTCCACCACTATTCTGTATGGTGATCGCTGTGACGCAGATACAACCATGTCCTCCAAGGGCTGAACAACTCTTAATATCTGCTGCCAGGCCTGCACCACCGCTGGGATCTGTTCCCCCCACAAGGAGTATCACTGGTCTTGAATTCACTATGGCCTCTTTGCCTTTTTGTGTGTTAGGTTTCACTCAATCATGACTAAAAAAATAGCACAAATTTTTGTTTCACTGCTGCTGCTGTCTATATTGGCTGGAAAAGTTGATGCGTTGTCTGAGCCTACTATAGATACGGTTACCTTTTCGGGCAATCTCCCTCTTTCAGACAAATTTCTTCTCAGGGGAAGTGGTCTCCATGAGGGGGTTTCTATCTTTATGGTTTCCAGCAATCAGGTTAGAAATGCTGTTGCCTCCAATCTGAGAGCGCACGGATATCTGAACTGCTCAGTGAGTGTTGCATGGCCTCGCTGGGGAGTTGAGGCATACGAGGTGAAGATAAGTATTATCCCCGGACGGCAGAGTATCAGAGGAGGGTTCATTTTCCTCGGAGATACAACGCTGTCGATTTTGGAAATGACAGAGCTGTGTCCTATGAGTTACGGTTCTCCCGTGACTCCGACAGATACGGCTTCATTTACCAGTGCTATCCTCAGCAGCTACACCAATCTCGGTTATTTGAGAGCTGATGTTGATCTTGAGCTGGGATCTTTTGTTGAGGATTCCACCGATGATTACAGGAGCATTCAACTCACACTTGAGAGTGGATCTGTCTGTTATCTTGGAGGAATTACAGTAACCGGATTGGAAAGCGTACGCGATGAGGTGGTTCTCAGAGAATTTGATATTCCACATGGTTCCCCGCTGAACATGAAGAAAATGCGGGAAGGGCTTTCTTCCGTTTATTCTCTGGGGTTGTTCAGCAATGTGCAGATCGACTACAACGGGCTTGCTGACGGTAGGGATACTATACACGTAGTTGTGGATGTCACAGAGCAGGACTACATTGAAATTGGAGTAGCAGGTGGTTACATTTCTCCGGAAGCAGTATTTGGATCAGTTTTCTGGAGGCAGCCCAACATCATGGGCAACAACCAGGTACTCAAGCTGGGAGGAACTTATACCAGATATATTTCCAGTGACAATTCCGGGAATGAGTTCGAACCTCAGATTGTTTATGAGGAACCCTGGTTTATTTCCAGCAGATGGAGTGCACAGCTCAAAGCTGACTACTACTACATGCAGAGAGACCATCAGGAGGAACGAAGCTTCGGTGGAGAGGTCGGCCTATCAAGGAAGTTTATGGAAATCTGGCGATACACAGCAGGTTACAGAATTGAAAGGCTTAGATACCGTTCAACGGAAGAGGATTCCTCTGAGGTGGTGCAAGACTGGACAAATACCGCAAGAATCAGCAGCGGATTTACAAGAGATACAAGAATGCCCTTGCTGAATCCAGTCAGGGGCAGCTGGTTCAAGATTGCAGGCAGCGTTGCAGGTGGTGTTATCGGTGGAAATCTGAACTTTTACACAGTTGATGGTGAGTTCCGGCTGTTCTTTCCCTTAACCGGTAGATTTATTCTGGCTGGCCGGGCTGCTGGGAGTGTTGCTCAGAGATACGACGATAACACAAGTATTCCACCCAACGATAGATTGTACCTGGGCGGAGGAACGACTGTAAGGGGTTATGATTTCCAGACTCTTGGCCCTGAGGATGCCGATGGAAACCCTCTTGGCGGCAATGTAATGGCTCTTGGTAATGTAGAGGCCAGGTTTTCTCTGTTTGGTAATCTGGGTGCAGTTCTTTTCTGTGATGCCGGTGGTGTCTGGACTGAGTTGCAGGAGATAGATACAGGTAGTACAGGATTCGGAACTGGTCTGGGAATTCGCTACAACACTCTCATCGGTCCTATCAGACTTGATTATGCATTTGCTCCCACATGGGAGAATTCACTCAGAAGAGGAAAGGTGTATTTTGCCATCGGCCAGGCCTTCTAAGAAAAGAAAAACCCCCGGTTGCGTGATCACGGGTCTTGTGGTTGCTGCGCTGATCTTTGTGGCATTCTATCTTCTGCTGGCTTCGGGTTCTCTGGGCGGTCTCATACATTCTATTGTTCTCCGGGCAGCGTCCGGTAGTGATGACGCTGTTCATGTGTACGGTGGATCGTCAGATTTATTCTCGTACATACGGGCTGATTCTGTCGTGGTTGTTAACGATGAGGGTCTTCGCGTGGCTATTTTCGGCGCTGATGTTAAAGGCAGTGCATTTGGTTATCTGGTAAAGAGTAATGTGGAATGTATCTTCGTGGATAGTCTGATCATCCATGCTCCCCGCCCTTCAGACGGGCCACCTGATTCGTCACTGGCACCTATTTTTCTTGGAATCTTATCGGGAATGGTGACCAGGACAGACACCTTAAAAGTTTCCTATGGGAGGGTTGTGGATGCAGATGGCCAGTTGCTTGTTGATTCAATGAAATTTAATGCGGAGATTGTAGATATTAAAAATGTGGAGCTTGATGTCAGAAGAGCATCCGCCTTTATCCCTCTTTTCGGAACTGTCCAGGCATCCGGTTTTCTGTTTGTTGATTCAACTCGAACAACACTGGAAGGCTTCGATATTGACTCTCCTCCCGGTTCTTTGCAGCTCACCGGCTATCTTAATGCTGACAGTACTTTTGCAATGACTTTCAGCGGATCGGTCTCTACAGGATTTATTCCGGAAGCTCCACCTGCTGCAGCAATGATTGCCGGACATGCTGCCGGGTCCATCATGGATCCTCTCGTTTCCATCAGTCTTTCTCAGGGAACTCTGAACTACCGGGATCTGCTCATCAATCTGGCAGCAGACAGTATTATCTCATCCCGGGAACAATGCTCTCTGCATGGTCTCTCCATATCTGCCGGCGGGGTTGCCATAGATGTCTCCGGCCAGCTTGGATTTTCAGATATGGCCTGGCAGGGGTCCGTTACGGGCTCACTGCAAGCCGTTGATGCTTCATCATACTTTCCAGAAGCTCCTTCAACAAATATCACCGGCACCATAACAGCTTCCGGCTCGGGGACACGAGACTCTTTTAACAATGGAAGAGTTGGATGCCGCTTCGTGCAGAGCCAGGTAAGTGATTATTCCTTGTCCAGCCTGATTGTTGACTGCCGAGTAGACCAGAGAGTGTTGTCGGGAAGCATGCGGGTTGTTCTTGACGGCGGCAGTATCTCTTCAGAATTTTCTTCCTCTCTTGGTCTTGATTTCATGCCTGTGGCATGGAGTGCTGATCTTGATGCCTCAATTGCAGACTGCGGTTTTTTTGCGGCTTTTGCAGATCCTCTGGTTGCCGGTGCGGGCGGGCTGACTGTAGAAGCATCCGGCGAGGGAAGTATGTCAGCTTTTACGGTAAACTGTGATATCGGATTGGCTTTTTTCTCCAGTGAAAGTATCAGCATAGAGAACGCCGCCTTTTCCGGAGCTTTATCCAGCGGTCCATCGGGAATGCAGATCAATGGCGAGCTGACAGTGGACTCTGCTGCTGTATCAGATCCCACTCAGTTTTCTGCCACAGGTTTGTATGCAGATGTGGATGTATCGGGGATGCCTGCTGATTTTGTTGCTTCGGGAACTATTGGCCTTGGTTCATTCTCATACAATGATTTGAGCATTGGTGAACTGACTTTTTCCGGAGATGTCAGTATGAGCGGGAATGCTATTGAGGGCAGAGGCGGGCTCAATGTTGACTCAATTCTGCTCGCGGGGGCTTCCTACTCTCTCTCAGCAGTGTTCATTGCCCAGCCGGGTTCTATCCTCCTTGACAGTCTCAGCCTTGGTGCACCGGGTGATCTTTCCCTTGATCTTTCAGGTCACTTCCAATATGGTGCCGACAGTCTCGCTTTTTCAATGGATGGCATAGCTTTAACCAGGGCTGGTAAGCTTCGTCTCATCTCTCACGGGGATCTGGAATTCGTTACAGACAGTACCGGGATGACCCTTGATACTCTCTGGCTTGATCTACCCTCCGGGGAAATTATCGCTGACGGATGGATGCGTGGCGATTCTCTCAGCATATCTGCGCTTCTTTCCGATGTAGATGTGGCTTCTTTTGCATCAATGCTGGGGCTCAGTGTTCCTATTTCCGGAATACTGGGGGTTGATTTCTCTTCTAAAGGATGCCTGGGAAACCTCGAGACAGTTCTGGCGGCGGATATTCAGCATCCGACCTATGACGAATGGGATCAGTCAGACAGCCTTACCATCGATATTCATTCTCTGGAGGATTCTATTGTTGTGGATGGACTCTGGACCTGGACAGGTGGAGTGAGATCCGGTTTCAGAATTGCTGTGGATCAAATATGGGATGCGGATCACAGGCTGGACATAGCGTTATCTGATGTGGTCTGGTTGGAGGCTGAACTCACTGGAGTGGGGGATGAGCTTTTCTACCTGCTGCCGATGCCATTCAAAACAAGTGGTGCCAGTGTCAGCGCAAGGGTGGAGTACCAGAGGGATTCAGCTGAATTTTCCGTTGGTCTGGCATCTCATTTTCAGAAACTTTATCTGACTGATCCCGGCATTGAATTCCCCGGTGTATCAGCTTATATCACTTACCCGGATCGGCAGGCAGGTAACACTTACAACGGGAAATTCACTCTTACTTCCGGTGAGGGCCATTCAACCAGTCTACAGAGTACAGTGCTTCTGGATGTGGAGGAGAACCTTTCATTCGAAGAAGGTACTCTTCCGCTTGTTCTGAATGGATACAGTTTTCATGCAAAGTTCAACCAGTGGGAAACTCTTGTTGCCGGAGTTGGCTGGCTTCAGATATCCGGTACTGTGCTTTCCAGCAGTGATGATCTTCAGGAAAAACCGAGGATCACCGGGAAACTCAAGATTGATCAGGCGACTATTTCCATGGGCGGAGGAGGCACTCTTGAGAGCTCAGCTGGAAGAGCATCCGGGGTACAAAGCGAACTTCCACTGGATCTGAATATCAGAATATCAGGAGACAGAGGAATCTGGTTCAGGAACAGCTATGCCAATGTTGAATTGTCTGCAGTCGTGGATATCACAACTGTAAGAGGACAGGTGCTTATTGGAGGTGAAGTAAAGGCGGTACGGGGCGGAGTTTATATGCTGGGTCGGGAATTTCAGATTACGCAGGGAGATGTGAGAATTCTGCAGACTACACCACTTGGAGTTGATCTGAACATACAGGCAGAAGCCAGGATCAGAAGCACAGTGAGCGGTGCGGAATACACCATTTTTGTAACTGTAACCGGAGATCCTGAAAAACCGGATCTCTCTCTGGCTGGTATGGGACCTTCAGGAATTATCGAGGACAGGGATATTGTTACTCTTCTTACTGCAGGCATGACTTATGGTGAGTTACAGCAGTTTGACAGCAGTGCTCTTGGCAATGTAGCAGGTAACTATCTTGGACAGTGGCTCGCAAGGAGCATCCGGGACGATGTTGGTCTGGACGCTCTGGGGTTTTCTCCTGACTTTTCTTCCGATTCAACCTCCCTTGTGGTCAATGCAGGCAAGTACGTGCTTCCGGATCTGTTTGTCAGTTTTTCAAGTGATGTTTTCTCTTCAGACGCTGGAACACTGAAAGCACAGTATTTTTTCAACAGAGATTTCTTCCTTGAAGGCAGCACGAAAAGTACATTCACCGGGAATCAGGACCCTTCTCTGGAGTTGCACTACACCTACAGATATTAGGAATCTCAACGGATGTTTCGATGTTCACCCGATGCACCCCATCGTACAAATGACTGGAAAAAAAGAAAGGGAGCAGCAATGGCCTGTTATGTCGAATACCATGATGTTAACATTGCCTGCGCCATCAAGGGTGATTGGGAATGAAATTGATGTTCTGGCAGGGTTGGGGTACGAGTTGCCGACAGAAGCGGTGACAATGCCGGTAGGTGTTGTTTCTTCAATGTCCACACCATGACCGGTCTGGCTGGAAACTTTGACCGGCGTGAGCATTTTATCCACAATACTGAATAATAGTTACAAAGATCCATGACACGCCTCAATAATAGATATTGAACTAATCATGCTCACTAATTATTGATCTCTTGTTGGTAAAGTTATTCCTTTTTAGGATAAAAAAATCCCAAACACTGAAATGAGAGTGGGTATTTCATTGTTACTTGAATCTAATTAAGAATGTAACATCCCGCAGATATTCTTCCGATAGAATTGTCTCTAAAGAATGCTCTTGTTCTCAGATTGTATTGAAATCCCTCCGGACTATCCTTTAATACCGTATCCAGCCCAGCAAATAAAGAAATTCCGCTCTGCAGTAATGGGTCTTCATAATGACATTCTGCTGGATTCTCTGGTATTCTTAAATCACATGCTGCTCCACCAGTGAATTGAATCCTCCACAGCTTTGGTGAGTACAACCCAACCCAGGAGTTTACATAAGAGTATTTGTTGTCATTATCTGCTAATAGCGTCCCAGCCCGCTCCGCA
>JAGLOJ010000058.1 GCA_023139045.1 Candidatus Sabulitectum sp.
TGCGCGCTACGAATCCTTATTCGTTGAAATACGCATAAGCCCAAAGCCAATCCGGACGGCAAATTTTACGACGCTTATCATCAGCAAATTCGCCGACTCCAAATTTTGATGATAATCTTCTGCAAAGTTTAATCTCCGGAATAGCAGTATTCATCTGCTTGTCTGATTCATGAAAAGATCCAGGGAGCGACTTTCTTAGAAAATTATTCTCATACGGCAAAGCCATTGGCGAAATTATCAAAAATGAAAAACTCCGACCGCCGCAAGCAGCGGGGAATTTGACCTCCTCAGATTAATCAATGACAGACAACCATCGTTTTAAAGAAGCGGCGGATCAGTCTTTGATGCTCAGAGGGAGCAGAGACTTTTCAACGAGAGAAGAATATGCTCTCTTTTTAAGGGAGCTGCTTGACCAGTTGAATTCAGGTCGTCGTAAACGATTTGAAGAAGAGTTGAGGAAATTGGGTCGGCTACCCATGAAACATCTTGAATCCTGCAATCGCCTCGACAAGATCAAAGTCAGAAGCAGCAGTACCATACGTGTTAATCACAACACTTATTCCGTGAACAGCCGACTTATCGACGAACATGTGAATATACGATTATACGTAGAGCACCTGGAAGTGTGGTACGGTCAGAAGAAAGTAGAGACCATACCACGCCTGCTTGGAGAGAATAAACACCGCATCAATTACAGGCATGTAATTGACTGGCTTGTACGCAAGCCGGGAGCCTTTGCGAACTACAAGTGGCGTGAGGATATGTTCCCGACAGTACGGTTCAGAATGGCCTACGACAGCCTCATGAAGGCTCACGCCACATCTGTTGCAGCAAAGAATTATTTGAAGATACTGAAGCTTGCTGCCCGTAAGAGCGAATCAGCAGTTGATGGGGCTCTGCGCATCATGATTGATCAAGACATGAAAATAGAATTTGAAACAGTTGAGAATCTTTACAAATCTGAAATGACAATGCCCTCGGTTAAAGATGTCACTATTCCCCGGCCAAACCTTATTCAATATGATGCTCTGTGCATGTTTCAGATGGCAGGTATTCAATGAGTGATCAGAACAAGTCTCTCATAGACTGCTTGAAACAGCTCCATCTGCCCACGATAAGAGAACGCTTTGTTGAAGAGGCTGACCATGCCCGACAAGAGTCTTTGAGCCATGAAGGGTACTTACTGGGTCTCGTGGAGCAGGAGCTGGAGGAGCGTAAGCTAAAAAGAGTTGCACGATACCTCCGTGAATCAAAATTACCTTTGGAAAAAACTCTTGATGCCTTTGATCGCAGCAGATTGACTGAAGTGGAGAACCGGAAAGTGGAGGCATTGCTCGATGGGAGATTCCTGGCAAGGTGTGAGAATGTACTTGCGTTCGGTGGTCCCGGGGGTGGGAAAACACACCTGTTGGCAGCCATAGGCATTGAGCTGATCCACAAAGGTTATCGTGTACGTTTTTACAGTTGTAGTCTCCTGGTCCAGGAATTGTTAATCGCAAAACGCGACATGAAACTTGCACGGCTCCTGAAGAAGCTCTCAAACTATGATGCTCTAATCATAGATGACATCGGCTATGTCCAGCAGAGCCGTGAAGAGATGGAAGTGCTGTTTACTTTGCTTGCAAACAAGTACGAGCGTGGCAGCGTGATGCTAACAAGCAATCTTCAATTCTCTGAATGGGAGAAGATATTCAAAGACCCCATGACTACTGCTGCTGCCATAGACAGGCTTGTTCACCATAGCGTCATACTCGAATTGAACCTACCGAGCTTTAGACTGGAAGCGGCAAAAAAAGGAAAGAACGAAACTCAAAACCCTTAAATCAAAACGGCGACCGGTCGCCCATCCGCTCGGGCTACGCCCTCCGCTCCTGGGCGACCGGAAAGCAAGAAGAAAAGAGGAAAAAGAAAGAAGAAAAAACCGGTACTTCTAATTGTCACAGACAGGAAGAAATAGTTGACACTTGACAACAGACAGATGTTGACGTAGTAATGGTAAAGGGTCGAATCTCAGTGAGGCATCTGAGAAGGCTGTTTTTGGATGGAACTCGTTGGGAAGAGACGGACATTTGATTCAAAACAGAAAAAGAGAGGTGTAAAAATCACAGCTCAGTGGTATCCTCCAATAGCCATTGACATACGAAGTTTGAAGTATTCTGTTTGTACTTTGTTTTATAGGAACCGTTTCTTCCTTCCAAACAGTATTGAGGATGTGGATGAATAATATCATTAAGAATCCCTACATAGAATACATTCCATTCGATGGAACTGAATTTATCTTGTATGTTCCTGATTCAGATAAATTTGTGAAGATTAACACTAATGCTATCCACCTTCTTGAGTTGTCAAATACTCCTCAAAGCATTGATGAACTCGTCAAAAGTTACACTAGTTCTATTGAGGATTCTGATAGGAATTCCACTGAGCTAGTTGTAGCACAAATGTTGAGTATCGGAGCCCTTCTTCCTTCTGGAGAGAACATCTCTCCGCCAAGTTCAAGAATTGGGTTGAGAAATTTATCGGATACTATTCCACAGTTAGTATTGCATGTTACGCTTCGATGCAACTTGGCATGTTCCTACTGCTATAGCAATAAGTACCGTAAGACTGAGAATGTCTCAGAACTGACAGATACTCAATGGAAAGAGATAATAGACCAAGCTGTAGTGAACGGATGCAAGACGGTCTATATCACAGGTGGAGAACCGTTGCTTCGGGAAGACCTTCTTCCTGTATGGTCATATGCGATGGAACAAGGAATATATACAAAGCTACTTACAAATGGAACGCTTATTACAAAGAATATCGCAGAACAGATAAAGAAATCTATTTCTGAGTTGATCATAAGCATAGACTCAATTGATCCATGTATTAATGATATGAATAGAGGAAAAGGTTCTTATAAAAGGATTTTGCATTCAATCGCAATACTAAAAGAAATTGGTGTCTCATGGCAGGGTCAAATTGTTGTGAACCGAAAAACCATGTCAACATTGAAGGAAACAACAGAGTGGTTGAAAGAATTATCAGGTAAACACCCGGTTCTCGCGGGTGTCATTTCTAGTCATGATAATGATGATGAGAGTGAAGAGGCATTCTCAGCCATAGATGGTCTATATGCGAATAGCAACAATGAATATAACCCAGATGAATGCCTTGAATTTGTTTCACGATGCGGAGCCGCAAACACCATAGTCTCAATTTCTCCAGATGGGTACTTGTATCCATGCAAAGGATTAATGGTTGATCGGTTTAAGGGTCTCAATATTCTAGAAACAGGATTGAAGAAGGCGAGAGATGCATCCCCTAATTTAATCCGCTTCAGAAATGTTTCTTACGAAGGGGTACAAGTTTGTTCGAGTTGTAGCTTGATAAAGTTCTGCATGGCTGGAGGTTGTAGGGCTCGAGCATATATGAGGACAGGCTCAATATTTGGCTACATTGGAGATACAGTCTGTCGCGCAATGCGAAGAAGAATAACAGGTAAGATTTCAAACGCTGTATTAAAAGCAAATTGAGTTGCTGATGTGAAAGGAAGTTTGTAGCTAATGAAGATGAGCATGAGGAATACAACAAAATATTTACTACCTTTGTTCTACATAGCTTTCGCTCTATTGAACTCCTGTTCTGGAGATTCATCAAGTAATATCTCTGAGTCGGACCAGAACATAACTTTACGACTAATTGATACACTTGGGGTTGATAATGGCGAAGAGAATTATGTCTTTGGGAATATAATTGATGCAGTATTTTTACCTGACGGTAGAATTGCTTTACTGGATGTATTGATGAATAGAGTGTCAATTTTCAGTTCAAATGGTGAATTTATTGCAAGCTTTGGAACCGAAGGAAATGGCCCTGGCGAGTTTACCGAACCAGTATCAATCGCTGTTCTCAGTAACGATGTTCTTGCAGTGTGTGATAATATGCATCGCAAAGTAGTATTCTTTGATTCGGAGTATGTCTTCATTCGGGAGATACGAGGATTCGAACCTTTACCCCCCACTTCTATTGAGAATGGCGTTCTGGATTCCTTTGTCGGCATGCAGTCTCACTACTTCATTGAGTCTGGAGTATTGAACATGGGAGTAAGACTAGGATCATGGTCACAAACAGTAGAGCCTGATGTAGTATACTCTGCCTTCTATACGGTTCCAACAGATAATACTGCAGAACTGTATTCGGTCCGCTTTTGTACTGATTCGCAGGGAAGAGTCTACACAGCTCCAACATCATATGAAGAGTATTCTGTAACTTGTTACAGTGCAGAGGGAGACACCCTGTTTCAAATAGCAGAACCTTATAACAGAACTGAAAAAACACAAGAAGAAATTGAATATGAGCACATGTGTTATCGATTTGATACACCAGGCTTTGATTCAGAAGACAAAAGAGCTATTGCATCTAGATGGGAACCAGATCCATATAGGTTGGCGATTGAAAACATTAGCACAGATTACGCCGATAGAATCTGGGTTCAGACAGGGCGTAGTGAAAGTAATTCTCCTAATTTCAGAGTATACGACTCTAATGGAAATTGGCTAGCATCTGTTGAGACTGATCTTCCTATAGAATCTCTAAACTATAATTTTGTATTCGGTCGAGATAGAGTTCTTGCATTTGATACAAACCCTAGTGATTATTCGAAAATATATATATTGGAACTAGCTGATTGAGAGAGTTTTGCATACTAAGAGGATTGAATCCAAATTTCTAGGAACCGTATGTAAAGTAGAGTTGTATTGGTCAAATAAACAGAGTCAATACTTTGAAAGGAGGTGAAAATGCTTATATTCGAACTGCTTGCAGTTGCATTACAAGGAAAGGAACTTCCTTCTTGTGGCAAGTACCAGTGCCTTGGACCGGGTTGGCCTGACGGTCAGTGGGGAATTCCCCAGGCTGATGATACTTCAGGGGGTCCCAAGTAGTTACTGATTACATCCGATATCAATGAGGTGTGCTTTCTGTGCACACCTCATCATTTTCATGGTAAAACACACAGATTAGTTCATCACCGGCAATTCCGAGTCCATATGTGTCTGGATTTATTTGTCATCAAGTGCCCGACGAGATAGTCGCTGGGCACCTCCAGTGGAGTACACGAGGAAGCAGTGCTAACGCCAGTTAAAGTATCCAGTCGGGCCGGTCATTGTTTTCAGTTTTCTTGCCAGCAAACAATCTAATCAGACGCCGGTCAAGAAGCCAAGGCTTGTACAAATGGCGTTAGAGACTACTGTTGTTAACCGAGATCTCTACTATCCTGTCCGCAGATTCAACTGTTGACTGACGGTGGGCAATAACAATGCATGTTCTATTCTGTAAGAGAAGCGAAACAGCATCTTGTATCTTGGACTCGCTTTTACTATCAAGTGCACTGGTTGCCTCATCAAGCACAACGATGGGCGAATCCTTCAGGAATACTCTGGCAAAGGCGAGTCTTTGGACCTGCCCACCGGATAGACTGCTGCCCCGTTCCCCTACAAGAGTATCGTAACCATCAGGCAAAGCTGTGATGAACTCATGGGCATGGGCTGCCCTTGCCGCTTTTTCAACTTCGTCCATTGATGCTTCAGGACGACCAAGAAGAATATTTTCCGCCACAGAACAGTGGTAAAGGAACGGGTCCTGAAAAACTACACCAATGTTTCTTCTGAGGGATTCAAGTGTGAAGTTTTTTGTTGAGTTTCCGTCAATCAGTATTTCACCGCTATCCGGATCGAAGAAACGGAGTAACAGTGATATAAGAGTGGTCTTGCCTGACCCGCTGTCACCGGACAGAGCAACTGTTTCTCCAGCATGGATAACTTCATTGAAGTTCTTCAGAACAGGAGACTCCTCCGAGTAGGAGAAACTGACGTTTCTGAATTCAACCTTACCCTTAACACCGGTGAGTTCTACTGCACCGGGAAGATCTGCTACAGCAGGTTTTGTGTCAATTACGTTGAATACTCTTTCGGCAGCACCCATTGCTTTAAGTATCTGGGTGGCGACTCCGGCTATGGAGCCAACCGGGCCGAAAAGCATACCGAAATAGCTGATGAAGGCGATCAGTACACCAACATCCATCCTGCCCTGAATGACTTCCTTGCCACCAAGCCAGATCACAAGAATGAGAGTAGTTGACGCCAGCAGGGAACCGGCATTCAGAACAAAGCCCTTTACGGTAAGACGAATGCTTGAGTGCATGAGATCCGTCATGGAACTCTTGAATTTAGCACTTTCTCGATCTTCAAGATTGAAGGCGGCAGAGGTACGGAGACCTGAAAGTTGTTCCTGAAGGGTAGCCGTAAAGAATGCCCTCTTCTCCTGAACTTCAGCACTGGCCTTTTTCAGCATAGTTCCTGCCAAGGCAATAATTACAGCAAACAGGGGAATGGACGGTACAGCCAGGAGCGTAAGTCGCGGGTTTATGGAAAGCATTACTGCCAGTACTACGAAGAAACGGATTACCTCGCTGATTGTATTTGATAGGGTTGAGGAGTACAAACTCTGCATAACGGGTATGTCACTGGTAAACCCAGCCATCAACTCTCCTACCCTTTTCCTGCCTGTAAAGGCCATTGAGAGGGCATTCAACTTTTTATACAGAGCCATTTTCAGGTCTATTGCTGCACTCTGACCAACCCATGAGAACAGAACCGACATCGCCATACCTACGAGGGAACCAAGAACTACAGCCCCCAAATAGGCAAAGCAGATTTTAAGAAGAAGCTCTATGTTTCCGTCAATCAGAACCTTATCAATAAGAAGCCTGCTTACCCACGGTTGAACCAGAGCAAGGCCTGCTGCCAGAATTGTAAGGAAAAGCCCCAGAGCATGCCATTTGAGGCAGGGTTTTAGAAATGTAAGGGTACGGAGCAGCAGTCTGCGGTCCTGCCAGAGTTTCTTCATGTCGGAAGTAGTAGTGCTATTCCTCAATTCAAATATCCTCTATATTTTCTTTCATTGCATCCAAATAAGTTGATGAGTGAAGTACGCAAAACTCGTATTTGGATATAGGTAAAAGGGAAACACCGTGATAAATTATATTGCCAAATATACCCAAACTGAAAAGTGTGATTGAAATGGCTTCACCTCTCAACTTCTGCAGATTGCTGCCAAAGCAATAAAACTTTAAGCTAATCGGACGCTATATCCCACGATGCTTATCATCAGCATGAAAGCGAACAGCAAATCTTCTGCTAAATTCTCAGAATGAAAAGAAATAGAGATCCGAACAAAAAACCATGAACTGCTTTCTCTTGTGATTCTAATTCAAATTGAATATCATCAGTCTCGGAAGCAAATAATTTAAGACAAATAGAATTTCAACAACAGAATGAACCTGTCACAAACGCTTGGGAGCAGGCTTCATTGATACTTGTGCAGGTTATTCAGGACGTTCTAGAATGAATAAGCAAGAGTACAGAGATACGCTACCAATTAACAAAATAAATGGTATTGACGATATATGATATTTTATGTATTGTGTGCTGACATAAAGAAAACAGAGAAGGGCAAATATGGATAAAACAAAAAGACTGCAGACAAATTCGGATTTTGTTTTCAGGAAAGAATACGATGACTGGGCTATTCTATTCAATCCAAATACATCTGATACTTACGGTCTGAACCCCATTGGTATATTCATCTATAAACTCCTTGACACTAATCATTCTGTTGGCGAGATAGTCAACTTGCTTCAATCAAACTGTAAAAATGTTCCTCCTGATGCAGAAGGAATTGTTGACACATTTCTCGAAGACCTAGTTGCAAAGGGAATTGCGCAGTACCGGGGACAGGTTTTATCGTGAGGTTGATGAATACTCCAAAATCTGTTGATATTCTCTTTACGAACAAATGCAATTTATCATGCAAATATTGCTCTGATTTTAAAGAAGAGCAAAGCAATGATCTTCCCATTTGTGAGTGGACACCTTTTGTTGAAGAGCTTGGCCGATGTACCGTTCTCAATGTTGGAATTGGAGGAGGAGAGCCATTTATTCGCACTGATCTCTACGAACTGATAAATAGTATAGCGCAAAATCGGATGCGTTTTACGATGGCGAGTAATGGAACCCTTATATCAGATGAAGTAGCTGAACGCATTGCTTCAACAGGTAGATGTGACTCCATTCAAATCTCCATCGATGGCTCGTATCCACAACCCCATGATGTATTCAGAGGTGATGGGAGTTTTCAGAAAGCTATCTCTGGCATTAAATCGCTGAGGAAACATGGCATCCCAGTTGGTGTTAGAGTTACAATTCACCGTCACAATGTTTACGATCTGGAAGAAATTGCACATTTTCTTATGGAAGATCTCAGGTTGCCAGGTTTCTCAACAAATGCTGCTTCCTACTTGGGACTTTGCAGGGATAACTCGGAGGAAATCCAACTTACAGTTGAAGAACGATCCTATGCCATGGAAGTACTGCTTCGTTTATCTAAGAAGTATAGGGGTCGTATTGATGCTTCTGCGGGTCCTCTAGCAGAAGCAAAACACTGGATAGAAATGGAAAACGCAAGAAAAGAAAAGAAGCAGAATTTATCTGACTGTGGCTTCCTCCGATCATGTGGAGGAGTATTTACCAAGATGGCCGTTAAAGCAAATGGAACTATGATCCCATGCAGCCAAATGGGACATATTGAGCTTGGGCGAATTAATCAGGATGACCTAACTGAAACATGGCAGAACCATCCTGAGCTTGTAAGATTGAGAGAGCGAGTTACCATTCCTTTGGAAACATTCGAATTCTGCCAGGGTTGTGAATACATTCCATACTGTAGGGGAAATTGCCCTGCTTTGGCTTACACAATAACAGGTGAAGAAAATCATCCCAGCCCCGATGCCTGTCTTAAACGTTTTCTTGAAGTCGGAGGAAGGGTACCAGGTATTAGGCAATGAAACAAAAAGCACCGAACGACAAGACAGCAACTGATTTCCCTTTGAAAAACATCTACTTCTATCTGACAAAGGGATGTAATCTCAAGTGTCGCCATTGCTGGATAGCTCCTGAATATCAGTCTTCCGACGGCAATTCTCTTCCTGTCATGGATATTGGATTGATGCAATCAATCATTGAACAGGCTAAACCCTTAGGACTGGCTGGAGTTAAACTAACCGGAGGAGAGCCATTAATGCATCCTCTCATTTCAGATATACTTGAGCTAATTCATTCAGAAGGTTTAAACCTGACTATCGAAACAAACGGGATTCTTTGCACACCAGTTTTAGCTGAGCAGATAAAGAGAAGCTCTAACCGGTTATCAGTTTCAGTAAGTCTTGATGGAGCTGATGCCCAAGTACACGAATGGGTTAGGGGGGTTCCTGGTTCTTTTGATGCCGCCCTTGAAGGTTTGAATAATCTTAGTAGAGTCGGAGTCAAACCCCAAATCATCATGTCTATCATGCGCAGAAATAAGCATCAGATCGAACAAGTTATTCGACTCGCCGAAGAAATAGGGGCAGGTTCTGTAAAGTTTAATCCTATACAGCCAACTGCTCGGGGAGATGCAATGCATGACGCATTAGAGACTTTAACTATTCAAGAACTCATTGAACTTGGGGATTGGGTTGAAAATGATTTGTCTTCCTCAACTCCTCTTAGACTGCACTATACCCACCCAATGGCTTTCAGATCACTCAGTAGGATGTATGGAGACAATGGAATCGGTTGTGGTGTGTGTGGCATTCTTGGCATTCTTGGAGTTCTCGCTGAGGGTTCATACTCTCTTTGTGGAATAGGTGAGACTGTTCCTGACCTAGTATTTGGCAATGCCAAAATTGATAGACTTGAAGATGTCTGGAGAGATTGTACAATTATAAATGAGCTTCGCGATGACTTTACAAGCAAGATAGATGGCATATGTGGTGAATGCCTAATGAACAATATTTGTAAAGCAGGCTGTGTCGCACAGAATTACTACACCAACAAAAGTCTTTGGGCTTCTTACTGGTATTGCGAAGAAGCTTACGAAGCGGGTTTGTTTCCTGAGACAAGGTTAAAGCCAAAGAGTACAAAAGAGAATAGAATTGGAATCGGTTGTTAACTAATTTCGAGACATGTGAATTGAAAGGAGATTTGCAATGGAATGGAGTAACCCAAGGCTAGTTGATCTGAGAATGGGTGGGATAGATGCTCAACAAAACTGCGAAAATGGGGGTGGTCCTGAGAAGGGATGCATATTTGGAGGAGCATTGAATTACGATATATGTCATGGTGGTGGTGAGATCGCATGGGAAATTTGTGTTGAAGGCAGTTCTCCAGAGGCATAGAAATATTGTGACTCTTCATCGTTGATATTCTATATTCTGCGGCATGTTAAGTATGAGTATAAATAAATGCAATAACAGGGATTTTACCCTGCATTATGAATACAATGTAAAACATAGTATCACATATACTCTCATGAATTGAAGTAATAGTTTATGCGCATATTACCTATTCTCTCATGGTTCACATTCGGTGTTCCCTTTCTTTTAGGCTGTGGAGAAGTCGAGCGGTTGCACATAGATGATCAAATCACACATACTGTGGACACCCTTCAAGTTGTGTTTGAAATTGGTAAAGAATTCGGTGATTCTACAAACACATTCTGGTCCATCGTCGCTGCTGATATTGATAATCAGGGCAGAATCTTTGTTCTTGATGAAATAGATGCAAGCGTTAAGGCTTATGATCTACAGGGGAACTTCATCCAGCAGGTTACTAGAAGAGGTTCTGGCCCTGGTGAACTGCAGCGCCCACGAGGATTAACCATTCTTGCTGATTCCAGGTTAATTATAAATGAGCCATTTAAGAATGGATATATCGTATTTAATGACTCAATGGAATATGTTGATGAAATCAGTTTATGGAATAACAATTCTCCATATCATATCTCTCCATTAACTGATGATATGTTAGTGGTATGTAGATATGATGAAAACTCCAATACAGATGTAATACGCCATACTGTTGCAATATACAATTGGCGAGAATGCAACTGGGAAACTCTACTATGGAAAGATTCAATAGAGGTATCAAGTAGCGATTGGGATCTAGATCCCTCTGTACCTCTTGCTTTCTGTTCATTTCATCTCTTAAGTACATACGGAGACGGATATGGGCATGTGTACTTCGGCCAAGTTGATTCTTTTGAATACAGAGTTTTTGGTTGGGATTCAACAGGTTCAGAAATACTCAATATTACTAGAGATATTACACCTATCGCAAAAACAACTGAGGAGATAGCTGCAGAAGCTATCTATATGAATACTCTGATTCAGAGATTAGGAGGTTCCCCTACATGGGAACTAAGACCATACAATTATAGAGATATGATTGCAGATGTAGGTATTGGCCCAGATGGAAATTTGTGGGTAAGAAGGGGTACACACATAGATCTCTTTTTCGATATTTACAACTTGGATGGTGCCCTTCTTCGACATGCAATCTATTCCTTAGAAAGCTGGAGCTGGAAAACAGAGATAACTCCCTACGGAATACTAGCATGGGAACTTGATCCCTTGGAAGGTTATCAGAAACTGTACTTCATTCGTTAGTTTATCGCTATTAATAATGATCTAGAACAACTAAATGCAGCAGAACAGCGGATACAATACTTCATACCCGTGTTTTGCTGTCTGCTGATTTAGAGCGTTGAATGAAAAGGAATCCAGTAATGGTCAATCTTAAAACAAAGAGCTCGCTCAGGATTTATAAACCAGTCAAGCATTGTTCATTTAGATTTATTTCTTTGGTTACGATTACATGCCTACTTGCAGCATTGCCATCATATGCGCAAGAAGAACACCAAAATATAGAAATTATGGGCACATTGCAGTCCTATATCTTCAACCAACACTATGATTATAGTCCTGGTTTTGGAGCGGAAGCTCAAGTCAGATTCTGGCCAAGAGGGAATTTAGGCTTCGCTTTCACTACTGGTTTATCGTTTTTCACTATCAATCAGCTTATCGCAACAACTGATGATCCAATTACAATTGACGTCGCTAAAGAAGGCACGTTGCTGTTCTTTCCTATCGGAGGGTCAATCCTTCTTTCAGATAATTCAAACCAAAATGCTGAATTAATTTTCGAAGCAGGAGTTCGTTATGTATTCGTGAACTCTAATCTGGAAGAAGTAACTACAACAACAGATTCCGGAACCGTAACAATAGACAAGATCGAATACGATATCGGAAACGGAATAATTGGTTTAGTATCTGCGTATGTTGTAACCGAATTATCACAGAAACTCAGCTTATCCTTGGGATTAGGTTATCAGTTCGATATATCCAAAGGTAAGGAAGTGGTTCTTGCTTTTCCGGGAGAGCATGAATTAAGCTCCTTCCTGATCCGTGCTGGCCTTATTACTAATTTCTGACGAATTTACATATTTCCAAGTAAATTTATTTAGGTGCAACAAATTATTGCCCGTGAAGAAGATTTTATCATATACTCAGATGATCAAGTTAGAATAGTCATTCAACAACTGAATCAACCAGAAACAGCTGTGATGTTTTTAGCTTAGTAAATACTGTTCTGGTTATTCAGGACGTTAGTGCGCCAAGCTCAGCTTGG
>JAGLOJ010000059.1 GCA_023139045.1 Candidatus Sabulitectum sp.
ATGGTGAATACGATGTTGCAGAGGATAAGGGTGGCTCTTCAATCACCTACGGCATGAGCAAGGATAAGCGACCGGATCTGAAGCAGTTCATGGTTGAGCTGCTGTGTGTTCATCAGAACATTCCGATACTTGGTACCTAAATTCCCGTCAGATTATACCTACACCGGCATCGGCACGGCAAATGCTTTATAAATTTCTTTCTGTCGCTTAGTCAGCGGGAACAGTATCCGTCGGCCATCTATCACCTGTGTTCTCAGCTTCTCCATTGTTTTGATCAGATCTTTCATCGTCATTGTTTTGTAAAGGTTCTTCTCCAGCATGATCCTGTGGATGTGGGAGCAGAGTATGAGGCCGACAAACCCGACAAAGACCTTGCTTTCCGTGCTAACGCGCGGGGCGCCTTCATTACTGGCTAATTTGCTTTCCATCGCCTGCTGAGAATGAACACGCAGGCGTCCCAGACCGAGATTGTGTTTCAGGCGCAGGAATCCCTTCTCAACAACATCCTTGTCCCTGTAAATCCTGATGGCTTCTGCAGCGTCCTGAATGTGATTGCTCACTGTTACCAGCCAACCAGCGTTCGCCAGTTCCTGAGCAATCACATCATCACGGATGTTTATTGTGTAACCACTCTCGTGCTTCTCTGACTTGCGAATAATCAGTTAAACTGCTGAAAAGCCCCTTTTTTACAACAAGCCACAGAGAGATGGACGCAGCCATGGTGTAGTTCATGGAGAGAATTACAAATCTGTTGTGATTCTGCTCTTCCCCATGCTTCAGAATGAGTGCGATTGCAGTGCTGCAGAAGATGGCCATTGAAAGATGAAACATGTTTTCTTTTCCTGTGGTTAGGATTTGTTTTCCCGATTATACTATCGCCATAACCAATGGAGGAATCATGGCTTTTCAAGTGGATTGCCCGTCTTGCGGGTCTTCTGTAAAGGTTCGCAGGGGCGGGGTGGAAGTTACATGCAGGTATTGTGGAAGCAGTATTGATGTTACCATGCAGACTGCATCTGTTACCGGGATGGGGAACTCATACCGGAAAATTGCTCTGGCAGCTTCAGCAGTATTTGTTTTCCTTGTGATAGGAATAAATGTTTTAGTTTTTTACCCTGCAGCCGAGGAAGATGCCAAGTCTGTTGCATTCGATACCAGGGCTTCAGCGGTAAATGATTGTATTGTAATGGAATTCGGCAGAGCAGGAGCCAGCCGGGAACGCCTTATTGACCCCCGGTACATAGCAGTTGACAGACAGGGAACCATATATGTAGCTGATGCAGACAATGGGCTTGTGAAGGTGTTTGACTGTGACGGAAATCCCCAGGAAGCCTGGTCATACACCGGTAACAGAGGCAATACACTTACCGGTATGTCTGCTTCCGGTGACGGACTTCTGTACATGGTTTACAGCAGTCAACTGTATGTGCACAACGGTGAAACAGGTGAGCTGCTGGATTCCCTCATGCATCCAGACGGCTCGTTTTTTGCAGATGTGGATACAGCACCTGACGGCAGCATTCTTGCTTCCTGGTACTTCAATCGGGATGACATTATAAGGTTTACTGCCGACGGAGAGGTTGATGTGCTGGTCAGAGGTGCAGTAAGTGAACAAACCGGAGAAGGAGAATTCGATATCATGGTTACCGCCGGTAGTAACGGCGAGATGTATGCATACGGCGGGTTTAACAAGGCTGTGCTTGCCTTCAATGCACAGGGGATATATCAGTTCATGCTGAACAGCGGTGACATGCTGACACTAGCCTCGGGTATGGATGTTGATTCCCGGGGAAGAATCTGGATCAGCGATTTCGGTGTCTTTCTGGTGTTCGGCTCAGATGGAGAATTCATAAACACAGTTAACCCTGGATATTGTGTGTATGATTTTGTAATTAATGATGATATGCAGCTGTTTGGAATCACAATGAATGACACTGTAATTCAAGTAGATCTCTCGGCATACCCTGTCTGAGAAGGAAATGATATGTCTATGGTAAATCAATAGCGTCCCGGCTCGCGGGGCGACCCCACATCTAAAAGTAACTTGAGCCCTATCATTGCATGGATTATCTTTATAGAGCGCGCAAGAGTACAAAGACCGTTTATTCACTGGTGTCTTTACCCGACAAATAGCGTGGTCTGGAGTGAGCGACAACATCATCGGTGACGCTTTGCGATCCCGTTTTGGAAGAGTGCGCATTTCGATCACTCCGCACTCTTGCACGCAGTTTTTCAACCACCTTACTATGGAGGAAAGTACGATGAAAGACAAGAAGAAGACTGATCCGAATGCTGACCGAAAAAAAAGAAAGGTTGAGCAAACATCTTGAGCAGGTGAATCTTTATGCCGCCGGGATAGATATCGGATCGCAAATGCATTACGTTGCTGTTCCTGCAGGATTGGATACAGAACCGGTACGCTCTTTCTCCTGTTTTACAGGCGATCTGAAGAAAATGGCTGCTTGGCTTGTTGAAATAGGTATTGAGACCGTGGCGATGGAATCCACAGGTATTTACTGGATTCCGGCGTATGAGATTCTTGAGGAGTCAGGTCTTGAAGTGCTTCTGGTAAATGCCCGCAATGTTAAGAATGTATCAGGACGAAAAAGTGATGTACTGGACTGTCAGTGGCTACAGCAGCTGCACACTTATGGGCTGTTGCAGGGAGCCTTCCGTCCCCCTGAACATATTACCTCACTTCGTGCCTTAATGCGGCAGAGGGATTCTTTGATAAACCTAAACTGAGCGATTCCAGTTATTTTCACTCTTAGAAGCATAACTTCCAGAGGATTTGCAGTCAGGATTTTATTTCTATGAGATTTCAGGTGTAACTCACATTCATCACTACAATTCTGAGAATTCCCATAATATCATTTTACCTGAATTTTGAAATTGAAACACCAGAGTATTTTCTCTGGGGTTGATGCTGATCTGACGAACCTTCTCTGATTTTCACTCTTCTTACCATTCTCGAGTTTCGACTCTTTTCACCAAAGAGTGCTTGTGCAATCTGACCAAACTTGCCGCCAATTCCGGGGAAACTTGCCGGGTGTTCCCTTTTGAGTCTCTATTCTATTCTAAATCAGTTGACTCTAAAATATACTCACACAAAGACTTGTGTT
>JAGLOJ010000006.1 GCA_023139045.1 Candidatus Sabulitectum sp.
CAGTGAGTTATTCATTTCCGATTCCCAAGACAGTAAATGGTGCCGTAACTGTCGGCAGGATAGGACGCGTAGTCTGAGACAGCTATTACTTCAAGGTTGCCATCTGCATCTGCATCGCAGAGGGACGGGGTTGATGAAACAGATTCATCTGAGCCCCATTCTTTCAACCAGAAACCACTGCCGTCATTCTCTCTTGCCAGCATACTGATGTCATTGATGACACCCTGAGCACGCTGACGCCCAAGTACATATTCATTATCACCCGCACCGTTGAAGTTGCCAGCTACTGGAGAGCAGAGAGCATTCCATCTGAATGTACTGGCAAGGGTACCATACCATGGGCTGATGGCGGAGCCAGTTGCTGTAAACCCGTTACAGCCCCATGGATGAACTGCAAGTATCTCAGGAGCAGATGATGAAACTCCGGTAAGGTTGACTACAGCGGGAGAAGCCCAGACATCCGGGTTGCCTGAACTCCAGTTACCGGATACGGGCCATCCTGACATTGAGCTGCCGTCATCATCCAGTACATCAACCCATCCGTCTGCACTTTGAATGATAACATCAAGATCACCATCGAGATCAATATCTGCCAGTTTGGGTGAGCCCTTAACTTCGTCATGGACTGACTCTGGCCAGCCTGGTTCAATGCCGAAGGCAAGATCAAAGCCATGATAGATATCCATGCAAGGCTCTCCCGGGTCAGCAGGATCCATAAGCCATTCCTCCGAGAGATCCTGACAGGAAACGAGTAGTGTTACTCTGCCTGGTACAACTGTTTCCGATAGCGGTATCGTTCCTGTCCAGGTGTCATTATCCACAGTGGTGCCAGACCAATTGCCTGACATGGGCATGGGATATCCTTTTTCATGCTGTAGTGCAATGGTTGGCCCTGTTGGGCTTGAATTAGGATTCATGCTCTCAGAGAAGTGAATTTCAATATCGAGCGGTTGACCTGTTGAGAATGTTGCTTCAACGGTGTTAATAACGAACTGAAGCTCATATCCGTCCATGGTCTCCACAGTCTCCCAGTATGCATCCCAGTAGGTCTGGTCAGTGACTGCATCAACAATGGTAACTGATTCCACATAACCCTGGAAGTTGGCAACAACAACATCCTCCGAAATCACATGATCTGAGGCATCGTGAGCGTAGCTGGTAATCTCAATCCTGTATTCTCCATCGGGATACAAGGCTCTTGATGGGACAGTGGCAGTACCGGTGCCCGAAAGATCTGAATCGGTCTGCCAGCAGTTTTCATCAATGTTATTGATGCCATCATAGGAAGGTGTGTCGTCAATGACATTGGTGAG
The DNA here is from genome assembly GCA_023139045.1 of Candidatus Sabulitectum sp. GTDB lineage: Bacteria > Fermentibacterota > Fermentibacteria > Fermentibacterales > JCC-6 > Sabulitectum. The sequence continues at coordinate 1,314 of JAGLOJ010000006.1, forward strand.
GCAGACTATTTTTGATTTATATCCTGTTCCAAAGAATCCAAGCTGATTAGGGAAGAAAGGAAAATAGAAGCGTCTGAATTCCTGCCAGTCTCCTGGTGCAGCTCCTATTGATCCATCGAAATCAACATTATACTTGGTGAAAAGGGTATCCTCTTCGGATTTAAGAGTTCTGTACAATGTCCATTCAATTTGCTCAGGGATTCCTGAAGATTCAACAGATGAGCCTTGTGGATACCCCTTAACAAGAACGCAGTACATAACATCTATGGCACCAGATAGGTTATTCGCATCAATCATGTCGTTGATAACGTTTGCTGTATTAACAGGATCTCCCTGTTGTTCCGGTGGATCATAGTATATCGTCCAAGAACCAGCTCCCGTAATAGCATCCCGCTGGGGTAAAAAGAATACAGCGGTAGTTGCATTCTCAAACTCCCAAGTGTACCCATTAGCGGGTACTGAAGCGTATGCTGGATCAATGTAATCAAGGGGATCATCCACTCCTGGATTCCCATCAGAGTAAGTAAGCTGATCTGTTCTGAAGAAATGGAGGTGTTTCCCTGAACCTATCTCTGCCATTGTGCAGAGAAAATCCCCGTATGATACTGGGGTTGTTCCAGTTTGTACTGAATCAAAAGGAATACTTCCATCATTCTGCAAATGTCCGTAATGCCAACCATAGGAAGATCCGCTAGGAAAGATTTGAGCACACCATTGACCGGATCCTGGAGGAGCTTCAGAAACAAAAGTAAACAAACCATCTTCAACAACTCTGACATTTTCTGTTAGAGCTTGAGCCTGTGATATGTCTATGGCGTTGTGGAAAGTATGACCTGTGAAGTATTGATCTACGGCAGCCCAGTATGCGTTCTCGTCGTAATTACCGTAAGTTCTCATGACAGGGAAGATGCTTTCCCAGCCCGTGGTACCATCTCCAAGAGGCCAGGGAATTGCTGTTGCCTCTAACGCGAAAAGGAGAATGAGCAAAAATGCTGTGGTGTTGCGCATCATCTTACTCACCTCCAGAGGGTATTCTGGCAATAGAAAACGGAAGAGTGGTTACTGCTTCACTTCGAGGATTGTAGTTATCTGTTATTACCACTGATCCGTTTGGTGAGATGTTCATGTTTCTGTTGTTACTGTTCAAGTAAAGAGTTTGACCGTTACTATTGAATAAAGCAAGATACCACTCTGTATATCTTGAGTCAGGAGGCATTATGACTGCTGAAATCACTCTCGCGCGATTTGAGCCAGTCAAATACCTGATACCTTCATTTACCAATGCAGTAAAAGGGTGCTTACTATCTGACCAGATTTCTTCTCCAGTGGAAGTTATTACAGCAGATGATTCATAATCTTCTCTGGGTATGAATGCGAGTTGACCATCAGGAGAGAAAGAAACACTAAGACCTGAAGGGTTATCAACTCTCCAGAGCTCCGCCCCTGTATTCATATCGAATGCCTGCAGAGAGAGTTTGATTATGCCATTTTCATCAAAGCTTTCCGCCTGAGTGGGAATAACACATACCTCATCGTTTGGAGAAATTACTGGCGAGATATTCCCTACGGGGGTCATTTCAAGCTCAGTTTCCCAAAGAATCTCACCGTTCCTGTTGAGAAGTATTGCCTGTGGTGGAGTTTCCTCACCTGTTTGCCAGTCTGTTTTACCTGCGGAGGATACTATCACATAGTTTCCTGAGTTGCTGATTCCGCACATACCGAAGCCCATCGATATTGGAGAAATGAAGTATGTTGCATCAGAGTAAAGAAGAACCGGTTGGTAGCCATTTCCAGTTGGGAATGCTCCGGCAGAGATTGTTCCATCTCTTGAAGTATTTAGCCTTGATGCAACTCCAGAATGAACAAATTCTCCGATGTGTTCACCATAACTATTGACTGTTATACCAGGATCAACCCTCCAGTCGCTACGAGTATTGAACGGTAATGTTCCGTATTCGCAGCCGGGTAGGTTTACGGTAAATGATTCCCTCCAGTAGTTTTCTCCAGGCATGATCCATTCGGCATCATAAGCTACAGAATTTCCATTCCTGTCGAAGAAAGTGTGGAATTCAATTGCTATTGCAGCCCTCACCCTGCAGTCCAGCCAGTATCTGTCTTCCTCGGGAATGGTTTTGTCTTCAAGGATTTCAGCCAGCCACGGCATGGGGTAGCCGCCTGTAAGAGAGGCTTCAAGTTCTTCCGATGTTTCAACTGAAAAGACTTCCTCAACTCTAAGTGAAGAAGTCTCCGTCTGTGCGGTTGCTGCAATTGATAATACTGCAGCGATGATGATTGCGTGCTTCATGTACTTCCTTCCAATGTTCATGATAATCAGACTGATATCACACCACTTTCAGTCACAGAATATCTTTCAATTTACTCCTTTCAGGTAGTATTGCCCTTTGACTGGGATAAGACCAGTGCAGTTGAGAATAGCAGAATAATTACAATCGTATGAATTTAGTAAACGGGGGGGGGGGGCATTGTCAATGCGCTGTGTGAACGAGATTCACTTGAAGATATTCATACACATTCAGTCAATATTGAAGTATAGAACGGTATAGCAATAATGCTATCACAGCCAGCCCCCGCCTTTCGGCAGGGGCTGGCATGTTATTCCTGTGATTATCAGGTGGTTACTGTTTTTGCAGCTGCCTTATAATCACCTTTGATGTAAAGGTTTCCATGTCATCGGACTCAACCATTATCAGGTAGATACCTGCAGAAAGCAGGGAGGTATTACAAATACCGTAGAGCGTCTCATGCGTTAGTATGGAAAGCTTGGTGGAAGTACAGATTCTGTGGCGCGTCCCATGCGTTAGCATGGAAAGCTCAGAAGACATTGCGACACCGCTGCGCGTTCCGCTGTTAGTACGAAACAGTGTTCCTGCTGGAATTGCATCTGCTCTACTCAATTGATTGATCGAATCCTGTTCCTGTAGAGGGAAGGCCCTTTCCGACCCCTCCCGGTTTGTAAGGATGCAGAGTTGGTTTTCGTCTGGACAAGCAACCTTGAATAGAAGATATTGGGACGATTGTTTATTGCTTGCGTCTATTGGGATTACCTTCAAATGAATGAGTATTAATTTGACAGCAAAAAAAATGTTCTCCTGGTTACGATCAGATGTATTGTTGTTTGCTTTAATTCTTACACCGTTTCTATACATCGCAGGAACTGTTCTGTGGCAAGGTGTTCCTGATACTATCAATTCGGGTGACGGTGCTCTGCTGGAAATGTCTACAAGGTCTTTGTTTTCCCGGGGGATTCTTCTTGGACCATATTCAAGGTTTCTATTCTTTCATCCAGGACCGCTCTATTTTGTTCTAAGGTATCCCTTTTATATGGCAATGGGGCAGAGGAACTCGAGTTTTCTTATTGTAACTGCTCTTATCTCCATGGCTAGCTTGTTCGGTGGCTGGTACATTGTAAGAAAGCTGACCAACAGGCTTACTTCCATCCTGTTCTCTGCGGTGTTTGCATTGTTCCTCCTGAATACGGACAAAATGCTGTGGCTTTCCGAGTGGAATCCACACATAATCATGTTCCCTCTAATGCTTTTTACTGTTGCAATGGCAGCTGTAGGTTTCCGAAAGGTTAGATACTTGTATCTTGCTGTTTTTACCGGATCTTTCGTTGCTCAGACTCATATCGGTGGAATCCCGACTCTGGCTGTTTCAGCAATTGCAGCGCTGTTGTGTGCAGTGTATCCCCGGGTGATCACTTCTGGTGGAAATGCAGCAAGGCAAGGTTATTTCAAGTACTTGTTGATCAGTTCGGCTTTGCTTCTGTTTTTGTGGGCACCACCGATATATGAAGAGTTCACTGCCGGGAATCAGGGCAACATGACCCGAATCCGTGAGTTTTTTGAAGACTCAGATTCAGATCAGGATGTTGAGACCGCCTTTGGGCCATGGAGTAGTACATTGGCAGGTTTTGAATTGGATAGATTTGCTCGACCTCTTCGGGACAATGGACTTGCTGATACTGCCGCTACCATTATTGTTGCTCTCAGGATACTTTTCCTCGCAATGGGATATGCAATATTGAGGAGGAGGGGTAAGTATGGATTTCTCTGTTCCCTGAATCTGATTTGTCTTCTTATCCACGGGATGACATTCTACTCTGTATCGCAGATTCGCGGTGAGCTTCACCTTTATCTCATAGATTGGATGAGAATAATAGCACCTCTATCGGTATTCACTGTTCTTGCTTCTCTTTTTGCATTGATCGGGGGAGTTGGGAGAGCTGCTACTTTGCGGAAGTACCTCAAATGGTTTCTGGTGATTTTCATTGTGTACTCGTCTATTGCCCTCCCTGTTAATGCGCGTGGTTATTTCAGAACAGAACCGGATCGATCCTGGCATAGTGAGATCGCTGTTCAGGAATTATCTGTACAACTAGCGGATTTTATGGATAGGCAACCTGATTGCTTTTATGTGTTGAAGCTTCAATCACAGGAGCGTTGGATGGTGATGTTTGGTTTAATGAATCAACTGGAAAAACAGGGATACCCCATCTGCATGGAGGACAATGTATGGTTTGTATCTACTTTACCTCCAAGTGATGCTGCAACAAGGATTCTGCACCTCGGGACCCTTACGGGAATGGGAGAAAGCAGCCCAAGTCTCATAGCTCGATACGATGACATCGGTATTATCCTTCAGTAGTTCATTTTAGTCTTCCTCGTGCCAGCTGGGAATGCTGTTGTCGATGAAACCATGGTTGATCTGGGTGCATCTAGTGATATACATAGAATTCAGTTTCGGTGGCTATTGTGTCAGGCCGCAACTTGAGTTTATTGGGCCTGCCCAACCTGGTTTTTCCGGATTACCAGAATCTCTACCGTAGCATTTATGCTATATTGCTAACTGGAGGCAGAGAGGAGAGTATGGATTCTACCAAAGCCATTCTTGAAAGCATTTCTGACGGTGTTTTTACAGTTGATTCCAACTGGAAAATTACTTCTTTCAATCGGGCTGCTGAAGAGATAACAGGTATTTCCCGCAGAGAGGCTATCGGTCGGGAGTGCAGTGAGGTTTTCAGATCATCAATGTGCGAGGCTGCTTGTGCTCTTCGTGAATCAATGTCCACAGGGAAGCAGGTTCGATGTCGGGCCGGGTACATTGTTGATTCAGAAGGGGTAAGAATTCCAGTAAGTGTTTCCACTGCTGTTCTCCGTGACGAAAACGGGAAAGTACTGGGCGGAGCCGAAACCTTCAGAGACCTGAGCGAGATTGAAAATCTTCAGAACCAGCTTCAGGGGCGGTATCGAGTTGGTGATCTTGTCAGTAGAAGCTCTGCAATGCAGAAGGTTTTTACACTGATTCCAGCTGTGGCATCGTCACCAACTACCGTACTGATTCAGGGGGAGACCGGAACCGGTAAAGAGGTGCTTGCCCGCGCTATCCACTCCTGTGGTTCACGGAAAGACGAACCTTTCATTGCCGTGAATTGTGGAGCTCTTCCTGATGCTCTTCTGGAGTCGGAGCTTTTCGGGTATCGCCGGGGTGCGTTTACTGGTGCTACTGGTAACAGGGAAGGCAAATTTCTCGCTGCCGGTGCTGGAACCATCTTCCTTGATGAGATCGCTGATGTAAGCAGTGCCATGCAGGTTAAGCTGTTGCGGGTATTACAGGAGAAAATCGTAACTCCTCTTGGTTCCAATGAAACTATTCCCCTTAATGCCAGAATAATCTGCGCAACCAACAGGGATCTTGCTTCACTGGTACAGTCCGGTGAATTCAGGCAGGACCTGTTCTACAGGATCAATGTGGTAAGGCTTGAGATACCACCTCTTCGGGAACGACCGGAGGATATTCCTCAACTGCTTGATGTTCTCCTTGAAAAGCACTCCTTTGCCCAGGGGGTTGATGTGAAGAAGTATGATGCTCAGATACTGCCTTTGCTCATGGGCTACTCGTGGCCTGGTAATGTTCGGGAGCTGGAAAACTTCGTAGAGAGGGCGATTGTTCTTTCAACCGGACATAAGATATCGATCCGGGATCTGCCTGTGGAGATACTTCCCAGAAGAAACAAATCACTGTCTGTTTCAACCACAACTACCATGCGGGGAGCAAAGGCAGATACTGAAAGGCAGATGATTTTTGCTGCTCTGGAGAACAACCGGTTCAACAGAACTGCTGCTGCTCTGGAACTGGGTATTCACAAGACTACTCTCTACAGAAGAATCAAAGCACTGGGCATACCTCTGCCTGAATCCGATGGTCGTAGCTGATAGGCTACCCAATTACTTCTATGCTGTAGCCATATCGCTACTGTAGTTTCTTTTTCATGTTCTGTCAATTCTCTGCATTACTCTGCTGCTTAACCACATACAGGATAGTATCAACTCTGGCACTCAATATGCATCAGTAATTGGTGGAGGTGAACGAAGTGAGAATAGCTCTTACAGTCTGGAATGGAAGAATCGCTCCCGTCTTTGATGTTGCGGGTACTGTGCGACTTGTCGAACAGCACGGGGACAACATCACAGAGGATCAGCTGGTGAGTTTTTCGCATAACAACGGAATGATCAGCAGAGTAGCCGCTCTTCTGGAACAGAGAATTGATGTTCTGGTGTGCGGTGCTGTTTCAAGACCAGTTCACCGGATGCTTGCTGATTCCGGAATAAAGGTTCATTCCTTTGTTTCCGGAGACACAGAAGAAGTACTTGAAGCACTTTTAACCGGCAGTCTTGAGGAAAAACCGTTCTGGATGCCCGGTTGCGGCATGGGAAGGAACAGACAAGGCTGCGGAAGAGGTGCAGGAAACAGCAGACGGGGAAGAAACCGTGGTTTCCGACCCGGAAAGAAAGAGGTGTAGTATGCCGCGTGGAGATGGATCAGGACCCAACGGCGCAGGACCCCTTGGAGGAGTTTGTGTTGGTGCAGGCCTTGGAATGGGTTTCGGCATGGGCAGAAGGCGTGGTTCAGGTGTTAGAGGAGGCGGTATGGGCTTCGGCAGAGGATTTGCCGGTGTGTATCCTGTGAATCAGTTGTCAGAGCGAGAGATGCTCGAGAACCGGGCACGGATGCTTGAGCAGGAGCTTGCAGCCCTGAAGGCCAGACTTGGCCAGAACTCCGAAAACACGGAGAGTTGATTAGCCGGTGAGCCGGTATACTGTTAGGGTACCGACTCACCGTCTGCATTATACTTGGAGGAAAGAAGATGAAAATTGCAGTTGCCAGTTCAGGGAAAACGCTGGATGCGCTTGTAGACGGCAGATTTGGAAGAGCATCTGGCTTTATAGTGTACGACTTGGAAAATGATACTTTTACAGTTGCAGATAACCTGCAGAACCTGAATGCCGCACAGGGTGCAGGAATTCAGGCGGCTCAGAATGTTGCAGAAACTGGAGCCGGGGCAGTTATAGCTCCTAGTTTCGGCCCGAAGGCTTTTTCGGTGTTGAAGGCTGCCGGGGTTAAAGCATTCATCAGCAGTGTGGTTACAGTTCAGGACGCAATCGAGGAATACAAATCCGGTAAACTCACTGAATCTGTTGCTGCCAATGTAGAGGGTCACTGGTAATGATAATTGCTGTTGCATCCGGTAAGGGGGGAACAGGAAAGACTACCGTTGCAGTTGCTTTGAGCATGGCCAGTTCGGAACCTGTACTTTACGCCGACTGTGATGTGGAGGAGCCTAATGGCAGTATTTTTCTGAGACCGGAGGTTACTGAAACCGAGAAAGTACTCGTGGAAGTTCCAAGGATAGATGAGGGAAAATGCACCTCCTGCGGGAAGTGCGCGAGATTTTGTCAGTTCAATGCCCTTGTTTCCCTTGGCTCCCCGCCTCTTGTATTTCCTGAACTCTGCCACAGTTGTGGCGGTTGTGAGATTGTCTGCCCGACCGGTGCTGTTTCCTGGAAGAAAGTACCCATTGGTGAAATATCGCTTGGTACGAGTGACGGTGGCAGAATCTCTGTTCTTGAGGGCAGGCTTGATGTGGGAAGCTCGCTTGCCCCGCCTGTTATCAGGCAGGTGAAGTCACATATTGCCGACGGTGTTCTCACAATAATTGATTGCCCTCCGGGAACATCATGCCCGGTCATTGAGTCTCTTGGAGGAGCTGACTATGTCTTGCTTGTTACAGAACCCACTCCGTTTGGACTGCATGATCTTAAACTTGCAGTGGAGACAGTTCGAGAACTGGGGATGCCCTTCTCCGTAGTGATCAACCGGTTCGATGAAGGAGACAGTGGTGTAGAGGATTACTGCGGCGATGAGAAGATTCATATTATAGTCAGGATTCCTCACAAGCGGTTCATGGCTGAGGTCTACTCACGGGGGGGGAATTTATTCGATGCCATTCCTGAAATGCGTGAAATATTCAGTGAAATTCCACGGATCATCGAGAAGGGGGTGGAAGTAAAATGAAGGAAATCGTTGTTATAAGCGGCAAGGGTGGAACCGGTAAGACCAGTATTACAGGGTGTTTTGCAGCTCTGGCTGAGAATGCCGTACTCGCCGACTGCGATGTTGATGCTGCGGATCTGCATATGCTTCTTGCTCCCGAAGTAATCAAAACAACTGATTTCATCAGCGGTAATGAGGCCATCATCAGGAAAGACGATTGCACTGGCTGCGGTATCTGCATGGCGAGGTGCAGGTTCAATGCTATAGAGACCACACCGGAAGGCAAGTACCGGGTGGATTTGTACGGTTGTGAGGGGTGCATGGTCTGTGTGGAGGTCTGCCCGGTGAAAGCTATTGACTTTTCTCCGAATCACTGTGGAGAATGGTACTACTCTCATACAAGATTCGGACCGATGGTTCATGCCAGGCTGGGGATTGCCCAGGAAAACTCAGGCAAGCTTGTGAGTACAGTAAGGCGGGAAGCTGCAGCGAAGGCAGAGGAGTTGAAAAAAGACCTGCTTATTGTGGACGGCCCTCCCGGGATCGGATGCCCGGTAATTGCTTCTATTACAGGAGCATCGTTACTGGTTGTTGTTACAGAACCCACCATCTCCGGGAAACACGATATGAAAAGGGTACTCGAACTTGCGAAGCACTTTTCAATACCTGCTCTTGTTGTCGTGAATAAATGGGATATCAATCCTGAAATGAGTACTGAAATAGAGGAAGAAGCAGTGCTGGGTGGTGCTGAACCCGCTGGACGAATCCCATACGACAGAGTCTTTACTGATGCACAGATAAATAGAAGAACACTGGTTGAAGAAACAACCGGTACAGTCGTTGAAAACGTAACTGCAATCTGGGAGAAAGTATGCCGGAAACTAAAGTAAAGGAAGATCAGAGCTGCGGAGGAAACTGCGATTCATGTGCAGTCAGTTCCTGTGACGCCAGCGAACAGAGACCCGGTGAAAGCGCAAAAGATTTTGCGAACCGCCAGTTGCTTACAAAAAGAATGCTGGGTATAAAGCACAAAATTGTGGTGCTTTCCGGGAAGGGGGGTGTGGGCAAAAGCACCATTGCTGTGAATCTTGCTGTTTCCCTTTCTCTCACCGGTAAAAAAGTGGGTCTGTTGGATATTGACATACATGGTCCCTCAATTCCAACCATGCTCCATCTTGAAGGAGCAAGAGCACAATCCAGCGGCAGCAGTATTCTTCCCGTTGAAATGGGTGCTTTGAAGGTGATGTCACTGGGTTTTCTTCTTGAGAACAAAAACAGCGCCATAATCTGGCGCGGACCGATGAAGATGGGCGTTATTGAACAGCTGCTCAGAGATGTGGAATGGGGAGATCTTGATTACCTGATAATTGATTCACCTCCCGGAACGGGCGATGAACCGCTTTCGGTTATTCAACTGATCGGGAAGATGGATGGAGCGGTAATGGTTACAACACCACAGGCAGTAGCCGCAGTCGATGTGCGGAAGTCGCTGGATTTCTGCCACCAGCTGAATCTGACTGTTCTTGGGATAGTTGAGAACATGAGCGGTTTCATCTGTCCGGATTGCGGGAAGGAAACTGCTATTTTTCAGGGTAACAATGGCAAAATCATGGCAGAAGAGGCAGGTGTTCCCTTTCTCGGAAAAATACCTATTGATCCCGCAGTCGGAGCATCCTGTGACTCGGGTTCTCCATTCATCTACCACTACAGTAAAACAGAAACAGCAAAGCGATTTGAGGGTGTAATTGAACAAATTCTTGAAAGATAAGAAACGGAACAAAGGAGAAAATATGCGTATTGCGATACCCATGGCTGACGGTGCCCTCTGCATGCATTTCGGGCACTGCAGCACATTTGCACTTGTAAATGTTGAAGAGAACAAAGTAACAGCAACCTCAGAGGTTGTTCCTCCACCGCATCAACCCGGTCTTCTTCCTCCATGGCTTGCAGAGCAGGGAGTAACAATGGTTATTGCAGGAGGCATGGGCTCACGTGCACAGACCCTCTTCACTCAAAGTGGTATAGAAGTTGTTACCGGAGCCAGTGGCAAGGGCGCCAGGGAGATTGTGGAAAACTATCTCGGCGGAACGTTAAAAACTGTTGAAAACACCTGCGACCATTAAACGGAAGGGTAGCACGTAAAAAAAGGGGCGACTCATTTGAGCCGCCCCCTGTATTATCAATAAGATTAGTAACGCCTTGGTCTCTCTTCGCGAGGCTTGGCTTCGTTAATCTTGAGAGGTCTTCCGTCGAGTTCAACACCGTCGCCCTGAGCGATAGCGTTTCTGGCTGCCTCTTCAGGCATTTCAACAAAACCGAATCCACGGCTGCGGCCAGTCTCTCTGTCGGTAATTACTCTTGCATCGGTTACATCGCCGTAGCTTTCAAAAAAGGTCCTGAGTGAGTCATCATCGACGCCCCAGGAAAGGTTTCCTACGTACAGATTCATTAGTATCCCTTTCGTACTATGCCATCTTAAAATTAACCGAATCTTCGCGACGACACAAAAGAAGCCCGGCCGTACCCCACCCTTGGGATATTGTCAGTAATATGCATACTTATTTCGGAATGTAAATAGCTACTAAAAAAGCTGATTGTATCGATGGATAAAAAAGGGGCGACTCGATTGAGCCGCCCCGGTTCTGGTAAGATTAGTAGCGCCTGGGTTTTTCTTCACGAGGTTTGGCTTCGTTAATCTTGAGAGCTCTTCCGTCGAGCTCAATACTGTCTCCCTGAGCGATGGCATTTCTGGCTGCCTCATCAGGCATTTCAACAAAACCGAACCCACGGCTGCGGCCGGTCTCTCTGTCTGTGATCACTCTTGCTTCAGTAACTTCACCGTAACTCTCGAAAAAGGCTTTGAGTGAGTCATCATCGACGCCCCAGGAGAGGTTTCCTACGTACAAGTTCATTGGTATCCCTTTCGTACAATGTCATCTCAAAAATTAACCGAATCTTCGCGACGACACAAAAGAAGCCCGGCTGCACCTCATCATTAAGATACGCCCGTAATATGCACGTTCATTTCTAAAAGTAAAGCCCCTATGAACATGCCGCTTAAATTATAAGCGATTCGTTGAGTCGCCAACGGTATTGTCTGATTGCTACTGCCTCGGCCTGGCTTCGCTGATTCTGATAGGTCTTCCGTCAAGCTCGGCACCCTCGCCCTGGGAGAGGGCGTTTCTTCCGGCTTCCTCGGGCATTTCAACAAAGCCGAATCCGCGACTGCGGCCACTTTCTCTGTCTGTAATTACTCTTGCTTCAGTAACTTCACCGTAGCTTTCGAAGAAGTTTCTGAGTGCATCATCATCGACGCCCCAGGAAAGATTGCCCACGTAAAGGTTCATGACTATCCCCTTCGCACTATGTCATCTCCAGAATATACCGTATCTTCACAATGGCACAAATTAAGCCCGGTCGCATCCCGCTTGACGTGACGTCTGCCCGATAATATGCAGATTTATTTCAACAAGTAGATACCCCTCCGGAAAGAGTTGTACCACAAATCAGTAACCTGCAATATTCCAACTTAAGAATCTGACTTCTGTTTCAGGCGCCAGGAGCGTGACTGACAATAGGCATTGTGCAGTAGTGCCTCACGGGCGAGATAGAATGCATGCTGATTTGAGAAGAATAGCAAAGCTGTTGGACGATAATTAGCGTGTATTATAGCCGTTCGTGTGGCAGCTAATGTCAATGTAGTATTCTCTGTCACGCTCCTGGTCAAAAAGCATTACACGATTGGCATAAATGCTTACTTTTATTCTCATAGTTTCTCTACCTTTTCTTACCGGTCTGAACAGCCCCGACGGACTTTATGCAACAGAGAATGGCATTTACATTTGTGAGGAGACCGCCGGGAGAATTCTGCATGTAACTGCCAATGGAACTATCACTCCAGTGGTAGATGGACTTTCCTCCCCGGAGGGTATTCATGTCACAGAGGACGGAAGAATTTTTGTGGTGGAGGACATTGTATCAGGTCGACTTCTGGATATAGATAATGGCAATATTACAACCCTTGCCGGTGATCTTTGTTGTCCGGAGGGTGTAGCAGTTGATAACAAGGGTACGATCTGGTTCACCACAGGGGGAATTGAGGGCGGAAGTATGTTCACGACCCTGTGGAAGATCACCGGAAGCAAGCCCACTATTGAATACTCCCTGCCATCAATATTCAGTTTTTCTGATCTGGTGGCTGCTGAGGACGGCATGATTTACATTTGCAGCGAGTCTTCAGGTATTTTCGGGAATGTTGCGGTATTCCGGTTCGATCCGATTACTTCGGCACTGACACCGTTTGTTACTGGAGTTACCGCCTGTGAAGGAATTGGAATGACTGATGGAGGTTTTCCGCTTTACATAACCGAAGAGAGCGGATCTGTTTTTCGGGTGGATTCAGCAGGGATTCCCACTCTTCTGGCGAGCAATCTCTCTTCAATTGAAGATGTAGTGATCTGGAATGATCAGATCTTTGTTTCAGAAGACGGAACCGGATCAATAATAATACTGGATATTGATGAGTAGGCATGCACCTGATTCCTACAGAGGGATAATAGCTGTTTCCATGCCCATCATTGTCGGAATGGCTGGCAGAACCATTATGATGTTCTGTGACAGGCTTTTCCTGGCTCGGCACAGTCAGCTTGAGCTTCAGGCTTCACTTCCCGCAGGAATTCTCAGCTTTACTCTTCTCTGTATTCTCTTTGGTACAGTTAGCTACTCCAGTACTTTTATTTCCCAGTTCTTCGGAGCGGGAGACAGGCAGGGCTGTTCGAAATCACTTGCTCAAGGTCTCTACCTGGCCATGTTCTCTGCGCCGATCCTTGCTGCAATTACTATTCCCGGATCCTTACTTTTAAATCTTTCCGGCCATGCGCCTGAGGTTCTTGCCCTGGAGCAGACATATTTCCGGATAATGATGCTCTCTGCTTCAGGTCCCGTGTTTACCGCCGCTGCATCTTCTTTCTGGAACGGCAGGGGAAAGACCGTTCCCGCCATGGTGGCCGTGCTTATTGGTGCTGGAGTAAACGTTTTTCTTGACTATGTGATGATCTTCGGGAAACTTGGTTTTCCAGAGATGGGAATCAAGGGTGCAGCAATTGCAACTGCGATATCATCCTTCATTCCCGGCACTATTCTTACTATAGCGGCTTATTCAGGTAAAACAGCACGCAGCTACAAAACAAGAGAGAACTTCAAGTTCTCCTGGCCATTAACCAGAAGAATTCTAAAATTCGGTTTTCCCGCTGGGTTGCACATTTTCATGGATGTAGCCAGTTTTACCATCTTCATCTTCATTGCGGGCAGGCTGGGAGTATTGGATTTTACCGCCAATAACATTGCCTTCAGTGTGAACAACCTTGCATTCAATCCACTTCTGGGTTTCGGTTTTGCTACGACTGTCATTGTTGGCAGATGTATCGGGATGGGTAGTACCGAGATGGCAATTCGAGCAACAAGACGCTCGCTTCTTCTCTCTCTGTGCTACTTTGTTCCATTGGCATCAACCTTTGTACTGTTTCCGGGATTTTATACAAATCTTTTCTTCAGCCCGGATTCAGCCTGCACAATTGAGGAGCTGTCTTCAACAGCCGCTAAACTCCTGGCTATAGTTGCAGCCTGGGGTGTTTTTGATGCTGTCAGTCTTATCTATGGCGGGGCACTTCGCGGGGCAGGAGACACAAAGTATGTTGTCTGGGTCTCCGGTCTTCTCGGGTGGCTTTTCTGGATACCTGGTATACTCTATCTTTATGCTGTACGACACTCGGGTATTGTGCAACTCTGGCTTTTTACAAGCTTCTATGTTTCTGTATTCGCTCTGTTCTTTTACTTCAGATTCAGAACCGGCAAATGGAAAAAGATCGATCTGCTTGGCATTGGCACACAACATGAAATTTCTTCTCAGGAAGAATTTGCAGCCAGGTGATTCCTTCCCGGGCGTGGAACGGAAATGCCCCAGCTGGAGTATATTTCATCAGTACTGATGGAAACCGGGAATTTTCTCCTGCAGAATTGTTCTTTTAGTAACCGGAAAGGTATCTGATGAAAAATTACATTATCGTTCTTCTGGCGGTATCGTCACTTTTGCTTGCTTCTGAAATTGTAATTGGAGAGCAGACACAGCCAATGTCTGACCCCTTCTGCGGCAGTTGAGGCCCTTCGGCAAAACACTACCAGGTGGTAGTACCGGAATCACAGATGGACGGATCCATGACCATCACAGAGATAGCTTTTGAGAAAGCTCCAATGGGGGCGCCATCTGTGCTGATGCATGGTTTTAAAATTGCTTTCACTGAGGCCGGAGGAGAAGAGCTTGGAAGAGATTTTGCAAACAATCTAGCTGAAGACTCTCACTTTCAGGTGGTTTACTCAGGATCAAGAGTGACTGCGTCCGGTGATGGAGAAGGCAGGATCAGCTTTGTTCTTGATACTCCCTACGAGTATACAGGGGGCAATCTTCTCGTGGATATGTCCTACACCGGCATTGAAGGCAGCATGTATGTATGGAGTTGGAATCCGAATTCTTACCGCTTCATGACTGCAAACGGGGTCAACTCTTCTGAAGGGATGGTTTCGCCTCTGGTTCCTGTGGTGGTTATAACCGGAGATAGCGTTCTCTAAATTTTTGTCAGGATCTCTACGCCATCATCGGTAACAAGAATGGTGTGTTCAAACTGTGCGCTCAAACTTCCATCAGCGGTGGTAACCGTCCATCCATCGCTTCTGGAAGTTTTTACCCTGTATGAAGAGCCCATGTTGATCATAGGCTCAACGGTGAATATCATTCCCTTGCGAAGACGTATTTTATTCTCCCTTGTGAAATGATGAAAGACCTGGGGGTTCTCATGGAATTTCTGCCCTATGCCATGGCCTGTGTAGTCACGGACGATAGAATACCCGAATTTACCTATATATTTTTCAATCATTTTCCCAATTTCATAAAAATACTTCCCCGGTTTGACCGCTTCGATTCCCATGTACATGGCGCTCTCTGTTCGCCGAACAAAATCCCTTATTTTGCCGTCAACTTCACCGATGATGAATGTGCGTGAGGTGTCGCCGTGAAAGCCGTCAAGAATCACCGTTACATCGATGTTTACAATGTCTCCATTCTTCAAAATATCTTTTACTGAAGGAATACCGTGACACACTACATTGTTGATGGAAGTACATATGCTTTTAGGGAAACCACCATAATTCAGTGGTGCTGAGATTGCACCGTGCATTCTTGTAAAAACAACACACAGATCATTCAGGCAGAGCGTTGTAACGCCCTCTTTAACGTATGGTTCGATGTGATTCAGCAATTGCGCGGCAAGTCTTCCCGCTTTACGCATTTTTTCAATATCCGCTGCATTTTTAATTATGATCATTTTCTGGTTCCATCAAATTCAATCACTCTGCCAACTCCTCCTTCAATGCACTTTTCAGGGTACATTTTTTTGATGTCATCTTTGTGTTTTGTACAGTGAGCGGGACAGATAAGATGAACACCCTTAAAAACTTCAAAATTATCAAAGCCATGCAATCCACCTATGACCGCATAGACTTTGCCGAATTGAGAGATGACGTCCATGATGTTTCCAACTCCTGGATGACCGCAGCCAATTATCAGTACCAGCCCATTGGCAGAGTTTACTGCCATGGATTGTTCTCTACCCATTTCACCGGTAAGAAAAACACCGGGATAGATCTGGACAGGTGTTTTGTAGTGGTGAACTTTGTTTGGATACCGGATTCCACGAAAGGAGCGGGGAACATGCACAACCGCGTCCGGATTGGAATTCAGGAATGCAGAAAGCCCTCCGATATGATCAAAATCCGGGTGTGAGATAACAACATCATCAACAGACACAGGGTCAATGTTCAAAAATCTGAGATTTTCAAGAAGTATTTTCCCGTTTCCACCAGTATCAAAGAGAATGTTGCGTTGAGCAGTTTCAATAAAACAGGACCAGCCCCAGTCAGCTGTTAATCCTGCTTCAAGTGTATTGTTGTCGTAGACAATTGTTATTCTCAATGCACTACCTTTTTGCTTTGAGCAGCCTAAGATGGTTATGGAAGAATAACTCTTCCTTGAAATCACTGAATCCAAATTCTGACATTATCTGTTTCCAGTCTCGTTCCACATATTCAAAAGCGTATTTGCATTCCACTATTTTGAAAGGAATTCTGAAGTAGAGGGGGGTCTTGTCTGTTACAAATTCATTGAAATCAAGTATGATGAATTCGCCACCTTCTTTCAAGGCATCCCGGGCGTTACCAAGAATGTTCTTTTGAATCTCGAAGGGAAAGCCATGCAACACGAATGAGATAAGAACCTTATCATACTTTTTCTCCAGAGATAACGGTTGATCAATTCGACGATTTACAACATTGATGTGATCAAATTTTGCGGTTTTGTTTCTGAACTGAGCGATCATCTCCTCTGAAATTTCCAGCCCGAGAATTTCTCCATGCTTTCCCAGATATTTCTGCATTAAAAGGGCATTTCTTCCGGTTCCGGCACCGAAGTCAAGAATTGTGTCTTCGGAGCTGATGTTCATCAGGCGAATAGCCTTTTTGATAAACCTGCTGTAACCTCCAAGGGAAGCAACATTCAGCAGATTATCATAAAATTTTGCAGAGAGCCCTTGAATCTCAACTTTTGAATCTGGATAAAATCTACTCATATTGTATCCTTTTCTGTGAATCTTCAAGTTTTTCTTATGAAGAAAAGACAGCCCTTATGTCAAGCATTGTGAAAGAGCTTTTCTGAAGCAACAGGGAGAACTACTCTTGACGAAGGCGATGATACAATCCATGTTGATGCGGTGATAAAAATTGTTCAACAGATTGTGGAGAAACAAAGGATTTGGTATCAAGGATGCAGAAGGATCTTCTTGTTGAAAGTGGCGCAGAATTTTCGTCTGACAGAGTTCACCGGTATTCTCTGTGGAGAATCTGGGATAGGGACAAGGCTTATGCAGCATTTGTAGGGCTGAACCCATCCACTGCAGATGAGTACAAAAATGACCCTACTGTCAGGCGCTGTATAAATTATGCCAGGGACTGGGGATATGGTGGTCTGATCATGCTTAACATATTCGCTTATCGGTCAACAGACCCCAGGAATCTCTACACAGTTGCCGATCCAGTGGGGCCAGATAACGACTTTCACATACGCACTTTAAGTAGTAATGCCGGTGTTACGGTAGCAGCCTGGGGCAATCACGGGGAACTTCTCAACCGTGGAGAGGAAGCGAAGAAATTGCTAACAAACCCCCAGTGTCTTAAACTGACAAAGGCTGGGTGTCCAGGACACCCACTGTATCTTCGGAAAGACCTGCATCTGATGCCCTGCAAGTAGACAATTCCAGAACCCGTAATATCATTTTTCCCGGGGCTTCACGCTCAGATTTTGCACATGAACTCATTGTCACTCTGCGATCCTGGTACTATTCTTTTTTTATGTAGGTTGACTAGAATCTAGGTATTTACTAAAGTAAAGGAGTAATAAATGAATAATCAAGAGAGAAGAGAAGAGATACTCAAGCAAATGGCACAGATAGATTCCATGGCAAAGGGATCTCTGAATACTGAATACCGTGAAACAAAAAAGAAGGGTGGAGAGAAAGTTCAACTTGGTCCCTACTACAAATATCAGCGCTGGGAGAACGGTCGGAATGTTACTCGTAGAGTGTCTGCCGAGGAAGCAGAACAGTTGAAAAAGGCCGTTGATGGGTATCATCGTTTTCTGGAACTTGCAGATGAGTTTGTTGCAATTTCTGTTGAAATGACCGAAGAAGCAGGTAGAGCATGAAAAAAACTAAAGTAGTGGAAGTATCTGCATTTATCTCACATTCATCACTTGTTTTGTATCTGATTTCATAATTACGAATTTGCCGCTTTTTTCCTCTTGATTCTTTCCCACTCACGAGTTTCCTACAGCCAGATAGACCATGGACATCGCCGGAACATCAGCGAGCGAGAGATAAAATACCTTGAGAGAAACAGTAAGCGAATGATGTACGGCACCTTTAAAAAGGAAGGCTATTTCATCGGATCCGGTGTAATAGAAGCAGGATGTAAAACAGTAGTGGGAAAACGAACAAAACAATCAGGAATGTTTTGGCAGGTGAAGGGAGCTCAGAATATTCTAAACATCAGATGTGCTATACTTGGAAACACTTACGACAAGTTTTGGGAATACAGGAACCATTCCGAAACGGACAGGTTGGCGTCGTAGGATGCACCCACATTTTTCAACTGCACCCGCCTGCTTACATCATTGGCAGTACATACTGCATACGATCCAACTGAAACGCGTTGGGAGACGGATTCGCAAATGAATACTTGCTATTAAAAACTCAAGCGGATAGGATTGATTCCTGAGATGGAGAAATCAGGAAGAGGTAAAACTCGGCACTCTCAAGCATCAACAAGTTTGCATTAATAAGTGCTACTATTATATTGACGAAACGGTTTGTTGCAAAGTGAATAACCCAGGAGTATTCAGGATGATAGATACCAGTAAGCTAATTGACTTGCTGACTAGCGAAAGTGCTGGAGTCTGGGAATGGGATCTGGAAACTGGTTATGTAGAATTCAATGATGCCTGGAAGAAAACTATGGGGTTCCGCTGCTCAAGAGCCGGGCATTTCACCATCGATTTCTGGCTTGATCTGCTGCATCCCGACGAATTTGTTTCAATAATGCATGAGATTTTCAGATGCAGAGATGGATTAATTCCTGTGTTTTACTCCACACACCGCCTTATGAAACAAAGCAAAGACTGGATCACTGTACTTTCAATTGGCTCTCTCATTCACTCTGAAGAAGATCCGGGGTCGAATACCTTTCTCTGCACTCAATTTGTTGTTAGCGAAAAAGCCAGTGAGCTGGGCTATCTTCGTTTTCAGCGGGACATAGGCATAGTCCTCAGTGCAACAACCGATCTGAATGTAGCGGTCAAGAAATCCCTGGAAGCGATTCTGAAATTTAATTCTAACATAGATGCCGGTGGTGTTTATTTGCTCAACCATGAGACTGATACGTTTGAACTATTTGAATACAGCGGCCTGTCCGAACACTTCATTGAGGAGAACAGACTTGTTCCAGCAGACTCAACAATGGGTATTCTGATCAGAAGCGAAGGACCTGTATATTTCCAATACGATGATTATTCTCCCTTTCCCCAGGAACATGAAGAAGGCAGTCAACTCCTGATAAATGCTGTCTTCCCAATGAAACACCTTGGAATACTTGAAGCTGCGCTTTTCCTTGCTTCCGAAACACATACTGATTTCCCAGCCTCTGCTTTTGATGGAATTGAAGGAGTTGTACAGAATATCAGTGGAACCATAGGTAGAATCAGGGCCGAAAACAGAATGAAAGCCAGCGAGGAAAAACACAGGATTCTGCTGGAGAGGATTGAAAGTCCTATTCTTGCGGTAAACGCAGATATGAAGATTCTTTTCCATAACAAAGCTCTGGAAACCATATTTGACTGTAGATTCATCGGAAATCATGATTTATTCTCTGTATTTGACGCTGTTTTCGCACGTTTTTTAACCGTTAACTTTGCCAAAGTCCTCACTTCCGGCAATCATCAACGAATCTCTATCGATCACGGAACTAATATTTGGGACATCGTGTTTTCTTCCGTCCCCAACGGAGCCATAGCGATAATGCGAGACATCACAACCTCAGCAAGAGCAAAAAAAGAGCTTGACTTTAAGATCAGGATCGAAAGCCTTCTGGTGGATATTTCTACAGGTTTTATAAAAAAACACGGAGCTGCACTTGATTCCGGTATTAACGATGCCCTTTTTGAGATAGGCTCTTTCCTCGATGTGGATAGATCATACTTGTTCCAGGTGGATAACAAAGCCAGGACAGTATCAAATACCCACGAATGGTGTGTATCCACAGTAAAACCCAAGATTGATAAATTGCAAGACCTTGCATTCAGCCTTATCCCATGGTGGATGGAAGCGCTTGAGAGACATGAGACTTTGAATATTACGGCATTCAACGAGCTTCCAGAGCAAGCCCTGGTTGAAAAAGTAATCCTCGGACAGCAAGAAATTCTCTCAACTGTTGTAATCCCAATTGTACAGGGCAAGAATCTTATTGGTTTTCTTGGATTTGATTCAATTCTCATTGCAAAAAAATGGAACAAAGATATTATTGACCTTTTGCGCATTGTTGGAGATGCTATAGGCAATGCACTGGAAAGAAACCGGATGCAGCTAAAACTCCAGATGATGTATCAGAAAGCAGATAAAGAAGCTAAAACAAATGCAATCCTGCTTAAAGAAGTAAATCACAGAGTTAAGAATAATTTATCTGAAATAATTGGTCTTTTTTACGCACAGATACGATTTATAAAACAGGTAAACAACTTGAATGATTTCCTCCCCGATATGATCAGCAGAGTGCAGGGACTCGCTACAGTTCACAGTATGTTGTCTTATTCAAGTTGGGAACCATTGAAGATCAGTGAACTTGCAAGACAGATTTTAAGCAATACAACATCTGCGATATTTGGTACAAAAAGCATATCTTCAATAATTTCTGACACAAACATAAAAGTAGATTCCCGTCAAGCTCATTCACTTGCCCTGGTGTTCAATGAACTGGTAATAAATTCCACAAAACACGCATTGATCAACAGCGATAAACTGCTTATAGAAGTGGATTTTCATCATGACGGATCCGGTAATATTATTATAAAATACAGAGATAACGGTCCTGGATTCAGTGAAAAAGTACTCCAAAAGGAGCAGTCTGGCCTGGGATTAAGCATAATCACCAATATGATTTCAAAAAATTTGCAGGGTCACCTGTCCATGTTTAACGATAACGGCGCTGTTACTGAAATAGTTTTCCAGGAAAGACAACGAAATGAAGGAAGTGAACTGAAATGACAAATAACAACAGCACATCTGTTCTGGTTGTGGAAGATGACCACCTGGTGTGCGAGATGGTTATCGGAATTCTTGGCGAACTTGGATACGACATCGTTGGAGAGGCTGCTGATGGCCACAATGCCGTAGAAATGGTCCGACTGTTAAAACCGGATGTGGTCGTTATGGACATTAAGATGCCGAGAATGACCGGCATCGAAGCTGCGATACTGATCCAAAGACACTTCCCAACCCCTGTTGTTATCCTGAGTGCTTATGAAACACAAGATCTGACTAAAAGAACTTCGGAAGCCGGGGTGGGGGCATATGTTGTGAAGCCTCCGAAGGCAAACGATCTGATGAGAGCAATTGAAATTTCCATTGCACGATTCGCTGACATGAGCAGACTCAGAAAACAGAATAAGGAACTTCAGGAAGCTCTTGAGACGGTAAAGCAACTTACCAGATTGCTGCCTATTTGTACTAACTGTAAAAAGATCAAAGGCAATGATGGGTGCTGGCATGTTCTGGAAACTTATCTGCAGGATCGCTCAGAAACTACATTTACGCATGGATTGTGCCCGGAATGCATAGAAGGCGAAAATCAATAACTCACTGGAAGGGAAGCTTATCTTCGAACATCCCGAGGTGGATGTCTGGCATTTGATGTACTCGCGGAAGCGAAACAATATCACAGGTGTTTCATTCAACGGAGAAGCGGCACTTTCATTACTTCGATGAGTTCAGTGTAAAAATCCAGAAATTCATCGATGAAAAACTGTCAGGGTACCACAACAGTGTAACCTCGTTTGACAGGGCAGAGACAAAGTGTATCGTGCATTCAGGCAATCAGTCCAGTTTCTTGCAAACAGGGGATTTGCTGTTCTAAAGATGAACTTCAGAGGTTCAACCGGCTACGGACGCAAGTTTCTGGAAAGCGGCTACGGACAATGGGGACTGTCTATGCAGGATGATATCACCGATGGTGTACACTGGGCAATCAATCGGGGAATCGCCGACCCCAACCGAATCGCAATCTACGGAGTCAGCTACGGGGGATATGCCACCTTGATGGGTATTGTTAAAACGCCTGACCTTTATGCAGCAGCTGTAGATTATGTAGGTGTATCGAATCTGTTTACTATTTTAGAGAAAATGCCTCCGTACTGGGAGCATATGCGAGAGATGATGTATGCAAAAATAGGTCATCCGACAAAATAAAGACACCTCTGTTCATCGCCCAGGGAGCAAATGACCCTCGTGTAAATAAAAGTGAATCAGATCAAATGGTGAATGCTCTGAGAAAGCGGGGTGTTCATGTGGAATACATGGTAAAGGAGAATGAAGGCCATGGGTTCAGGAACGAGGAAAATCAGTTTGACTTTTTCCGTGCAATGGAGCAGTTCCTGAAGAAGCACATTACCTGAGTGGGGTTCCCGGTGTAACCTCCGTGTTGACTGACGCTCGGGACATATCTGTTTCAAGCGGCAATTCTGCTATCGGAAAGACGCAATGACTCCACATGAATAAAACAGATGCAGTACAAATCCGGCTCGGCCGCACCTCTGGTTTTCTGAAGCACTTTCCCGACTTCTTAAAGGGAGAGTACAATGGGTAACCATATGCTTTCTTGTTCTGACTGCAATACTGAAGGTACATCGAACACCAGTGTAACAGGTGTTGTTTCATCGTGAAACCTGCAGTTGATGGATTCGCTTAAACAACTCCTCTTACTGCGCGGCGTATACCCCCCCCGACAATCTCAAACCTCTGTCCATTGACAACTATAGTATCCTTTTACATCATCAATCGGGAGCGAACTTGGAACGCGAGGTTGCTCGGAAACAAAACCGCTCGGATGGTGCAAATGTCTGCAATCACGGCATGAATACCGAATGGCACGCCTGCATAACGCAGACTGCTTTCTTCCGTTTTTACGAAGAGTTGAATGACTTCCTTCCAGAAAAACAGTGCAAAACAGCATTTCCTTATGAATTCATCGGACATCCATCCATTAAAGACACTATTGAAGCTATTGGGGTACCACACGCTGAGATAGATTTAATACTGGTCGATGGGGAATCTGTCGATTTCGTTTACCGGATGCATGGTGGCGAGCATGTTTCTGTATATCCTGTATTTGAACTATTAGATATTACTAATCTCATCCACCTTCGTACGCAGCCACTACGGGTAACTAAATTTGTAGTGGATGTCAATCTGGGCAAATTAGCACATAAGCTTCGATTACTGGGATTTGATACCTTATACAGAAACGACTTCAAGGATAGCGAAATTGTCGAATGTTCTTTACAAGAGAAACGTATTATTCTAACTCGCGACAAAGGTGTCTTAAAATATCGCGTGGTAACTCATGGTTATTGGATCCGCAGCGATGCTCCTAAAGAACAAATAAAAGAGGTGGTTAGTCGTTTCCAACTGGAACGCAATTTTAGACCATTTAGTCGTTGTTCATCTTGTAATGGACTGTTGCATCAAGTTGAGAAAACGCTTTTGCATGATCGCTTGCCTAACGATACCAAACTATATTATGACGTGTTTATGGAGTGTAAATGTTGTAGAAAACTATATTGGCGAGGATCACATTATGACCACATCTGTGAATGGATTAAAGACTTGGAAAGAAAATAAGTACACAAGATAGTGAAACTGCTTTCCAGGTGTATTGATTAGCCGGAAGCATACCAGAACAATCAATACATTGACAAGCGACAGTCGTTTGCCTGGTGGCCTGTCCTGGAGTATGAAGATAATTATCAGTAAGAGATCGAATACCGGGTATTCCAAAAAACGGGCCACTTCAGACAAACTCCTTGTGATAGATGCAATGGCAGGCTATCATTATCATTGTAAGAAAAGGAACCAGTAACAAGAAATAATTACAGCAATGACATCAACCACCCACAGACGTTCAGGAATCGACAGGTAAATATCATTCCCGTGCAGGTTAGGTTATGCTGTGCTGTGCAGTGCCGGACAGTACCTGGAATAATTAAGAACATGTGCTTATTTACAGGCCGGGGTTAAATGGGAAATATGAATGGGAAACTGAATCCAGCAATATGGGAGTATGCAACCTGGCGTAAATTATTCCTGATTTCGGCTATCTGGAATTTTGCGGGTGCAATTCCGGGGATTCTGTTTCCAGCGTTGAGTATGAGATTGTTTTATGGTATTCAAACAGATAATTATCATACACTTTTCCTGACGTCACTGTTCTGGGGTACCGTTTTTCTTTTTGGCATCGGCTACCTTATTGTTGCTAATGCTCCTGTGAAAAATTTGGGAATTATTGCTATGGGAGTTACAGGTAAGGTAATATTGGCATCTGCCTGGTATTGCATCTATTTCCTTTGTAAGGGTCGTGCGACGATTGTTGTTGTTGGTGCTGCCACTGGTGATTTGATATTCGCCATATATTTTTGCTGCTATCTTTTTAAGAATCGCAGTATGTAAAAAAAATATCACTTACCACACTGATCACTAAGAGGGTATGGGTGGGTGTAAAAACCTCCCAGTAGCAATAAGAAAGATTCTTAAATTTCTTCAAATTACCGAACGATGAAAAGATTGCTGGTGGTTGAAAAGCGTAAAATTCAAGAATTTGCAGAACCGGGTACTGCTTAAAACAATACTGATCTCAACTGTGTTTGGCGGGTTTTAGCAATTGCTGGAGAAAAGGGGAGGGCTTGTGCCCTCCCCTTTTCTCTTTTGGTCTTTTTCTGGTTATTCGCCGCCGGCCCAGTCCATCTTAGCCATCTGCTCGTAGAGGTGGAAGCGCCTGTCTATGTCTATCTGTGCAGCTGCGAGAAGCTTTTCAGCATGCTCAGGGTTGCTGCGCATGAGGGAGCTCCATCTGCCTTCAGCCTCGGCAAACTTGTGGAAGGGCAGAGACGGTTTTTTGCTGTCAAGCTGAAGCGGGGATTCTCCCTTTTCGGTCTTTCTGGGATCGAAGCGGAATAGAGGCCACATGCCGCTGTTGACTGCAAGCTTATGCTCGTCCATTCCCTTGGTCATGTTGATGCCATGGGCGATGCAGTGGCTGTATGCAATTATCAGTGAAGGTCCGTCGAAGCTCTCGGCTTCGTTGAATGCCTTAACAGTCTGATTCCAGTTGGCTCCCATGGCAATCTGCGCCACATAGATGTTGCCATAGGTCATACTGATCATGGCAAGATCCTTTTTGGGCATTGGTTTGCCTGCTGCGGCGAATTTCGCAACAGCGCCCATCGGGGTAGCCTTGGAACACTGGCCACCGGTATTTGAGTAAACACCGGTGTCCACCACCAGAACATTTACATTCCTGCCCTGGGCGAGAACATGGTCGAGACCGCCGTAGCCGATATCATAGGCCCATCCGTCGCCACCGATGATCCATACGGAACGGGGTACGAAGTAATCGGCCAGCGACTCAAGCTGTCGAGCCTGTGGGGTGTCTATCTGAGCAAGAGCTTTTCTGAGGTACTCAATACGCTCACGCTGCTGGGCAATCTCCAGCTCTGTAGTACAGCTGGAGTTCAGAAGGCTGTCAATGAGGTTTTCATCAAGCTTGTCTGACATTCCTGTGATCAGTTCCGCCGCTGTTTCCGAGTGTTTATCTGTTGTAAGACGGAAACCGTAACCGAATTCAGCAGCATCTTCGAAGAGACTGTTGTTCCAGGCCGGTCCTCTGCCTGCGGGATCCTGTGCATAAGGTGTGGTGGGCAGGTTACCGCCATAGATCGATGAACAGCCGGTTGCGTTTGCTATAACCGCTCTGTCGCCGTAGAGCTGACTGAGCAGTTTTACATAAGGAGTTTCACCGCATCCCGCACAGGCACCGCTGTATTCGAACAGAGGTCTGAGAAGCTGACTTTCCTTCACTGTGGCAAGGTTAAGCTCTGTGCGGTCGAAGTCTGGAATCTCAAGGAAGAACTTGTAATTCTCGACCTCATCGTGTCTCAGAGGAGGCTGGGATTCCATGTTGATTGCCTTTTTATCTTCAATATTTTTGTTCCTGGCAGGGCAGGTGTGCACGCAGGCACCGCATCCAGTACAATCCTCAGGGGCAACCTGGTTGGTGTACTTGTAAGCCTTGAACTTGGTGTTGCCGTTTGTGGATTTGAAGGTCTCCGGGGCATCCTTCAGCAACGCCTTGTCGTAGTACTTCATTCTGATGGCTGCGTGGGGGCATACAAGGTTGCAGAGACCGCACTGTATGCAGACCTCAGGATCCCATACCGGAATTTCAAGGGCGATGTTTCTCTTCTCCCACTGGGTGGTAGCTGTTGGCCATGTACCATCGTTGGGTATGGCGCTTACAGGAAGATCATTGCCTCTCTGAGCCATGATTGTTGCAGTAACATTCTGTACAAACTCGGGGGCTTCCACTGGAACCACCGGGGGAATAGTGATGTTACTGGTAATTTCTCCGGGGTAGTTCACCTGGTGAAGATTGGCAAGTGCCTGATCCACTGCGATGAAGT
Source organism: Candidatus Sabulitectum sp. (assembly GCA_023139045.1). Classification (GTDB taxonomy): domain Bacteria; phylum Fermentibacterota; class Fermentibacteria; order Fermentibacterales; family JCC-6; genus Sabulitectum. The sequence continues at coordinate 28,048 of JAGLOJ010000006.1, forward strand.
TCTTCTGAACAACATCCTGGCCCTTTTTGCCGTAACTCTTCTCAATGGCGCCCTTGATCTTTTCGATTGCCTCGTCTTTGTCAAGTACACCGCTGATAGCGAAGAAGCAGGTCTGCATGATGGTGTTGATCATAACACCCATGCCAGTGTCACCGGCTACCTTGTAGGCGTCAATGACATAGAACTTAAGCTGCTTTTCCACCATATCCTTCTGAACCCTTCGGGGAAGGTTGTTCCAGATCTCGTCGCTGCTGAAAGGTGTATTAAGCAGGAATGTTGCACCTTTGGCTGCATACTTCAGTATGTCGTACTTTTCAACGAATACAGTCTGATGACAGGCAACAAAGTTGGCCTGGTCGATCAGGCATGTGCGTCTGATGGGGTCGGGTCCGAATCTGAGGTGACTGACTGTGAGTGCACCTGCTTTCTTGGAGTCATAAACGAAGAAACCCTGAGCATAGTTGTCAGTGGTTCCACCGATGATCTTGATGCTGTTTTTGTTGGCGCCTACTGTACCATCGGAACCGAGACCCAGGAATACCGCCTGGTGGAGCCCCTTGCTTTCAAGAACAAACTCGGGGATTTCAATGTTGCTGTTTGTCAGGTCATCATTGATGCCGACCGTGAAGTCGTTTTTCAGCTCACCTGTGGCATTGTTGAAAACACCCAAAACCGATGCGGGTGTGAATTCCTTGCCTGAAAGACCGAAACGGCCACCGACCACTTTGATTGCAGATCTTCCTGCAACCCTGAGAGCGGTGCATACATCTTTGTAGAGAGGTTCACCATCGTTGCCGGGTTCTTTTGTGCGGTCAAGCACGCTGATGGTTTTTACGCTCTCCGGGATGGCTGACAGGAATGATGATGCGTCGAAGGGACGGTAAAGGCGGACTTTGATAACGCCGACCTTTTTACCCCTTGCTGCCATGTACTCTACGGTCTCGTGGGCAACCTCACAACCTGATCCCATAAGAATAATGATGTGCTCTGCGTCAGGGGCGCCAACATAGTCGAACAGGTGATAGTGCCTGCCAGTGAGCTTACCGAAGAGATCCATGTATTCCTGAACAATTGCCGGGGTGGCTTTGTAGTAAGGGTTTACACTCTCGCGGCCCTGGAAGTAAACATCGGGATTCTGGCTGGTTCCGCGAACCACCGGGCGGTTGGGGTTGAGACCCCTTTTGCGGTGTGCGAAAACAAGCTCATCGTCAATCATTTCCTTAAGAACACTGTCCTCAAGTGGCTCAATCTTCTGAATCTCATGGCTGGTTCTGAAACCGTCAAAGAAGTGAACGAAGGGAATACGGCTTTTCAGAGTTGCGGCATGAGAGATTGCAGAGAGGTCTGTGACTTCCTGTACGCTGGCACTGGCAAGAAGACCGAAACCGGTGTTCCTTACGGCCATTACATCACTGTGGTCACCGAAAATGGAAAGGGCCTGTGCCGCAAGGCTTCTGGCTGCAACATGGAAAACCGCTGGAGTAAGCTCTCCGGCAATCTTGTACATGGTGGGGATCATCAGAAGAAGACCCTGACTTGCGGTGAATGTTGTTGTGAGAGCTCCTGTCTGAAGAGCTCCATGAACAGTAGCGGAGGCTCCGCCTTCGCTCTGCATTTCCTGCACCAGGGGTACTGTTCCCCAGATGTTTTTCTGACCTGCTGCGGACCATGTGTCACTGTGCTCGCCCATCGGGCTGGAAGGAGTGATGGGGTAAATCGCCACCACTTCACTAAGCTTGTGAGCGACACGCGCGGCAGCTTCGTTACCGTCAATCGTTATCATCTGTCTGCTCATGATTACCAGCTTTCGCTAAGGTTACAAAACATTACTAGTACATCTTACTGAATGTTCGTGGGAAAGGCACAACATCTCTGATGTTGTCCATGCCCGTGAGGTACATAAGAAGCCTTTCAAAACCAAGGCCGAAACCGGCGTGCGGTGCGGTACCCCAGCGTCTGAGTTCCATGTACCATCTATAGGTCTCCATATCAAGACCCTGTTCAATTGCTCTCTTTTCAAGTAGTGGAAGTCTGTGCTCCCTCTGGCTGCCGCCGACAAGCTCACCCACACCGGGGGCAAGCAGATCACAGGCACCCACAGTTTTTCCGTCATCGTTCATGTACATGTAGAAGGGTTTCATTGATGCCGGATAGTCAATAACAAAGACCGGTTTTCCGAAGTACTCTTCTGCAAGGAACCTTTCGTGTTCTGTTGCAAGATCATCTCCCCATTGCGGAATGGAATCAAACTTCTTCTCTGCTGATTGAATGATCTCTATTGCTTCGGTGTATGTAATTCTGCCGAAATCGCTTTCAAGAAGAGACTTGTACCTTTCAGGAAGACTTTTCTCAAAGAATTTTGAGAAGAAGGCAATGTCGTCACTGCATTTCTCCATGAGATAGGCTGCGGTGAACTTTACGAATTTCTCAATAAGATCAAGGTCATCCTCAAGGTCAAAGAAGGCCATTTCAGGTTCAAGCATCCAGAACTCGGCACCGTGTATCCGTGTATCGGAAGGGTCCGCACGGAAAGTGGGTCCGAAGGTGTAGACCTTTCCCAGTGACAGGGCGAAGGGCTCAGCCTCAAGCTGACCGCTGACCGTAAGGAATGTCTTTCTTCTGAAGTAGTCTTTATCGTAGTCTGCCTTGCCATCCTTCATTGGAAGCATATCCAGAGGAAGTGTGGTTAACTGAAATGTTTCACCGGCACCCTCACAGTCGCTTTCTGTGATGAAAGGCGTGTGGATATTGAAGAAGCCGTTTTCGTCGAAGAACTTGTGAATAGCCATGGATATGTGATGACTTACACGGAAGACACTGCTGAATGTGTTTGTTCTGGACCTGAGATGAGGCATTGTTCTGAGGAATTCCAGGGAATGCCTTTTCTTCTGAAGAGGGTATTCTTCATCCACAGGCCCCACTATTTCCAGCTTTTTTACTGAAATTTCAACCGACTGTTCTTTTCCCTGACTTTCCACAACCACACCGGTTACACGGATGCAGGCTCCGGTGAGTAGACCGGAGAGCTGTTTATCTGTGAATACATCTCTGTCAAATACTGCCTGGAGATTATTGGTGGTTGATCCATCGTTCAGGGATGCAAAAGCAACACTTTTACCTGTTCGAGCAGTCTTCACCCAGCCGTAAACCGTTACGGTGTCGCCGGTATGAGCTCCGCCCAATATCGAATCAATGGTGTTTCGACGGATCATTCTGGAACCTCCAAGTAGATAATTAAGCTAATAATGGGAGAATCGCTAATCTACAAAGAAAGAGCAACAGAGTCCAATGATCAGATACAGGAAAATCAGGTGTTAACAAACGGAAACCCGCCGGTTGTGTCTACCGGCGGGCTCCCTGCGTGACACTTGACTCTTGAAAGGGGTGTCCATCTCAGGAGGAGGGGTCCTGATACGAACATCCACTTATATCCGGCTCTCCGAACAATGTTCCAACCTGGATGTTTTGCGCATACACAACGCGGCGGCGAAGCATGTGTTGCTCTCTTGATTGTCATTGAAGAAGATATTAGTTTACAGTAGTAACTTTAAGCAGGAGGCACAATTGGCAACTGGTGTGGAGGATAGAACAAAGATACTGAAAGGTACTTTCGCAGAGAAATTCAGGGCTGCACGAGTAGTTTCTGTGGTTCGGAAAATTGAGGAAGCACCTACTCAAATTCCTCAGTGCGATTGTTAAGAAATCATGGGATCAATGAATGAATTGTCATATCAGGGCTGTATTCCCTTAATTGAAGTTCTTCAGAAGGGTGTAAGAACCAATGGTATTTTGAGGGCGGTAATTGCTTTTGGCGAAGCGGGTTGTGCTCCTGTCAATCTGAGCGCCAGGTCTATTGGTGAAGGCATGACAAATGGAAAGGATATGCAGACTTCCTTTCGGGATGCGGTTCCACGGCTCCCAGACATGATTCTCAGGATTCTGGAAAGCGGTATTTTGAACAGTGTTCTGGATTATGCTCTTGATGATATTCTCCTTCTGGACCGACGGTCAGGCGAAGAGCACCTTGAGGATTACTACCTGAGGGCGCACCGAGCGATAGCACGAAGAGCCATTTGAATGCCTTCTTTCACTGGCCCGGAAGTATGAAAGCATTTCCAGTTCACAGGTATGTACCGGATGTTTTGAACGGGATTTCAATAAACTTCTGGCACGGGCTGAAACCGAAAATGCATTCGAGGTGATATTGGAGCAGGATGGAGAATCCTTTCTTCATCAAAGATTCATATCAAGCAGGCTGATTCATATCATCGAACCAACTCATTCACTGGTGTACAGAACATTCTGGGCGAGACTTAATTCAGCATGTGCAAATGGTGGCCGTTTGGAGACATCGGATCGGGCATTCAAGGTCACTCAAGAGAACCCGTTTTCCTTCCTGCTGACTGTGAATGGCGAGGATATTTTGAAAATTGTATTCAAAGAACAGGAAGTACTCATGGAGTCGGATGAAGCTTGCTCTGGTAAAAAAATGATTGGAAGAGTTGTATCAGAGCAGACAGAGCGTTATCCCATGATGCAGATTCAGGATCTTTACAAATTTGTGTATCAGGGAGTTATGGGCAGTGGACATGCTGTCAGTTCTGTCGCCGCTGCTGAAAAATGGCTGGGCGATGAGCTGCTTTCCATGGGTGAGTGTCAGGCTGGTGAAGAGGTTGTTGAAAGGCTGTCCTCTGACATTCTCAGAGTGAACCTGCGGCCCTTTGCTGCATCCGGTGGGGATACAGGTGTTCTGCTTGATGCATTCATTCGAACTGGAAGAGAATATTCTGGGAATGCCGATGACCTGATCAGGGTGTGGAAGATTGCTGCAGATGTTCAGAACCTGTTCAGTCTTTCAGAAATGGACTCATATTTTTCCAGACAGGAAGAAGCAGGTTTTCCGGCAGTTCATCACTCGCAGGTTTACCTGGAATTCTACAGACCTGCATACCGGGTGGTGGCAGAGAATATATTCCGAGTAACCGGATACACTTTTCAGTGTGATTAGATTGAAACTGACAAAAGAGGAAAGACCTGCCCGGCTCTGCAGTGAAGGGAAAATGGAAACGAATTCCTGACTTATCCGGGAAGGCATTGCATCAGAAGACGGCTGGATCAACTATGAGAAGGGAATCTGAAATGAAAGTAACAGCTTTTTGCGGAAGCCCCAGAAAGGGTGGAAACACGGAGGTACTTTCGAGGGCAATGCTTGAGGGCGCGGAATCCAGGGGGGCAGAGATTGTGTTTCGGAATCTGAACAGCATGGGAATTCGCGGTTGTCAAGGTTGTGGCTGGTGCAATGATAAGGAAACCGAATTCTGCATACAACAGGACGGGATGCAGACAATTTACGAAGACATCAGAGATTCCGATGCTTTAATTATCGGATCACCGATATATATGTGGCAGATGACATCTCAATTGAAAGCTATGGTTGACCGTCTCTACGGAACTCTGATGGGAAATTTTGACTCAAAGATTGGCCCGAGAAAAATGGCTCTTGTATTTACTCAGGGAGCTCCTGACGAAGTCTTCAAAACTTACACCGACAGCACTGCTGCAATGTTCCGGTTCATGAAGTTTGATGTTGCTGATGTGTTTATGGCAACAGGCAAAGGTGCTGCCGGAAGTGCAGGCGAAGATACTGATCTGATGAATAAAGCTTTTGATACAGGGGCTTCACTTCTGGACTGAGGGTATGTCATCCAGTACGTAGCCCAGCAGTTTGCCCTGCCATGAGTCTCTGTACATAAGCTCCCTCTTTACCCGGTTCATTACGGCAAGCTTGTTGATTGCCCACTCCGGGGCTACAAGCATTCTGGGTGGAGCCTCACCGGTTACCCTTTGAACAACAATATCGGGCCTTGTGCGTTCGATAAAATCCGCAGCAAGCCCGGCATATTCGCTTCTGCGCATGAGGTTCAGTTCTCCTCTGTTGTACTGTTCTGCCAGTTGGGTGCCTTTGATTATGTGGAGGTTCTGGAGCTTAACACCTGCAGTGCCGGATTTGTTTACCAGTTCTGCCGTTGCCAGCGTTTCTTCTCTTGATTCCCCGGGGAAACCCAGAATCACATGAGCTGCGGTTCTGATTCCTCTGCTGTGGAGTTTTTCGAATGCTTTTTCCGAATCGTATACAGTGTGTCTACGGTTCATACGAAGAAGAGTGATGTCACATCCGCTCTGGATTCCCAGTTCTACCCAGACGAAGGTTTCCCCAGAGAGATCTTTCAGCAGATTCATTACATCTTCACTTATGCAGTCGGGTCTTGTGCAGAGTGAAAGCCCCCTGATACCGGGATAATCAAGGGCCTCGCGGTACATTCTCTCCAGGCTTTTTACATCTTTGTATGTGGTGGTGTAATCCTGGAAGTAGGCAAGGAAGTGATCTGTCTCATGCCTCTCTCTCACATATTCAGTGGCCAGTTCAAGTTGCTCGGTAACGGTCATTCCCGGTTTGTAGTGTTTGGGTTCACTTCCGGTGGGATTACAGAAAACACAGCCATCTGTGCCCAGTAATCCGTCCCGTGTCGGGCAGGTGAAGCCACCTGCGATACTGACCTTGTACACCTTATGCCCGAACGTTTTTCTAAAAAAAGCATTGAGAGAGTGGTATCTGTTTTTGTTCAATTTTCAACTCATTTCCCGTTGCGGGAATTATAATAAACCCATGGAAAAAGCAGCGGAGATATTCTTTGAGCATTTTGGCCTTACTCCTGGCAGAAGTGCCGCAGACATACACAGAACAGGCGAAGTTTTCGGGGAAATTCCCTGGAAGAACCTGACCAAGTTTCTTCTTCGATCATCCGGAGAGAGCCGACCCCGGCTGGCCGGGGAAGTAATGACGGATTATGTGAAGAGTGGAACCGGGGGTACATGCTATTCGCTAACCGAAACCCTGGGAAGCATTATTGCAGCATGCGGCCTTTCAGCAAGGCCCCTTACCGGGCACATGAAACATGGAGAGAATATTCACTGCGCTCTGCTTGTGGAAGGGAAGGATGGAAGATTCATACTTGACCCAGGTTATGTTGTACCGGATGCTGTGAAGCTTTCCGATTCCGGTGCCGGTGAGATGGTTACTGCAGGTAGAAAAATGAGCTGGTCTCCGGTTGCAGGCGGGTGGGAGCTGCATACAATTGAGAGCGGGAGAAAGCAGTTACGGTACAAGCTTGAATCACGCGTGATTTCCCGTGCCGAGTTTTTACAGTACTGGATCGCATCTTTTAAATCTGCGGGGCTTAACAGTTTGCACTTGAACCGGGTGGGTTCCCTTGGCGGTAGAGTCAGTGCCCACAACGGAAACCTGCGGATTGTGGGTGTTAGTGGAAAGAGGAATCTGAAGCTGCATGATGACTACGCCCTGAAGCAGCGTGGATCGAGCTGCAGAAACAGAAGAAGGAGGGGAACTAATCTCACTCCCCGGATCATTTCCTCCTGTACTGCCTGTCGTAAGTGTTTTGTACAATGACTGTTCTCTTCTTAAGGAAACTTCAGCTTCTCTTCAACTGTTTTTCGGTGAGGTTGTACTTTTCAGCGAACCCTGTCCTTTCGATATGACAGATTACTACCGGGATGAGATGGGCTCCTCAATCCTCCGGGTATGGTTCTGTTTTTCTCCCCTCCGGGATCCTTCAGAACTGCCGCTCTGGAAAGAAAAGTGTATGGAGATAGAGGAGAAATTCGGAGAACGGGGGAAAAGACTGGTGAATATTGACCCCGGTTATCTGGATCACGGCAAGCTGCAAGGCGGCCCCAGACAAGATTTATATGGGCAGAGGAGTATTCGCCCATACCTGTCTTCACTACAAAAAAGGAAAATTTCACGGACCTGAACACAGCTTTGCCGATTTCATAGACGGCAGGTTTGATGACTTCTTCTGTTCGGCAAAGCTCCTTTTGCGAAAACTTCTTAGAGAACTAAATCAGTAATATCTACGCTGGCCAGTGAGGACATCGCCGGGATCAGCTCTTCATTTGCAAGGCACCCAAAGCTGAATCTGAGGTGATGTTTTCCGGTGTCACCGAATGCATCTCCCGGTATGGTGGCAATTGCATATTTGTCGATGAGGTGGTCAGCAAGGGCATAAGTATCCATTCCGTCAGGTGTTTTAGCCAGTGTGAAGAATCCACCTCCTGCTTCCCTCCACGCCAGCCCCTTTGACTGTTTCATGGCATTTTTACATAGGTGCAGTCGGTGTTCGACTTCAGCAGAACGGTTTTCAACCCAGCCATCCAGGTTCAGGCATTGCTCCAGAAGGATCTGCCCCGGTGTTGAGGGGCAGATCACCACCGAATCCTGTACCTTCAGAGCCTGCTCCAGAATGTGACCTGCGCCGAACAGGTATCCAAGCCTCCAGCCGGAAAGGCTGAAACTTTTTGAAAAGCTGCCCAGTGTAAGAACGTGTTCCTGATTTGTTTCCATCCAGGGATGGTGTCTGCTGCCTGTAAAATTGAATCTTTCATAGGTTTCGTCTATTATCAGGGTGCAGCCATTCTCACCTGTGAGTTTTACTATCCTGCGTACTTCCTCTTCAGTCAGTGATGCTCCGGTGGGATTACCCGGGTTTACCAGCACCATGACCCTTGCACCGGGAATTCTTTCCTCCAGTTTTTTCCAGGGTACGCCCCATTCAGAGTGTTCAACCATTGGTATCGAATCCAGTTCCAGATTTGAGAATTGAATGGCAAAGACGTGGTCAAAGTAGTACGGCTCAAGAACTATTGCCCTGTCCCCGGGGTCGGTCACCGCCATGAGCGCACTGACAAAGGCCTGGCTGGCTCCGCAGGTGAGGTGGAGTTCTCTGGCAGGGTCAAGATTTATTCCCCTTCTTTTACTGATTTCCCTTGATAGAGCCACTCTTGTTGACATGAGTCCCGGATCCGGACTGTAGAAATGAAAACCACTGCTGTCCATTTCCTGCTTCATGGCTTCAACCGCTTTCTGCGGGGGGCCATACCATGGAACAGCTTGAGCCATGGAAAAAATCTCCTGGCCGCTTACACGCATCTTCCGTACTTTGTTCATGATTGAGTGGATTGGAGGCATGTGAATCTGTGCAGTTCTTTGCGATGTTTTCAGTGGCATGTGAATCCCCTTTACGGTTACAGTGTCAGTTTCCTCATGAATGATTTATAAAAGGGGGAGCAAGGAAGGGAAAGAATGAGAATTCTTGTTACGGCCAGCTGCGATTTTCAGGACGCTGATATTTTGACCCGCTGCCTGCTTATGAAGGGCCATAATGTACTTTTTCAGAACAGAGTAATCACCTCTGCAGTTGCAGAAGATTTTCAGCCTGACGTGACTGTGTGTTACGGATCTGTCGCTGCGACTGTTTCTGATTCTCCATTGGTACAGGTAAGATCCGGGTCAGGAGGGATGCTTCACAGGCATGTCGACCTTTTCGTTTTTTCAGGTGAATCTGTAATTCCCGGTGGATTTGAGGGCAGAGCAGTTGCTATTTCACGGCCTGTGGATACTCACATGTTTCATCCTGTCGCCCAATCCGGTGAGAAGATCATTCTTGCTCTGGGCAGACTTGACCCTGAGAAGGGACACAAAACATTTGTTCAGGCAATGACCATGGTGAATCCTGATTTTCGGGCAGTGATCGCCGGTAGAGAAGCCCGGTACACGGTGGGCCAGATGCGGAATTATGCCGAAAGTCTGGGCGTTGGAAGTCGGGTGGAGTTTGTTGGAGAAGTTGAAGATGTGAGTCCATTCCTGAGTTGTGCTGCTGTGGGAGTTGTAGCCAGCCTTGCGAACCAGCCGGTGTTCCGTGCGGGAATGGAGTTTATGGCGTCCGGGGTTCCCCTTCTGGTTGCAGCTGCAGCCGGGCTGTGCGATTATGTAACCGACGGTGTTACCGGTCTTTTCCATTCGCCCGGTAACTGGAAACAGCTTGCCGGGCAGATCAACCACCTGATTGAGAACTGCGGACCTGCCGGGATGCTGGCGGGTAATGCCAGAGAGTACTGTGAAAAACATCTTTCTTTTGAGTCTGTTGGTGACAGGTGGACAGAGGTAATGGAACAACTTAGCTTCGAATGATGTACATATTGCAAAGGTTTATTCGAAAGGATGATGTATGAAATTGGCGACAATGCTTGTTCTTGGCATAGCAGTTTCATGTTTTGCCTACGGTTCAACATGGGATTGGGGAGAGTACGAGAGACGCTATGAGGAAAACACCACATGGGGCCCGGGAGAAAGACTGGTTTTCAGCGTTGAGTACGGAATAATTAAGGCAGGTTCTGCCACTTTAAGTGTTACAGGACCTGTTGATCATGACGGATTACTTGCATACAGAATTACAGCAGAAGCTCGCTCAAATCCCGCATTCAGCAGCTTTTTTGAAGTGAGAGATGTGAATGAAGCACTTCTTGATATTGTTCAGCTTCATTCGCTGACTTTTATGAAAAATATTCAGGAGGGTGATTTTTCCAGTAGTGAAGAGATGTTCTTTGACCAGGAAGCAGGTTTCGCATACTACCCTGAAGAGGATGATCCTGAACTTGCAGAAATGGCGATTCCTCCCCATGCTCTGGATGTGCTTAGCGCTTTTTACTATGCAAGGACTCGGGAGCTTGAACCCGGGGGGAACTTCTACATAGATGTTCACGTGGACAACGACAATTACCCCCTTGAGGTAAGGGTTCTGGAGCGTGAGAGAATTCGAACAAGAGCCGGTTCCTTTGACTGCATTCAACTGCAGCCTGTTCTTCGCGGAGATGGTCTGTTCAAGCAGCAGGGTGAGATATTCATCTGGGTTACAGATGACGAAAGACACATGCCTGTTCTTATGAGTGCTTCAATTATTATTGGCTCGATAACATGCATGCTTGAAGAATACTCCGCAGGAACACCACTGGAAGTGGAGAACCCGTTTCAGTGATTTCAGCTGAATTGAACAAGCATCTTGAAACAACCATGAAGAAGCTGTCTTCCATGGGGGTTTCCATTGTTGAGCAAAAGGAATTGCCTTACGGTGTACAAGTTACACTGACCGGCTATGGATCTTCGTGCAAGATTAATCTTTATCACTCGAAGAAAAAGGGTAACTCAATTGTACAGGCAGGTGGAGACAAAAGCTTTCTGGAAATGGTGTTGCAGAAGCTGGATCGCGTAGTTGCATCTTCTGCTGCATCCAAAGCTGCTGTTCCTGTTCCTCCTGGTCTTCGCGCCGGCAGTGATGAAGCTGGCAAGGGAGACTATTTCGGTCCTCTTGTGGTTGCAGCGGTGGCTTGTCTGCAATCCACGGCAAATGCTCTTACAGCAATGGGAGTGGGAGATTCGAAGAAACTTTCCGCAGCAAAGGTTCGAGAGCTTTACGAAAAGATCACAGTGATGAGTGATGTCAGGTATTCAGTCTGCTCAATATCCCCCCGAGAGTACAACAGGCTGTTTGATGCTTTCAAGCAGCAGGGGAAGAACAGTCTTGACACTCTGGCTATGGCGCACGGCAAAGTTTTTGAGGATCTCTCTGCAGAAGGAGAGGAGCCTGACAGGTTTGTGGTTGACAAATTTTGTGAGATGAAAAGATTGAGACCCTGGCTAACCATTCCTGTTTCGAAAGTTGAGCTCAGAGTAAGAGCGGAGGACAGCGAGCCTGCAGTAGCGGCTGCATCGATTATTGCAAGAAGTGTTTATCTGGGTGAACTGGCAAGGCTTTCCTCGCTGTATGGAACAGCACTTACTCCGGGGGCAGGAGCCCCTGTGGACAGGCTTGGTACAAAACTTGTGCAGTTGAGAGGAGATGCAATTCTTCTTGAAACCGCCAAGGTTCACTTTGCGAATACATACAGGATTATAGACAAGGCTTGACCCGGAGGAATCTTCTTTAGATAATTGCGAAGCTTTGGGCCTGGCGGTCCGTGATTCAGGGGTGGATCAAAAAAACCAGTTTGTTATCGAATAACAGAAAATCCGGAGGGATTACAAATGAGATTTTTCGCAATCGCAATGCTGCTTCTTGCTATGGCAATTTTTGGTATGGGCTGTGGCGAGACCACAGAAGAAGTTGCTCCCGTTGAAGAAGTAGCCGAAGTCGAAGAAGCAGTTGAAGTCGAAGAAGCAGTTGAAGTTGAGGAAGTAGTCGAGGGCGAAGAACTGCTTGAAGAGGCAGCGGAAATGGTCGAAGAGGCAGCGGAAATGGTTGAAGAGGCCGGGGAACTGGTAGAAGAGGGCGTTGAAATGCTCGAAGAGGCCGGAGACATCCTCTAGTTTTTTCAGTCATTGATTGTAATGGGGCAGCCTTTTTGCTGCCCCTTTTTCTGTGTTCACCAGGCGTGGCGTAAAGCACCAAAACGGATGCTGTTAACCGGAAAGCAAAAGCTAACCAGGCGAAGAGTTCGGCAGGGCCGTCCATGAAAATGAAAATTCCTTTGTTACAGAGTAACCCGTCAACAGGAGAACCCGGTACAAAGCTGCAAAGAAATCGATACAAAGACGCTCAATCAACTTTGCAGCTGAATGAATACACAGACATCCAGAACCTGCTGTGGCTGCAGTGGAAACGGACTTCATTCTCCTTGTGAATAATAGACTGATGCGAATGGGGCAGAGCCTGGCGGAGCAAACATACCTGTTGATTTGCGCTGCTGGGCCCGCACAGTATTTTGTGCCCGGTCACCTCACCTGATGCAGTCGAATGTTGCCTTCAGTGATGCCCAGGTTGTTCTTGAAAACTCCACTGGAGGAACGGGATAGCCGTTGACCCGGATGAGAAAATCATACTGCCAGAAATCAATGACTCCCGGAGTTGTCACGGTGAAGCTCCTGGGTTTTGCTGCAGGTGAAATATCACTTGCAATTGATGGTGCCCCGATACGACTGAATTGAGGGATTTCAGTGACCGTAAAATTCATACTGGTTGTGCAGGGAGCTATGGGATAGATGTAGGATGGTGAAAGGTGTGCTGCTGTACCCGTATCGTGCGCGAATATCGTTCCCGTGGAATACGGAGTTCCATCTGTTATTTCACCAATAAAATCTGAAGTATCCCATTCTTGATTGCTGTTCATAACATGGAAGAACCAGACCTCTGCATAGTTCAAAACAAATCCTGTGGCGTCCAGGCTGGGATAGAAGTCTTCCAGATTGAACCATGTCCCCCTGTATTCTCCTTCAAATGTGAACCAGTCAGCAATCCCGTCATCATACTGCAGAAGATCATCAGTACCTGATGCCCAGGCTGATATGGTCAGCACAAAAATGCAAGCAATGAAACTAAAAGACTTCATTCGTCGCCCTCCTTTAACTCAGCTTCTTTTCTGCACTCTTCTGCAAGGCATCTTGCTATAGGGTGCACACCGTAAGATAAACAACAGTCTGCTTCTTCTGCAATCCAATCATTCTGTGCTTTATTTGAGGTGTCTGTCATTTTCTGTCTCCCTGTTGATATCCGGAGAGAGCTGCTGCACTCCCCGGATATTTTTTTCCGTGCTCGCCGCTATCTGATAACTGTAACTGCTTTACTCTGCATTTCCTGTTCATTCCGGAGAACAACTCTATATACACCTTCCGGTAATTTTTCTCCAACAGTCCAGAAGATGCCAGCGGACCCTGCCGGAACAGCTTCAGTGTGTACTGTTCTTCCACAGATATCAATTATCGAGATGACACCACCTTCGGAACCTGTGCTGATCCATGTGCCGGAGGATACTGGATTACTCATCAGGTCGAAGGCTGAAGCGGTAATTCCGATATGCTCCTCTTCAACACTCACACTGGAGTTCCACTGAGTATTACCGCTGAACCATATCTCATGTGCAGGTGAGAGAGCTGCCGGCTGTCCGTGTCCGGTGGCTGAAAGATCGCTGTCGATCATTGTCCAGACAAAGTCATAACCGGGAGAATACATGGCAGTTTTCTTGGTGGCCTCTGAAGGGAAGAGATCATCGTGGTCCAGGTGATAAAAGGTGGTTGCATTGCCCCAGCCTCCCCCGGCGACCATCCTTTCAGCCTGACGGATGTTGTAGTCAGTGGCTGGATAAGTATTTGCCTGCCAGGCAACATAAAGCATATCTGTGTTGTCAACTGCTATGGAAGGGAACTCGTTTTCCGCCATTGCTTCATCCACTATTTCAAAGGATCCCCAGTTTCCGGAATTTCTTCCACTGTAGTAGATGTTCTGAAGAATAGTTGAGTACATTCCCACCTCGGGTCCGGGGAAGCTGTTGGCATTCAGCGGATCAACACCGGGAGTGTAGGGTCCGGGATCAGTGGGATCATGAGGAATAACTCCATGCATCCAGGCAACATGAGGAATATCTTCTCTGCTTACAGTAAGAGATGGATAACCGTCGCTGTACATACTGCCTGAGGAGTGAGAGACATTCTCGTAGAGATCCCATGAGTTTCCGGCATCCGGGCTGCTTTTATACATGATGCAGGGACCTGATGTAGGGCCGTCATCACTCCATACAACATGAACCCTTTCAGAGTAGTAGGTGTAGTTGGATGGTGCTTCCTGGAAATCAATGACTGTAGCGACATCCGGTGTCTGAGAGTTGAATTCAGTCATGCTCAGGTTCTGGAAAGGCGTCCAGTTCATTCCATGATCAATGCTGTTGGAATAGAGAATATCGGATGTGAGACCCGAATTGAAATTCTCTTCCTGCCAGACTACATGAACAACATTGTTCAGAGAGCAGTCAACATCAGGAACAAGTGAGTGTTCTGCACTGACATGAACAGTGAACGGTGGTGTCCAGGTTCCCGGTGCGGGCATAGTACTGTTAATATTGGAGGAGTGCATGATCTGATATACTCCCGACATATCTTCTCTCTGCCATACAACATGCAGCATATCGTTGTCTGTTGGATTCCCGGGTGAGCCGTGCTCAATGGCAATGGAAGGATACCTGTCATCCAGTGACGTATCGAAGGTAATCTCTGTTGCTGGTGCCCAGTCTGCACTGCTGGTTGGCGGTGCAGGCAGCAGTGTGTGCGAGTACATAATGTCACAGTTACCGCCCGGCGTACCGTTCGGGTTCGTCTGGGAGTGATAAACCATGTGGAAGTAACCACGGGAGTCTCTCACCATTCTTCTTCCGTTATTGAAACCTGTGGCTTCCCATTCACTGGAAAGATCATTGTCTACCTGATGATCGGCCATTGCCGGTGCTACCATCAGGAAAAGAGCTGCGAGAATTATCATTGCTTTCATTTTCATTTCCTTTCGCTGGTTTTGTTTTTGGGGCTCCCTGCCCGACACTACCTGCAGCATGATCAGTGCCAGAAGCATAAAATGTTGTAATGTAATAAAATAGAAGGAATAACCTGAAATTGGATAAGATGTTCGACTGAAAAAACAGGGGAATATTCCCCTGGTGGGGATAATTTCTTTCATATCCCCTTGTTTTTTCCAGTTCTTGTTTCGTTTTGTAGAAAAAAGTCTGATTTCTGAATGAATCCTACTACTTCGCTATAGACATTGATTAGTTTTGGGGATATTTTCCCTACCACAGGAGGTGGCTATGGCTGGAACCAGCAGTATCATTTCAAGAAAGCACATATCCTCGGGGAGAATGGAAATCCTTTTCAAGGATAACAGCGACAGGCTCAGGCTTGGCAGGATATTCTCCTCCGGTGAGGAAACCGGTGTGGTCAAGAAGATGCTCCGAATGATTTCGGCAATTAAAGTCGATTCCATTTTGGTGCCGGACAGGTGTGACACCGACATTGAAGAGGGGAAATTCTGTTTTTCAATGCCCTGGGACCCATTATGGGACTCCTCCGGTATCTGGAAGACTGAGGAATTGATCGCGCCTTTAAGGGCTCTTCATGAGGAAGGGTGGCTTCATCTTGATATCACTCCTGCTTCATACAGGAATGTCAATGGTAAGCTGAAACTTCTCGTCTGGGGTGATGCTCTGATTGCAGGACTTGCCTGCGTTCCCCCCGAGCTGTCTGCGGGAGCGGCACCAACTCCCTTTTCTGATTACTACATGCTGGGAAGGGCTATGATGGCCAGCAGAGGATACCTCTGGGACGGTTCGAATCCTTCCACAGTGGAAGCCCTTGTGGCAGAGCAGATATCACACAGGGCAAAAGCTCTCAGGAAAGCGGGCCTGCCTGGTACAACTCTGCAATCCGGAAACTTCAAATGCAACAAGGTCAATATTCTCGCCGGCGGCAAGTGGCAGGAAAGAGATCTAATTACCGGAAACTGGGTAACAAAGGCCGGATCAGACGGGTGGCTGGTAAGTGTCGTCAGATGCAACCCCATCGAAACGATGCGACCGCTTCCCGGCAGGGAAGCTCCCGTCGAGAAAATCAACTCCGGTGCGGCACTGGTAAACAATCTGTTTCCGTCAATGAGCGGTGTTGAAAGACTTCTTGTGATTGATCAGATTGAATTTGCCTCCCCTGATCTTTTTGAGATCATCAGGGAATTTACCAATCTTCTGCCTCCTGGCCTGACTGTAATTGTTACCGCTGCGGAACTGCCGGATCGACTTAAGGAATGTGATCTGTCAGTTGTTAATCTTGCGGGAGAGGTGTCCGTTGCCTGGGATATTCCATTACCCCTTCTTCCGTCAAAAGCGCTGGGCTCCGGTTATCCTTCATTCGGATTTCAGGGTGCAATGTACAGGTGCACTGCCGCAGGTGACCCCCCTGAGCCCTCTCAGATAAATCCTGAGACACTTTTCGCCGAAGGCGGGTATAGAGCTCTGGTTGCGGCAGCGTCAATTGATCAATCGGGGTTAGATACCGGGCTGATAGCCAAAGCCCATTTTGAACTGGGAAATTTTGATGAGGCTCTCCATTTCACCCCGGACAGCGACATCCTGCTTCGAGCGAGAATACTGCTTGCCATGGGTCGACCCGGGGAAGTTACTGAACTGCTTGCAGAAAAACAATCGAATGAGGAGAAGGTTCTTAAAGCTTCGGCTCTGATAGATCTGATGGATCTTGAGATGGCAGTTGACCTTCTAAAAGATGTTCCCGGAGCAGAATCTGCCCTTCTTCTGGCAAAAGCTCTTGACCTGCAGGGCAGAGTTGCCGAGGCTCTTCCTGAAATTGAGAAGGCTCTCGCTTTTGCAGGCGAACCCAGCAGGGTAAAGCTTCTCTGCTCAAAAGCTGTCATCTTCATGCGGATCGGAGACTACCGACATGCTCTGGATGCGGCCGAGTGCTCTGTAATTACTGCCAAGAAACTTGCAGATGCTGCTCTTCTCGGTAAAAGCCTGACAGAGCGTGGTAGAGTGCGGGAGGTTATGGGGAACTGGAGTGGCGCAGTGGATGATTACCGTCTTGCACTGCTCTACTATGCTGAAAATCCTGGGAAAACGGATCGTCCACCACTTATTGATCTCTTTGTTCTTGAACTGAGAACAGGAGAGCTTAAATCTGCCGTGAGCACTTTCAAATCACTTGGTATTCGTCTTGAACAAAGCGGAAGCGGGATTCCGGCAGATCAGATGACGGAAATGCTCGCTGCCTACAGGGGTGTTCTTCTGGGTCTGGGTGCTATGCGGATTCCTTCTGCAAGACGCTCTGCTTCAATGGCTGCAGGGAAAAACCTGACTCTCGTCCATGCGCTTAGTCTTCTGTATCTCGGTCAGCTTCTTTTGCAGGAAGGTAAAAACGAGGAGGGTCTTGAAGCTCTCAAGTATGCCAGGGCGAAGGCGGGTTTCATGGGGGACAGGCACCTTGCCCTGCTGGCAGATCTGGCCATGACCCGGGTTGGGGCAGAAATAGACACATCAAGACTGCTCTGGGAAGCGAGGGAACTGGGTTTGAGACCGGAGGAACTTGAAGCCGAGATCATCTCCTCTGATGACCCTGCTGTAAGAGACAGAGCCTTCCTGGACATCCTGAATATGCCCGCCCCGTTATTAGCCTGTGAACTTGCATCCAGTTTCGGCTTGCCTGAAGAACCCGGCATCAGAAGAAGGATACTTGAGTCATTCAAGGACATTTCAGAGCTTCTTAATGATGTGGAGAGAAAACAGTTTGCCAGACTTAACAGCAGACTGGTCAGAATCCTGGAGAACTTATCAGGCTTTTCTGACATGTCTGTTCTCAGTAATTCGATTAAAAAAATATCCCAGTGGTATGGAAAAGCCACTGTGGGCCTCAAAGATTTGAATTCACTGGGAGAGGAACTGGGACTGCTTTACCTTGGCCCGGCCCCAAGTGGAAAAAGTGACGAGTTGCAGATATCAAGTTTGCCCGACCTTTTCGCAATCGGTCCGGATCTTTCCTCGGTGAAATTGCTGGCTCCACTCATTGCTGCTATTTCCGGTGCAAGTCCCATACTGGCAGTTGACGAACACATTCGAGGTTATAATCTTTTCCCAGAGATAATTGGTCAATCAGACATTGTTATGAAGTTGAAGTCAATCATGAAACGGGTTGCACAAATGCCTGTTCCGGTGTTAATAACAGGAGATACAGGTACAGGAAAAGAACTGGTTGCAAGGGGATTGCATGATGAAGGTCCAAGAGCAAAGGGTCCCTTCATCGCAGTTGATTGTGGAGCAATTGCCGAGACATTGCTTGAATCAGAATTGTTTGGGGTAACACGGGGAGCTTTTACCGGTGCTTCGGAGAGCAGAATCGGTCTTATGGAGGCTGCAAATGGCGGTACATTATTTCTTGACGAGATAGGAAATATGTCTGCAGGGCTTCAGGTCAAGCTTCTTAGAGTCCTTGAAACAGGAAAACTCAGAAGACTTGGTGATACGTCTGAAAGAGAAACATCCTTCCGCTTGATAACTGCAACGAATGCTGATCTGCGCCAGAACTCCGCGTCAGGCAAATTCAGGACAGATCTCTACTACAGAATTGCTGTTATAGATATCAAAGTGCCACCTCTTCGGGAAAGAATGGATGACATAGCGCTACTGGTTGAGCATTTCACATCGGAGCTTCGCGGTGAGATTCAATTTTCCAGGGATGCCATAAATGCAATGATCAAGTACAACTGGCCCGGTAACATCAGAGAACTGCGGAATGTTGTTCAGAGAACAGTCCTGATGTGTCAGGGCAAAATAGTCAGAGCAGATGATGTATCCATAGGAGAAGGGTTTCATAAAGATTCCACATTCAGAATGGAGCCCCTTGAAATTGCAATTGTACGACACGTTTCCAGTGTTGTTGACTGTTGTGACGGCAACAGATTGAAAGCCTCAAGAATTCTTCAGTGCGATCCGAAAACAGTTAGAAAATATCTTGCCCTTAAAAAGTAAGACAAGAACTTTGTCAATTGAGGAAGAATGAGATACTTTACTCCATTTCTGATGCTAACATCAATATCAGAGACTTCCCATGCAGATGCGGGTTATTTTGGCTCAACTATGTCTGAGGGTAGTTTTGCGAAGATATTGCTCGTTCTTGCCACTTCCTGAAACTGCGGTTGCTCCCGGGTATGTAATTACGGTTATATCTTTTCAACTCAATACCCATTCTGGAACAGGCACTTTGAGCAGACCAGCTACGGAGAACAGGATGTATTGTGTATATACCTGGCAGAAGAAGAGAAGTATTATCCTCGTTATATGCAGAGCTTAATGGGAGAGTACTCTATGTACCGTTTGATTCCGTCCTTTATCTGCGAGCAATTCGAAAAGAAGCAATTCAAGGGTGAATTTCCGGCAACCACCATGTTCATCGATATTGCCGGATTTACAGCAATGACACAGACGTTGATGGATAATGGTAAAGAGGGCGCAGAGGTGCTGGCTGATGTTATCAACGCCGTGTTCAAACCTGCAATCGATGCAATCTTTGAATACAATGGATTTGTTTCTTCTTTTGCAGGTGATGCTTTTGCAGCAATTTTCCCCTCTGATTCGGTTAGCGTACCTCAAGCTCTTTCAGCAGCTGTTCGCCTTCGGGGGTTGTTTCTGGAGACGGGAGAACAGCAGACCAAGTTCGGTTTATTTAACTTATCTGTGAGAATCGGACTGTCCAATGGTCTCGTCTCGTGGGGAATCATCTCTCAATACTTGCAGAACAGCTACCATTTCGGTGGCGAGGCAATCATGCATTCCGCTGAAAGTGAGCAGAATGCCGCAAGTGGTGAAGTTGTTGTGGATGACAGAATATTATCTCAAATACAGGACATGCATGGAGTAATCTGTAAATACAAAAACGACCGCTTCCATACACTGTTGTCTGCTCAGGCAACAGCTGATGCTTCTTCAAAAACAGGTGTTTCTGAAACATTCTTTTCCTTGCAAAGCATGTTTGTTCCAGAGGATGTTCTTTCTTTGACCGGCAGGGGAGAGTTCCGGGATATTGTTTCCTGCTTTATATCCTTTGATGTGAAGAGTGATCTTGAAAGGGGAACTGCCAGGGTAATTACACTGGCACACAGCTTCGGAGGATATTTCAACAAGATTGACATCAGCGGCAGGAAGGGGGCAATGCTTGTGCTGTTCGGAGCACCAGTCAATCCCGGAAATCTGTACAACCGTGCTCTGAACTTTGCTCTTGCTGTAAGAGAGATTCCAGAGCTTACGGTACGCATCGGGTTGACCTACGGCACAGCATTCACCGGATTTATCGGCAGTGAGCTTTGCAGTGAATACACAGCGCTTGGATCCGTTGTGAATCTGTCGGCACGATTTACTGAGAAGAAAAAGCAAGCTGTTATTTACCTTGACAATGCGATTTACAAACAAACCCATTCTCAGTATGAGATTCGTGAGCTGAAACCGGGAAAATTCAAGGGATTCGCCGGGAGGGTCCCCGTTTACCGTTTGATGGGGAAGAAAAAGGTTGTTCAATCTTCATTCTCTGAAGGAAGTATGGTTGGCCGTGATTCGGAGCTTGACCGGCTGACTGAGTTAATCCGGCCGCTCAACGAAGGTGAATTTGGTGGCATAGTTTATGTGTATGGTAACCCCGGCATCGGCAAGTCACGGTTGGTTCATGAACTGATTCAGCAGCAGGGGATCAGAACAGTTACTATGCAGACCGACAGCATTCTCAAAAAACCGCTGAATCCAATTACATATTTCTTTAATAATTACTTTGAGAGTGGCCATGGTTGTTCACTGGATGACAGAAGAGACTTGTTTAAAAAAGCATACCGGAAACTGATCAGGCGAATTGAGAGAATACCCGGTGAGGATCTCACTTCTGCGGAACGATTAAGAATCTCAATGGATCTGGATCGGGTGGAATCAATCATCGGTGCTCTTGTCGGACTGTTCTGGAATGGATCGATATATGACGTTATCGATCCTCAGGATCGGGCCATTGTAACAGAGCAGGCAATCAAGGAATTTTTCAAGGCATTGAGCCTTGCTGAACCAATCATTCTGCTCATCGAGGATATCCAGTGGCTGGATAGTGCATCCCAGAATGTATTTAAGATACTGACCCGCAGGATTGAGAACTATCCTTTGATTATTCTTGCCTGCAGCCGGTTCAATGATGATGGCTCAAGACCGGTGTTAAAGGTGGATGATGATGTGCTGTGTTATTCAATAACTCTGGAGGAACTGCCCGCCACGATCACAGGAAAATTGATTGAAGAGCGTCTGGGCGAGAAGGTTGATGGTGAACTGGCAGATTACATACAGACCCGTACAGAGGGCAACCCGTTCTATACCGAACAGTTCTGCCTGTACCTGCAGGAGAATTACATCATCAGGGTTCTTGAAGGACAATACCATCTTGTGAAGGAGCCTGCCGAAATTCCCACCGACATCAACATGATTCTGATTGCACGAATTGATCGATTGTCAGCAGAGTTGAAGGAGACTGTACAGATCGCATCTGTGCTGGGCCGCGAGTTTAAGGTTCAGGTACTTACTACGCTGATTGAACTGATGCAGGCTGCTGCTGATAGCGATAACGGAATTTTGCGCGGGTTAATACACACGGATGTTGCCCCTTTGATTACCGAATTGGAAAACGAGCGGATCTGGTCTGCACTTTCAGAGATCAGATACATTTTCAACCATGCCCTGCTCAGAGATGCGGTTTACGATATGCAACTGAGAACTCGGCTCCGGGCTCTTCACAAGCTTGCGGGTGACGCAATTGTTAAGCTCAATCCCGACAGTGAAACGACATTTGCTGATTGTGCTTTTCATTATGAGCAGGCGGAGAACTGGGAGAGTGCACTGGAGTATTGCACAAGAGCCGGCGAGTATTTTAAGGTATCGGTCAGATACGATGAGGCCCTGATCTATTGTCAGAAAGCCCTGTCAATCCGCCTGACCACCCTGGGAGAAAAACACCCGGATACTGCAGCTTCCTATAACAGCATCGGATGGGTTTATCATGAAAAAGCTGAGTATGACACAGCTCTTTCATATCACGAAAAAGCCCTTGCTATCAGAGAATGTTTACTGGGTAAGAAACATTCTGATACGGCAGAATCATACAATCACATCGGAGAGGCTTATCTGAGAAAAGGCGAATACGATACTGCTCTGGCATACCATGTTAAAGCCCTTGATATCCGTAAAGAACTTTTTGGTGAAAAAAATATCTTTACTGCAACTTCATACAGCAACATCGGAGAGGTTCACTGGAAGAAGGGCAACTTTGATAAAGCGTTGAAGTATCACGATATGGCCCTTGCTATCAGAGAGGAACTGCTGGGTGAAAGGCATCCTTCCACTGCAACATCATACAACAACATTGGACTGGTTTATTCGGATAAAGGCGATTATGACACGGCTTTGGTATTCTATGAAAAAGCCCTTGCCATACAGAAAGAGCTGTTGGGAGAAAAACATCCCGATACTGCGGCATCTTACAGCAACATAGGGGTAATTCATTGGAGGAAGCGTGATTATGACACAGCCCTGTACCTTCTTGAAAGGGCTCTCTGCATACAGAAAGAATTGCTGGGCGAAAAACATTGGTGTACCGCGACTTCATACAATAACATCGGATCGGTGCATTATGAAAGAAAAGACTATGACACTGCTCTGGTATTCTATGACAAAGCCCTTGCGATACAAAAAGAACTGCTGGGTGAGAAGCATTGGTATACCGCCATTTCATACGGCAACATAGGATCAGTTCATTACGGGAAAAGTGATTACAGCACGGCTTTGGCATTCTATGAGAAAGCTCTTGCGGTACAGAAAGAACAGCTGGGTGAGAAACATCCAGAAACAGCAATCTCATATTATTGTATTGGAATGGTCTATCGGGATAAAGGTGACAATGAGATGGCTTTGGGATACCTTTTGAAGGCCCTTTCTATTCAGAGAGAATTGCTGGGAGAGAAGCATCCTTATACAACTAACACACTGAATAACATCGGAGTTACCCGTTTTAACCAGGGAGATTATGGTGGTGCTCTGACAGTATTTGAAGAGGTTCTTGCCATCAGGAAAGGATCCCTGGAAAAAAAAGACCCTTCTACGGCGATGTCGTTGAGAGACATCTCATCAGTATACGTTGCTCAGGAGAAATACGAAGACGCAAAGCAGCTTCTCAAGCAGGCCTTGTCTATTTTAATAGACTCACTGGGAGAAGACCATTCACACACAATCAAGTGCCGGAAGAGCCTGGCTGAACTGTATGACAAGACAGGTAATAAGAGTGAAGCAAAGCGAATTCGCGAAGAGATGAATCAGCTTTAGCCCTTTCAGTCTCCAAGAAGGATTGAAAAGTCAACCCAGGGCATCATTGGCCAGTTTCCTTCCTCCCACATTTCTGCAACAGAAATCAAAGCCAGGTCAACCGCCATCCTTTCCCCGAAAAATCGGATACCTGCAGAGAATACCTGCGGCTTATCCTCGTGGAGAAAAATCCAGTTTTCAGTGATCAGCTTGGTTCTGTTTGACAACTGAAGGTCTCCTCCGACGATAAGGATATGATTGACGCCTCCGACAAAAGT
>JAGLOJ010000060.1 GCA_023139045.1 Candidatus Sabulitectum sp.
TGCTACTTTTGTCGGAGGCGTCAACGATGAATCCATTCCAGAAGAAGATCGTTACTGGCTTGACTGTAGAATGCGCAGTGCAATCGCCCAGTTACTGCACCGGTTCTACGACGAACATGGGAATGTAATCGAAGTAGATGCCGACTGGATAAGACCCGGCGAAGACTACTGGCAGGAAACTATGATGGTGAATCCTCCGGGAAGATCTCAGGAAATATCCCCTGAAGGACCGCACTACCGACCGGAGCCGGGACCCCTTCTTAACCTGTACGGTGAAGAAGTAGCAAACATAACAACAATAGGAGATTGGATAAAGTTTTCCAGAGATGGTTCACTCGCCATTGCACAAACCGGTTATAGAAGCAGAGGCCGTATAGGCGGTGAAATGTACTTCTGCTTCATGTACCCCGATGGAAGTTTCAAAGAGGTAGCGTTTCCTGAGCCCAACATTCTCTGTGATATAACTTATGCAGTAAGTCAAGATGGAAGCATTTCGGCATGGAATATTTACAACATAAGAAATGAGGAAGAATCCTACCTCCTGATATTTAACAAAGACGGGAATGAAATAGAAAGATATGATCTACCGCATCCAGCGATAAAATATATAACTATTTCTCCTGACAATAGATATGTTGCTTGCTCTGCATTATGGGGTGGCTCTAGAGTAGTTGATAGGAACACCAGTGAGCTTCTCTGGTTTGACAACGGATCTGTCAGAAAGCCTTTCTTCTCTGCAAACAGCCAGTTTTGTGCCCTTCCGGAAGGTTGGGTTGAAGGCTTTAGTCCTGTTGTTGATCTTCTAGACAACTCACATCAACTTATCTCCAATGAGAGAGCTTTGCTTTCTGGCACAAACGGTGGCAGGGAAATCTCTATCAATAACGATGGAACACTACTGATTATAGGGGGACAAGTTTATCTTAATGGTACGAATGTTATATGTAACTCTGAGTTTGGGCAAAACTCTATTTCTCCAAATGGATATTTTGCATATATCTGTAATGATTTTTCTTTAGGCTGGGAAGATTTCGTCATCCTTGACCTTAATACACTTATTCAGGAGGTGGAATGATGAAACGCATTCCCCTGATCATAGTTGCGGCTCTATCTCTATTCGTAGTTACTGCCGGTATAACCGGACCAATCTACTGGCCGGTTGGCCCCACCGGGACCCAGGACACGACCCGTACACTTTTTCACAGCTTTGGCAATTTTCATGTTGGATGGGATTCAGTGGGTCAGGGAGGCTGGGATTGTAACTTCCACATGGGTATTGATATACTTCCCTACAATGGCAATCGGGATGTAAGAGCTTGTAAGGATGGATATATTTCTAATATTATCGGAATCCCATGCGAAACTGATTCTCAATATGTTGCGGTTATCGTAGATACGCTCTTGAATCAACCTCCTGGCTGGTCTTACCAGCACATACACAACCCAAGAGTAGAGCCATACTGTTGGACTATAAATAGTCATATTTCCATGAATGATCTTCTTTCTGAGATGGACACCCTTCCAACCACAAACCACATGCATCTTTCGTGGAGTCCGTATGAATATGATTCATCTGTTGGCTCCGAGATAAATCCCCTTGATTCTCTGATAAATGCTAGTACTGGACTCGATTGGGTATGGAATAGAGTGTTCGGAAGCTACCCGGTGGGATACGATACACTCATGTGCATTCCTGACGTGAGCCATCTTAGCTGGCCCAGCAATTCTAGAGCTTTCAACAATTTGCTAATACCGCTTAACAGCGTATATGGCGATGTTGACCTGCTCTACGGTTATTGCCTTGAGGCTATCGGTAGTGTCGGATTCGATGCTGCTGTACAGCCACTTAACCCTGAAAGAATGAAGTGGACACTGTACGAACTGGGGAATTTGACTAAAGAAGAAAGATTTACCAGATATGTCGTTGATTTCTCAGGAATACTGGGCAGAACACCCGAAGACTCAGTGGAATACCGACAGCACTACTTCAGGTTGAATCCTTTCTCTTCGGCCGGCTTGAGCGGGAGTGGCTGGATTTCCTGCATCACCAACTGCTCTGATACTACTTCAATCTGGATGCAACCCGGAATTGAAAACATTCAGGAGAACTTCTGGAAAACAAACCTTCATCAATGCGGATCAGGGTCAGCAACCATTCCTGAGAGCGCCATGTACCCGGATGGATGTTATGAAGTGAAGGTTACATCCTTTGCTCGAGGTGGAACAATGCACGAATTTCCCAAGCAGATAGTACTGGACAACTTTGCTCCAAGTGTTAACTCAGTTAAAGTTTATCAGAAAACCCCTTACAAACTACTCTATGAGGCATACTGGGAGACTCTTCCTAATAGCATTGACAGAATGTTGACTTCATCAACCATGGGCTACTTGAGCGACAGCCTTTCCAGCAATATCGGCGTAGCTGTGGGATTTACCGAACCAATGAATCCTGATGCTCTGCCGGAGTTGTGGTTTACGGGCGAATGGGCTGAATGGGCTGGTGGATCAAGTACCTGGTCATCAGCAACCATGGGGCAACAGTATCAGCTTACTCCCTGCGAATGGGATACTGAGAATCTCGAATCGATGCCCGCTAATTCTTGGCACTACTATTGTTATGAGACCGACTCTGGTATTACAGACTATCATGGGCAGTTGAGTCTGATCATCAGTGGAGGTAAGGATCTTTCAGGGAATCCCATTGACGGTGATCCGAGTACCGTTTCTCAGCTAAGGACTTCATCTGGAGGACATACTGCTGGTTATGAATCCGGAGCAGATGACAGCTATATGTGGGCTGAAGCATGCCCCGTCTATAGCACCTACGGCGCACCTTCTAATACTGTTAATGGTCAGTATTCTCTAGGCTCTTCAGGTGGATCCTTCCAAGTACCTCTTTTCAATTCTGTGCAGGATTTTGCCTTTGTTCGGAGTACACCAGACATGAGTCAGTCAGGTTGTTGCCCATGGGCGCACGGTTTCTGGCTATCTGGAACGAACAAATTCATCTCTGGGACTGGATTTTATGTGGTAATAGTTGATTTCCTTGGCGATGTGGTCCGTCAATTCTGGCAGAAAACTTTGTTTATCTTTGAAGCCCCACCAGATCCCCCCTGCACATTTTCATTTGTGAGTACAAATAACAAAATACTTTCGGGTGAAAACTTTGGGAATTATTGCTGGATAGGAGTAACGAGTATGTCAGTTCGTCCCTATTCCTCAGATAGAATCAGAACAGAGCCAACTACACAATTAGATTCTTGCGATTACATAGTAGATTCTTATACTTGGTTACATGTATACTGTTTTAGCGCAACAGGAGAGGCGCAAGGTTATTTTCTAGGTGAAGGACCATGGCATCGTTTTTGCTCATTTGAGCATGACACTAGTAATCCTGACAACATTGATGTTGTTATCGAAGTCGATAGTCTTGTTTACGACACAATCAACCTTAGCCCACCCACAGCCCATGAAATATCTTTGCTATCTGAGTCTCCAAGCGCGAAAAGCATTAGTAGAATTGCTATTAATACGATGGAATTCAACCTAATACTCGGGCAGAATCCTGTTTCTTCGTCAGCAGTA
Organism: Candidatus Sabulitectum sp.; assembly: GCA_023139045.1. GTDB lineage: Bacteria > Fermentibacterota > Fermentibacteria > Fermentibacterales > JCC-6 > Sabulitectum. The sequence continues at coordinate 3,586 of JAGLOJ010000060.1, forward strand.
TTCCAAGTCATGCTGGAAGATGCCGGATATACAGAATTGAATGTATATGACATGTCAGGTCGTATTGTACAGCCAATACTAAGCTCGGTAATGCAGGCAGGCTCTCATTCAGTATCATTGCCATTGAGGTTACCTTCCGGCGTTTACTTCTGCAAACTGACTTCAGGCTCTCAGTCAACATGTGAGAAACTGATGGTTATCCGGTAGCTTTATTTTAGATTGTCTCCTCATGTACACCGGGGTGATGTGGAGATGCTAATGACCTGTGAATTCAATGACAACTCCGACCGCCGCAAGCGGCGGGGTATCTGTAAGCCAAAGAAAAACAGAAGACAGAAGCCGACTGTTCGCCCCAAGGGGCGGGGAATTAGACCCTCCTCAGATTAACCGATTTGAGAGTGTGCTACTTGCCGGTCCCTTGGTGACTGGCAAGAGCCATTATCAGGCAGCTGAAAAGAAAAGGAAACAGGAGTATGAAGCCGAAATTGTTCTCGGCAAAGAGTTGAGTGTTGTGTATTCCATTTGCATGGATAAAAGCGGTAAACATTTCGAGTGGCTTCTTTAGGTCTCTCTCACTCCTGCCAAATGTCTTGTGGTTTCAGTTCTTGAGGGGTTGAAAAATTATTCGGCCATCCTCAGTGTTCAGAGGTGCACCACAATTCAGACACTTTTGCTTCAATCAGTCTGCCCAGCGCCCCTGGCCCCGCAGGTGTTCACCTGTGTAGGAGTGTTCGCACTTCGCAATGTCCTGTGGGGTTCCCGTTACAAGGATTTCACCTCCGCCGTCTCCTCCATCGGGACCCATATCAACTACCCAGTCTGAGTTGGCGATCACATCAGGATTGTGTTCAATGACAACTACGGTGTTGCCGGCTGAAACAAGTCTGTCCAGAACTTTCAGAAGCTTGCTTACATCATGCGGGTGAAGGCCGGTTGTGGGTTCATCAAGGATGTACAGGGTGTGGCTCGTGGAAGGTCTGCTGAGTTCCTTTGCCAGCTTAACACGCTGTGCCTCTCCCCCTGAAAGGGTGGGGGCCCGCTGGCCAAGTTGAATGTAGTCCAGTCCCACTTCCGCCATTACTTTAAGTGTGGAGTAGACTGTGGGGATTCTCTCAAAGAGAACCATGGCGCTTTCAATGGTCATGTCCAGTATGTCTGAGATGTTTTTTTCTCTGAATTTAATCTTGAGAGTTTCCTTGTTGAACCGCAGGCCCTGGCATGTTTCGCATTCAATGAAGACATCCGGCAGGAAATGCATTTCGATCCTTTTTACTCCGGCACCTTTGCAATCTTCACATCTGCCGCCTTTTACATTAAAGCTGAATCGTCCCGGTTTGTAACCTCTGATTCTGGACTCGGGCATTTCGGCAAAGAGATTTCTGATACTGTCAAATACTTTAGTGTAGGTGGCAGGGTTGGATCTGGGTGTACGCCCTATTGGATCTTGAGTGATGTTGATGATCTTGTCGATATGCCTGAGGCCATCAATTGATTCGTAAGGACCGGGCTTCATGCTGGAAGAACCGCCTATGAGGCGGGAAACGGCAGGGTACAGAGTCTGACCTACAAGCGAACTTTTACCGGAACCTGAAACACCGGTGATAGAGATCAGTCTCCCGAGGGGAATCTTGAAGTCAACAGATTTCAGATTGTGAAGACTGGCACCATTCAGAGAAAGGAAGGGGGTTTTTTTTGTTCTGGGTTCACCCAGGCGGGCGATGGTTTTTCTTCCAGAGAGGTAGGCTCCAGTGATGGAATCAGGATGTGCCATGATCTCTGCAGGAGTGCCCTGTGCAATAACTTCACCACCGTGAGAGCCCGCACCAGGTCCGAAATCTATAATATGATCTGCCTTGAGCAGAGTATCAGTGTCATGTTCCACGACTATTACTGTGTTGCCAATGTTTCTTAGGTGCTCAAGAGTTTTTATCAGTCTGGCATTGTCTCTGGGATGAAGCCCAACGGTGGGTTCATCAAGAACATAGAGAACACCGGTAAGGCCACTGCCGATCTGGCTGGCCAGCCTGATTCTCTGTGCTTCACCGCCGGAGAGGGAGGGGGCTGAACGGTTCAGGGTGAGGTAATGCAGCCCCACATCCTTCAGAAAGCTCAATCGGGAGATAATTTCCTTCAATAACCTTTCTGCAATCGCTTTCTGATAATCTGTAAGCTCTACGTTCTTAAAGAAATCAAGAGTTTCGCCAACTGTATTGTCAGATATTTCGTGAATACCCCTTTTACCTATGAGTACTGCACGGGCTTCAGATCTTATTCTTGAACCTCCGCAGTCATCACAGGTGTACTTGCGGAAGAATTTCTCGTAGTATTTGCGCATGTCATCACTGCCGGTCTGGTGGTAGAGTCTGTCGATCCTGTTTACAATTCCCTCAAAGGGACCGCTCCAGTTTCCGGAAGAATGATTTGTTTTCCAGCTCACATTGAATTCTTTTTTTCCAGAGCCGAAAAGGATCATTTCCTTGACTTCTTCAGACAATCGCATCCAGGGTATGTGAAGATTGAAATTCATCTCCTGGCACATTGTTCGAAGAGATGCAGCGACCCATCCCTGAGGTATTCCCCAGGGGACAATTGCCCCGGATTGTATGGACATGGCAGGTTTGGGGATGATAAGGTCGGGATCAACCTTCAGTATGTATCCCAGCCCGGAGCATCTGGGACACATTCCCAGAGGATTGTTGAAACTGAAAAGCTGGGGAGAAAGTTCAGGAAGGCTGATACCGCAGTGCAGGCAGGCATTGTGCTCGCTCATCATGGTCTTGTGGCCCGTGTCGGCATTGATAACTGCTATAACTCCGCTGCCAAGTTTTGATGCTGTTTCAACTGAATCGTTCAGTCTGCTTTCAATACCCTGCTTAACAACAATCCTGTCAACCACAACTGAAATGGAATTGCGCTTCTTCTTGTTGAGTTCGGTGATTTGATCCAGGTCGGTGAGTTCGTCGTTGAGAAGAATTCTTACGAATCCCTTCTCCCTGATATCTGAAAGCAGGTCATCATGGGTACCTTTGCGATTGGTCAGTACTGGGGCTGTTATGTAAATCCGTGTGTTTTCCTGCATATTCAGTATTGTATCGGTCATCTGCTGAGATGTCTGGGTGGTAACCTTCCTGCCACAGGTGGGGCAGTGTGGAACACCAGCTCTGGCATAAAGAACCCTGAGATAATCTGCAATTTCAGTAACTGTTCCCACTGTAGACCGGGGGTTGTGGCTTACTGTTTTCTGCTCAATTGAGATAGCCGGCGAGAGACCTTCTATGGAGTCAAAATCAGGTTTATCCATTTGCCCAAGGAACTGACGGGCATAGGAGGAGAGTGATTCTATGTATCTTCGCTGACCTTCCGCATACAGAGTATCGAAGGCAAATGAACTTTTTCCTGAACCTGAGACTCCTGCACAAACAACTAGCGATTCCTTCGGCAACTCAACCGAAACTCCCTTTAGATTGTGTTCCCGAGCTCCCCTGACTGTGATTTTATCGCTGGACATGTACACTCCTGTTTTGCGTGACCCCTAATATACAATAGTGCCAGCATGTGTCACATTTGCACCATTGTATGTGTATGAGAAGCAAATGAAGGATGAGTGCTTCGGTAATATGTTGTAAAACAACAAGAAACATCGCTGCGTTGTAATGGCACGACAATTGCTTTGAGTAGTACAAAGTGGTAGAAGTGATTGCGAGAGCAAGTAATTAGATTACGTGCATAAATATAGATATAAATATACACTAAAGGAGGAACAGAGCGTGAGTAAAGTCATAGGAATTGACTTGGGTACAACCAACTCCTGCGTTGCAGTTATGGAAGGCGGCGAGCCGGTTGTTATACCCAACGCAGAGGGAACACGAACAACACCGTCGGTGGTTGCCTTTAACGAGAATGGAGAGAGACACATAGGTGTTGTTGCCCGCCGCCAGGCCGTTGCCAATCCGGGAAATACTATTTTTTCAATCAAACGTTTCATGGGAATGCATATTGAAGAGGCCAGCAAAGAGATAAAGAGAGTTCCTTTTAAGATAGTGGAAGGTAAGAGTAATGATGCCTGGGTTGAGGTTTTCGGGAAGAAGTACTCACCTGCTGAAATCAGTGCCATGATTCTACAGAAGATGAAACAGACTGCCGAGGACTACCTGGGAGAAAAAGTAACACAGGCAGTAATTACAGTGCCGGCTTATTTCAACGACAGTCAAAGGCAGGCCACAAAGGATGCAGGCAGGATTGCAGGTCTTGAAGTGCTCCGCATAGTCAATGAGCCTACTGCTGCTGCTCTTGCTTATGGCATGGACAAGCAGAAGGGGAACTCAACCATCGCTGTTTATGACCTTGGCGGAGGTACTTTTGATATTTCCATTCTTGAGATAGGTGATGGTGTATTTGAAGTGAAGTCCACCAATGGCAACACACACCTGGGCGGCGACGATTTTGATCAGGCAATCATTGAATGGATGGTCAGTGAGTTCAAAAAAGATCAGGGGATTGACCTTTCTGCCGATCAGATGGCAATTCAGAGGCTTAAAGAAGCTGCCGAGAAGGCCAAATGTGAACTTTCAACCACAAAGAGTACTGACATCAGTCTGCCCTTCATTACTGCGGATGCGGCTGGTCCGAAACACCTGAGCATGACGCTTTCAAGGGCAAAGTATGAGCAGCTGTCAGCATCTCTTGTAGAAGAAACAGTTAAACCATGTCTTCAGGCTCTCAAAGATGCGAGAGTCAAACCTTCTGACATCAGCGAAGTAATTCTTGTCGGCGGTATGACCAGAATGCCTCTTGTTCAGCAGAAGGTTACAGAGATCTTCAAGCGTGAGCCCCACAAGGGCGTTAACCCTGATGAGGTTGTGGCGGTTGGCGCAGCAATCCAGGCAGGAGTTCTCAGTGGAGACATCAAAGATGTTCTTCTTCTGGATGTTACTCCTCTCACTCTTGGAATAGAAACCCTTGGTGCCATTTTCACATCCATCATCGATAGAAACTCAACAATCCCGACAAAGAAGAGTCAGACATTCAGCACTGCTGCAGACAACCAGACCAGCGTTGAGATTCATGTTCTTCAGGGTGAGAGAAAAATGGCCACAGACAACCGAACTCTCGGTCGTTTTACCCTCGAAGGAATTCCACCAGCTCCCCGGGGACTTCCCCAGATAGAAGTTGAGTTCGATATCGATGCTAACGGTATCGTACACGTTTCTGCAAAGGACAAGTCGACCGGCAAAGAGCAGAAGATCAGAATTGAGGCATCCAGTGGCCTTTCCGAGAACGACGTAGATCAGATGGTGAAAGATGCTGAAGTACACGCTGCTGAGGATGAGCAGCGCAGAGCAGCCGTCGACACAAGGAACAAGGGCGAGAATCTTGCCTATCAGGTTGAGAAACAGATTGAAGAGATGGGCGACAAGCTTGATGCTGCCGACAAGGCCAAACTGGAAGAAGCCATTTCCGAGACCAGAAAAGCTCTTGAGGGTGACGATGACACAAAAATCACCTCTAAGGTTGAAGAGCTGGAGAAAACATGGCAGGAAGTCGGAGCCAGATTCCACCAGCAGAATGCTGATCAGCAGGCAGAGCAGGATCAGCCTGAGGGGCAGGAGCAGGCAGAAGCTGGAGACGACGCAGTTGATGCCGATTTCGAAGTGGTGGACGACTGATGAGCGATCCAAGAAGAAACAGAAAATCTGACAAGCATGGAAGGCGGGGCGCAAAGCCCCGCCACTCCGGACCGGAGGAGGAAAAAGAGGATTCTTCCCTTTCCGAAGAAGAAGTCAAGGAAGAAACTCCGACGGATCGGATAGAATCTCTGGAGAAAGAGCGGGATGACCTGCTGGACAGATACCAGAGACTGGCCGCCGAATTCGACAACTACAGGAAGCGTCAGGCCAGAGATTTCAACAGATTGATCGAGCAGGGAAGAAGGAAGCTTATTGAAGACCTTCTTACCGTACTGGATAATTTTGACAGAGCAAGAGCTACCTGCCAGGGGGACCATTCCGACAAGGAAGTTGTTGATGGGATAATGCAGACCTCGGAACAGCTTCATGGCGTTTTAAAGAAAGAGGGGCTTGAGGAGGTTCTTACCAGGCCCGGGGATCCATTTGATCCCAACATACATGAAGCCATGGTTGCTGAGAGTATTGATGAGGGGGATGTGGACATTGTTCTGGAAGTCTTCCAGAAAGGTTATTTTTTCGGGCAGGACCTTCTGAGACCGGCCAGAGTCAAGGTTGGTAAGGTGTCTCCCCGGAATGGGGTTGATGCCAGTTGACAAAAGATCTTTACGAAATTCTTGGAGTCAGCGAAAGTTCTTCTCCGGATGAGCTGCGGAAGGCGTACAGGGATCTGGCGAAAAAGAACCATCCCGATACCAACCCGGATGACTCTGCCGCCGAGGAGAGGTTCAAGAGAATATCTGACGCTTACGATATTCTTGGCAATCCAGAGAAGCGTGAGCAGTATGACTTGATGCGCAAGGGCGGGCATGATCCGTTCTCAGCTGCCGCCGGTGGTGAGGGTTTCGGTGACTTGAGTGATATCCTGAGATCCATGTTCGGGGGTGGTGGAAACCCGTTTGGCGGTGGCAGGCCTGCCTCCAGGGGAACATCCCAGGTTGAGATAGAAATACCTTTTGTCACTGCGGCGAAGGGTGGAACTGTTCAGCGTGTTCTCCGTCTTCCGGCGGTATGCAGCAAATGCAACGGAGCAGGAGGTTCCGGGCGGGAGACATGTGCCAGCTGTGGAGGTGCAGGAAGAATATCCAGTGGACAGGGTTTTTTCTCCACTATGCACCCATGTGCCAATTGTGGAGGTAGAGGGTATACTCTCAAGAAGAAGTGTTCAGCTTGTGGCGGGGCAGGAGAGATCAGGAGCAGCGAGAATGTGTCTCTCAGAATTCCACCCGGTGCCAGTAGTGGAACTACTCTTAGAACCTCCATTGGAGGGAATACAGTTCTTGTGCGACTGCGGGTGAAGAATGACAGATTTTTCACCAGGCAGGGCAGAGATCTTCTGTGCAGTGTGACGGTCACTGCAGCCCAGGCTGTTCTTGGTGCTGCGTTGATGGTCAGAACGCTTGACGGAAAAGTAAAATTGAAGATAAAGCCTGGAACACAACCGGGAGCTGTGCTCCGAATGCGCGGCAAGGGGGTTGTCCACAATGGCATAACAGGGGATCAGCTGGTTACTGTTGTAGTGAAACTGCCTGTGGAGCTTACTGCCGAGCAGCGTTCATTATGGACAAAAGTAAGGGAAGCCGGTTTTTAACCGATTGGAGAAAACTTGAACTATTCATACCTTATTCTGGTGGCAGTTGGTCTTTTCCTGGCCATCTTCGGATTTATCAGAAACGGGAAAAGCCGGGGCAACACACTGGGAGCTGCCCTTCTCTTCCTGCTTGGCATGATTTCGCTTACCCTTGGAATTTTGCTTACAAATGTTCCAGGATTCTTTTCAGGCTGAGTTTCAGGTTACTTTACAAAACCAAGTCTTTTAAGTTTTGAATAAAATGAGTCAAGAAGAGAATCGTTTGGATGCCTTTTTACCGCCTCTGCAACCATTTTCCCGGCTTCTTCAAAATTGTCATCTTTGACGGCAGTTCTTATCCTGTTTGCCCAGAGGAGAGCTTTGCCTTCGGTCTTCTGTTCCTCTTCATTCGCAGGTTCTTCTGCTGCTTCAATACCACCGAGAAGTTTTTCAAGCCCGCTGGCACCAGGCAGTAGATCAAAGGCTTTTCTTGAAGCGGTTACTGCCTTTTTTAAATCCCCTTCTGAAAGCTTTTTCATGCCTATTTTTACAAGGTTACCCGCTCTGATTTTGTTCTTGAGCTGTTGCAATTTCTGATCTGCTTCCTTCTCATCTGGAAAAAGCTGCACTGCCTTCTTGAGATAAGCAACAGCGTTGGATTGATTTCCTGATGCAAGGGCTTCATCTGAGAGTTTGAAGAATTCTTCGAGCTTTGAATCCATGTCTGCGGTTATGTTCCTTTCAGTAGTAGACAGTTGAACGGCAATGTCAGTTTGATCATTATTCTCATGTTGATCATGGGTGCTGCCGGCCCGTTCCATTGAAATCAACACCTCTGTTATCACTATTTCGCCGGGATCAAGAGCCAGTGCCTTCTTTATGGAATCCAGAGCCTGATCCCGATCGCCCTGAACAGCACACTTCCTGGCTTGAATGAGGTGAGTTTTCACCCTGTTCTTCATCATCAAGAATCCTCCCCCATTACGCACAGACCGAGACGAACAGCCAACCGCCATGCCAATTCTAGTGGCAATCTGCATGCCCAGAGATATCAATGTAACACTCCACCCCTTCGTTTCAATATAATCCCGTACAGGAACCGGAGTAACCCCTCACAGATAACGAGGAAAGAGAAGTAATGTCAGTAAAGAATTTCTTCCGGAGGAGGCCAGCTCCCAGGATGGAAGCTGTGCCCCGTGACTCGGTTGAGTTTGTCGATTTGAGCCTTAGAGATGGTCAGCAGTCGTTGCTTGCTACACGAATGTCAACTGAGCAGGTACTCAGACTTCTTCCGCTTATTCTGGACACAGGCATGAATCTTTTGGAGGTGTGGGGCGGAGCCACGCTTGATAGTGCCATGAGATACCTTGGAGAAAACCCGTTTACCCGTCTTCAAAAAATGAGTGAAGTGGCAAAGCCCTACAATGCAGGGTTGCGAGCCCTTTCTCGAGGGCAGAATCTGTTTGGATACGACCCATACCCGGATGATATTGTCAGGGATTTCAACAGAGAAGCGGTGAAAGCCGGTGCAACTGTAATGCGTATTTTTGATGCTCTGAATTACACACCCAATTTCAAAGCTGCACTTGATGGAGTAAATGAAGCAGGCGGCACCTTTGATGCCGCAGTCTGCTACACAACAGGGTCGCCCTACAATGTTGATCATTTCGTGCAGAAATGTGTAGAGCTTGAAAAAATGGGTGCTCACATGGTAAGCGACAAGGACATGGCGGGTTTGAAAACTCCCACAGAAGCATGGGAATACTATCGGGCTCTGAAGAATGCCCTTAAAGTGCCTGTCGTTTCACATACCCATTGCACACCCGGATATGGTCATATTTCAGCGGTTATTGCTATTCTGGCCGGTATCGATAAGATTGACACTGCTTTTCTTCCACTGGCAGGCGGATCATCTCATCCTTCCATTGAGATTCTTTCCCTGTTTGCAGAGGTACTTGGCATAGATACAGGGCTGGATCTGTCAGACAGGATTCTGAGACCCATACACGATGAGATGTATGCTGTTGTTGCTCAGGTTGAGAAGAAATTTGATCTGAAGATCCACAAGTCTGTCTGGCCTGGAAGAGACAAGCTTCTTCCCATGGTCAGGGACATTCTGGATAATCTCGCAAAGGGCAAAGTAGGCAAGGCTCTTGAGATAACCCACATAATGGAGCAGGCATGCGGATTTCCGGAGCCGAACATGGAAGTACTCAGTGCTCAGATCCCCGGAGGCATGTACAGTAATTTTGTGAATCAACTTGCCAGAGACAACAAATCCGAGTACCTGGGCAGAGCTCTTGAGGCTGTTCAGGAGATCAGACATAAGGCTGGCTGGTGCCCTCTGGTCACTCCAACCTCACAGATAGTAGGGGTGAAGGCTTACTTTACCGCGATGGGTAAATCTGTAAACCCGGTTCAGTACTTCAACCTCATTGCAGGTTTTTACGGAAAAACCCCGTTTCCTGTAGATCCGGACTACAGGGAAGAAATTTGCGGGTTCAGGGATGAGAGAGAATATGACTCCTCGGGCTTTAACAGGAGAATACCTTTTGCATCGGGAACGGAGCTGCGTCTTGCAGAGACAACCCACGAGAAACTGCTTTACTACCTCTTTCCGGACAGTTCCGGTAAAAGCTATCTTGAAGGCTTGAGGCAGGCGGAGTGGAACTCTGTTGCCGAGGAAAGAAACAAGCGCGAGGAAGCGGAAAGAGAGAACAGAAAAGTCATGATGGAAGCCAATGCCCTGATGAATCGCTTTGCTGACGATATGGATTCCCTTTCGGAAAAGCTCGCCGGTGCGGTTGGGAACGGAGGCACTTTCGCCCAGGACAGTACGGAGTGACAGCTTAGAGGAATAGACCGGATTTAAAGAAGATCTGGAACCCTTTACCGGTTTCGGATCTTCCTTTATATTGCCCTGATACGTGGATTGATTTGAGGTGTATTGCAACCACGCTAAAAAAAGTGCTAAAAAGCTGTCAGCCATGACCTCTGGGCCGTCGGATGACGGCCTTTTTGTTTACTCTGAGAGGAATGGAGATTATCATGAGAAAGCTCTTTACAAGTGAATCAGTTTCAGAAGGACATCCCGATAAAGTTTGTGATCAGATATCTGACGCAGTACTTGATGCCCATCTTGCCCTCGATCCCAATGCGCATGTTGCATGTGAGACACTGGTAACCACTAATTTCTGCCTTCTGGCCGGGGAAGTGAAAGCGCACGGAGAAGTCGATTATGTCAAACTGGCAAAGAATACCATCAGGGATATAGGCTACACACTCCCGGAGATAGGATTTCACTTCGAGAAGAATGACTATCAGATCAGGTTGCATGCTCAGTCAAAGGATATTGACAGTGGTGTAGTCAGCCACGAGGGTGCCGGTGATCAGGGGATGATGTTCGGTTACGCGTGCAATGAGACCAGAGCACTTATGCCATACCCCGTTCATCTGTCACACAGACTTCTTGAGCGTCTCAGTGAAGCGAGAAGAAACGGGGAGATAGAGTGGGCAAGACCGGACGCAAAAAGTCAAATTACTGTGGAGTACGAGAACGGTAACCCTGTGGGCATTTCTGAGATACTCATGTCTGTTCACCATGCTGAGGATGCCGGGAACGGAACAATGAAAGAGGAAATCAGGGATAAGGTTGTAATTCCTGTGCTTGAGACCTTCGAACCATATCTGGAGTGGAGCGGTCATTTCCTCTACAACCCTGCTGGAAGGTTTGTCATTGGCGGTCCCGATGGCGATACCGGACTTACTGGAAGAAAGATTATAGTTGATACATACGGTGGGATGGGTCGTCACGGTGGCGGTGCTTTCAGTGGCAAAGACAGCACAAAGGTAGACCGGAGTGCTGCCTATATGGCAAGATATATTGCCAAGAACATTGTTGCCTCCGGTGTTGCAGACAGATGTGAAATTCAGCTTGCCTATGCAATAGGACGATCGGAACCTGTAAGCGTCAGGGTGGACACCTTCGGAACAGAAAAAGTCGGAAATGTTTCCGACATAGAAAAAGCGGTGAAGGAGTTATTCCCTCTGAAACCTTATGAGATAATCAGTTCTTTGGGCCTCAGGAATCCTATCTTCAGAAAAACAGCAACCTTTGGCCACTTTGGAAGAATTCCCGGTGAAGATGGCAGTTTCAGCTGGGAGAAGACAGATAAGGCAGAGGAACTTGCTTCAAGATTGCTTAAATAGGAGTAGTCGCTGATGGGTCCCGGGCTTTTAGCAACTTTGTGCATGGTGCTGCTGGGTGATGCGGGAATCGACAGTCTTGATGTCAGGCTTGAGCAGACCAGAATTTATCTTGAGAATCTGGAAAGCAGACAGGCCTCCAGTGAAGAGATCCTTCTTGGGATTCATGAGCACCTGGGAGCAGCTCGTGGTTATTACAATGAACTGGCAGCCCGTGAAGCCAGAATTACAATGGATATCCACAGTATCGATCAGAGATGGTTCCTTACTGATTCAGCAAGGACTGAGCTGAAGGCGGGTGTTGAGGATTACATACTGTTTCTCTATTCTCATCGAAGGCTTGTGGGATCCTCCGTTCTGTTTGCTCCCGGCGGTATCAGCAGATACCTGAGACGAATGTCCTTTTTGGATCATATTGCGGGCAGCGCTATTGAGCGGATGCAGTATCTTGAGCAGTCGGGAGATTCTCTTTCTGAGTACCGTGATTCTCTGGAAATTCTTGTAGAGGACGTCAGAGTTCTCAGACTCCAGATGGAAGAGGCTCAGGAACGGATATACAGGGAAGAAGAGAGGCAGACGCTTCTTCGTCAGAGTCTTGAAAGTGAAATAGTAGCGGCAAGGGATTCTGCTGAAGCAATAGAGCAGCGAAGACAACAGCTTTCAGCATTTGTTGCCACTCTCAGATCCAGTGTCTCGACTGCTTCTGTTCCTGCGGCACTTGTTTCTTCTTCGGCTTACCTGGTTGTTAATCGCGGTACGGTGGATTGGCCGGTAAGAGGATCCATAGTAAGAGAGTTCGGTCTGGATCAGGATCCAGTGTACGGAACGGAAACTGTCAGTGACGGCATATCTATTGCAGTTGTTGGTAATTCCACCAGGGTTTCAACCATTGGTCCCGGAGTTATAATTTACGCCAGGGAATTTCTAAATATGGGAAGAATGGTAGTGCTGGATCACCTTGATGGCTACTACAGTGTTTATGCTCATCTTGGAAGTCTGGAGGTCGATCGGGGTGAAACAGTCGATTCGGGGTCTTTTCTGGGAATGACAGGTCTTCTGCCCGGGGGAAGGTCAGGCTGCTATCTTGAGATTCGCCGCGCCGGTGAACCTGTAAACCCCCTTGAGTATCTGGAGTAGGTATGGAATTGTTTTCATCTCTGAGCGGTCAAAAACAGGCAAAGAAAATACTGTCATCAGCGGTGAGCAGTAACAGGCTTGCCCATGCCTATATTCTGGCAGGCCCGGACGGAAGCGGCAGATTGACAGCGGCTCTTGATATGGCGAAGGCCAGGATCTGCCCTGAGGTGGAAAAAGGTTTTTGCGGACAGTGTAAACAATGCAGGCAGATCGACGGCATGGTTCACCCTGATGTAAGAATAACGCTTCCGAGGATGAAGACCACAAAGGATGAAGATGTTGTTGACCTGTTCAAAGCAAGGGCCAAAGATGGGATTACACCTCTTCGCATTCAGGGAAATACCTACATTTCCATTGATCAGATGCGGGAAATGGGACACAGGCTGTCCAGGAAATCTTTTGAGGGGCACGGCTATGTGGAAATTATCTATGATGCTCACCGACTCAGAAGAGAGTCAGCCAACGCTATTCTGAAAACTCTTGAAGAACCTCCTGACGGTGCCCTTATCGTTCTGATTACCTCCAGGGTTTCCGGCATGCTGCCAACGGTGAGATCCAGGGCGCATACTGTAAGATTCGGAAGACTAACTACTTCCATGATGGAAGCGTTTCTTATGGAAAGAATCGGAGCATCAGCAGAAACAGCATCAAAACTGGCTCTGCTTTCGGATGGCTGCCCCGGCCGGGCTCTTGTACTCAGCAGGAAAAAGACAAAAGACAAGAGTCAGGTTGAGGGAGTTTTCGAATTGATTTTCAACAAGTCCCTTGGGGATATGGAGCTTGCTGCGGAGGTGGAGGCTTTATCCAGAAAACTTGGCAGAGAAGGAATTCTTTCCCTCTGCGTGGAAATGACTTCACTGACCCATGACCTCAGAAGAGTCATTACTGGAACCAAACCGCTAACCCGGGAAGCAGTACCTGTTGTTACCGGGGCAGACGATGAAACTTATCAGCGGATGGAAATGCTCTTCCGGCGATGTGAACAAAGATTAAGGGCAAATGTTTCACCTTCAATGGCTTTCTCTGCGGCGGCAGTGGGTTCAAGAAGAAGGACATTGAATTGAAATGAAAGACGGAGATGCTCACACAATGGAAAATCAACCTATAGAGATCATTCAACTTGCGTTTAAATCAAGAAGATTGCTGATGTTTGCAAACAGAACTAAAAACCCGGTGGACATGGGAGACATGGCCGTTGTCTCGGTTGATCGGGGTGAGGATATGGGCAGAGTGGTTGCCAAGTTGCCTCCGTGTGAAAGCAACATGGAGCGAATAGAGGGCAACTTTCTTCGAATATCAACAGATGCAGACATGGAAAATTTCAGATCCAACCGTGATTTTGAGAAAGAAGTGCTGGAACACTGTGAAACACGGGTAAAGGTTCGAAATCTGGACATGCGCCTTACTGATTGCGAATCACAACTTGATAGAAACAGAATCCGGATATTCTTTACGGCGGATCAGAGGACTGATTTCAGAGGACTTGTTCGAGATATGGCTTCTGCATTCAGGGCGAGGATTGAGATGCGCCAGATCGGAGTCAGAGATGATGCCAAGTACAAAGATGGCGTTGGAATATGCGGCAGGCAGCTCTGCTGCGCCGGTTTCCTGAACGAATTCAAGTCTGTAACACTCAAATCAGTGAGAGATCAGCATTTATCTCCAAACCCCAGCAAGGTTTCAGGCGCATGCAGTCGTTTGATGTGCTGCCTGGAATACGAAACCGAATTCTACCACAAGGCATCAAAAACATATCCCCGAGCCGGTCTCAAGCTGAAGGTGAACGGTTTACAGGCATCTGTTAAAGAAATCAATATCTTCAGGGAAACCGTAACCCTTTTTTGGGAGGGAAGTGGTGATGAGGAGATTCTGCCAATTGAGGATTTCCATAGAAGACGCACAATGACCACTCTACCGGTGCCGCCTTGTACTGAGAGAAAGTGCAGTTCCCATTCGGATTCCAGAGAGAAACCAAAACAGAAACAAAGACCAGAATCAAGACCCGGGGCAGGACAAAAACCCGGAGAAAAGGTCAAAGTTTCCTCCGGTGAAGCAGAAGAAAACATGGAGAAATCGGAGAAGAGGAACAGAAACAGAAGCCGTGGAAGATACCGAAGAAAGAGCAATAAAAAAGAAGAGAGGAAAAACTGATGTCCCGATACATGGTAACAAGCGCACTTCCCTACGCGAATGGACCGAAGCATCTGGGCCATCTTGCCGGAGCGTACCTTCCCGCTGATATCTATGTGAGGTACATGCGGATGTGCGGGCATGACATTCTCTTCTGCTCCGGAACAGATGAGTACGGAGTTCCCATCACGATAGCTGCTGAAAAAATGGGAATCACCCCTATGGAAGTAGTGGACAAATTTCATTCTGTGATTGCCGATGATTTCAGAAGATTCGGGATAAGCTTTGATAATTTTTCAAGAACCACCCGCCCTGAGCACAAGGAATTTGCCCAGAGTGTATTCCTTGAGCTACTGAAAAAAGGACACATTGTCCCGAAAGACATGAAACAGCTTTACTGTTCCGATTGCAGGCGATACCTGCCTGACAGATACATCAACGGTACCTGCCCGAAATGCGGTTCAGAAGATGCCCGGGGGGATCAGTGTGAGAGTTGCGGAACATGGACTGAGCCCTTTGAGCTTCTTGACCCGAAATGCGGGATCTGCGGTGCAGCCCCTGAGACCAGAGAGACAAGGCACTGGTTTCTGCTTCTGGATCATTTCCAGGAGTGGCTTGAGGGATGGCTCGGAGGGCAGTCCGACTGGAAAACAAATGTACTCAAGTATTGCTACAGCTGGCTGGGCGATGGCCTTCGGGAAAGAGCAATAACCAGAGATCTTTCATGGGGTGTTCCGGTTCCTCTGGAAGAGGCGAAGGGTAAGGTTCTTTACGTGTGGTTCGAAGCGGTACTTGGCTACATCAGCAGCACAAGGGAATACTTCGCCAAAGCAGGAAAAGACCCCGGTGAATGGAAAAAATACTGGCAGGACCCTGACGCAAGGCTTGTACAGTTCATTGGCAAAGATAACATCGTCTTCCACTGCATTATCGAACCATCTATTCTGCATGCACTGGGAAACTTCTCACTGCCATGGAATGTACCTGCTAACGAATATCTTAACATTTCAGGACAGAAATTTTCTACAAGCCGTGGTACTGGAATTGGTATGGGAGAGTATCTGAATCACTTTGACCCGGATCCCATGCGTTATGCTCTGGCAGTGAACGCTCCGGAGAGTAGAGACTCCGACTTTTCCTGGACTGAATACCAGTCCAGGAACAACGAGCTTGCTGATGTTCTTGGGAACTTCATAAACAGAACTTTGAAGTTTACAGAAAGTAAGTTTGAAGGCAGTGTTCCTGCTGCAGATCCCGACATGGTTCTTCTCAACAAGGCTCTCGAAACCGCAGAAGAGATTGCTGCCTTGATGGAGTCATTCAAGTTCAAGAAAGCCATTTGTGTGGCAATGGAGCTTGCCCGGGAGGGTAACAGGTACTTTGATACAGCCAAACCATGGAAGTCGTTAAAAACAGATCCGGATCAGTGCGGGGTAACAGTGGCTACCTGCCTGAATCTCTGTGCCTCGCTGGCAGTAATATTTGAGCCATTCATTCCATTTTCCACAGAGAAAATCCGAAGAATGCTGGGGCTTGGTGAGTTGAAATGGTCCGATGCAGGTACTGTTCTTTTGAAGCCCGGGCACAAACTTAACAATGCCGAAATCCTCTTCAGGAAGCTTGAGGATGGTTTTGAAAAAGTTCTTGACATGCCGGAAGTTCCAGTTGAGGCGCAGCAGAAAGAACCGGAGAAACCTCAGGTCGATTTTGAAGATTTCATGAAGATTGAATTCAAAATTGGAAGAATTCTCAGTGTTGAAGACATCAAGAAGGCCAGGAAGCTTTACAAAATAGAAGTAGATACGGGAGACAAGGTGAGGACTGTGGTTGCCGGTATGAAGAAACATTACACCAGGGAAGAACTGCAGGGTCGTCTGGTTGCCGTGGTGTGCAATCTGAAGCCTGCGAAACTCTGCGGTGTTATGAGTCATGGAATGCTCATGGCCAGCGATGGCGAATCTGGAGTCTTCCTGCTCGAGCCGGGTGCAGGTGCAAAACCGGGAGACACGATCCGCTAGTGAAGAAAATTCTTGTTTCTCTGCATGATGTTACGCCGGTGATGTTTGATCGCTCCAGGCAGCTGACTGATATGATAATGGGAAGAACAGGAGCCGACTTTACCATGCTGGTTGTGCCCGATTTTCATTCTCTGGGCAGGATTGACAGACACCCTGAATTCTGCTCATGGCTCAGGGAACTGAATGATGCCGGCGTAGAGATTGCCCAGCATGGATTGTATCATCTTGGTGGCCGGGAGAAATTTTCCCTGGAAGGAAAGCTTTTCACGAAAGGCGAGGGTGAGTTTCTTTCTCTTTCTCTGGATGATGCAAAGTCCAGGATTGAAGAGGGTTACAAAATAATGTCTGATGTTCTGAGTGAGCCCCCTTCGGGGTTCACTGCACCAGCATGGCTGTACAGCCGGGGAACCAGGGAGGCTCTTAAAGGGTTTCCTTTCAGGTGGATCGAGTACCGGTGGGCGGTGGAGTATGAAAACGGTGTCAGATACGCTGTTCCAGCGGTGGTGTTTGCCACCCGTACTCTGTGGAAGAGGTTGTGCAGTGTGTTCTGGTCGTCTGTCGGGCCGGTGGCGTTTTCGGGATGTGCCGTTTTCCGGCTGGCTCTTCATGTCAGAGATCTGCCCGGCCTTGAGAAGTCTGTAGAGAGAACTCTAGCCGGATCGACTCGCGGTAGAGCCTGTATTACGTGCGCTGACCTGGCACAGCAGTGATCTCTTCCTGATCTCTGTTTGCTTATGTCCATGGCATTCAGCAGGATGGCTTTGGAAGAGGAATTGCGTACCTGGGTAGCAGGCGAAAGGTTGATATAGATGCTTTTTCAAATGATGTACGATATGAATCCTGGTGTTCTTGTTATTCTTGCTGCTTTCATTCTGGGAATGATTGCCAGATCAAGGGTCAATTCCACATTCAACCACTACAGCAGAGTACGGAACGGTCCGGGCCTTACCGGTGCTTCCATGGCCCGGAGTATTCTGGACAATTATGGCCTAGCGGATATCGAAATAGAGCAGATTCAGGGAAAGCTCACGGATCACTACGACCCCCGGTCGAAAACTCTCAGGCTTTCCGGTGGTGTTTACGCAAGTGATTCGGTGGCTGCCATAGGAATCGCCGCCCATGAAGCTGGTCATGCAGTTCAGCATGCCATGGGGTATTCACCACTCAAGTTCAGAACCGCGCTGGTTCCTGTTGCGAATCTTGGCAGCCAGATGCTGTTTCCACTCCTTATCGGTGGTTTTTTCTTTCGAATGACCAATCTGATATACATTGGAATAGCTCTCTACGGGGCTGCTCTTCTGTTCCAGTTAGTTACACTTCCAGTTGAATTCAATGCCAGTGCCAGGGCTGTAAACTGGCTTGAAAAGGAGAGGGGCTTCCCTCCTTCCGATGTGGCCGGAGTGAAGAAGGTTCTCACCGCAGCCGCTTTAACCTATGTAGCAAGTGCGCTGGCTGCCATCGGGCAGATGCTCTGGTTGCTTCTTGCCGGAAGAAGGAGATAGGATGTTAATGGAAATGCCCCTTGTTCTTGTGATGGTATTTTTCAGTGTGGTCTGCCATGAAATTGCACACGGGTACACTGCATTCAGGCTTGGCGACCCAACTGCCTCCAGAATGGGAAGACTTTCATTCAACCCCATAGTGCACATAGATTTGTTTGGAACAATCATACTGCCTGCTATGCTCATTTTTATGAAATCGCCTTTCCTCTTCGCATGGGCGAAACCTGTTCCGGTTAATCCCGCCTACTTCAGAAACCCCAAGAAGGGAATGATGCTTGTTGCCATGGCAGGGCCTGCGACCAATCTTGCGATCGCGATTGCTTTAAGTGTACTTCTTTCCCTGCTGGGAGGTATACTGCCTGCATTTCTCACAAGAACATTTGCTTATGTGTCTGTGATAAATGTGATGTTAATGGTTTTCAATCTCATTCCCATTCCTCCTCTTGATGGAAGTAGAATAGTTTCCAATTTTCTCAAAGGTAAGGCTTTGTGGAATTACATGAAGCTTGAGCGATTTGGTATGTTCATTGTGTTTGGTCTTCTTTTTACCGGTGTTATTTCCAGCATACTCTATCCTGCAATGAACCTGACTGTTAAGCTCTTGGGTCTCATGCAGTACCTGCGTTAGGAGTTCTCATGTCTTTTCTGATCCTTTTGCTGATTGCCGGTGTTTACGATGAAACACCAATTACAAGAAACCTTGATTCCGATTTTGTACCTGGTACATACGCTGAGTACCGGGCAGAGCAACCGGAATTCACAGAACTTGAAGTGACACCAATCAGAGGTGATGTCAGGGGTTCAGACTTCCTGATTGTAATGGAAGAGTTCATGTCAGACAGTCTTGATTCAGCGCTGACTGATCAGTGGCTTGCTGATATTCAGAGTGAAGGAAATTCTTGCGCAATTGTTGAAATCACCTCTGCCGACCCTGTTGAGATAAGAGCGTGGCTTGCAAATCTGTATGCCGACGGTCTTGAGGGTGTTGTGTTCGTGGGCGATATTTCTGCTCCATGGTCATGCACTGTTGACAACAAAGCCAAATCCAACGAGACTTTCCCCAGCGATTATTTTTACATGGATCTTGACGGGGTCTGGGAGGATAACTGGATTGGTTATCCGGGCATTGGCACTCCAGGTCAGGACGGTATTTATGATGGTTGGAGCGGTGATCTTTTTCCGGAGATATATACGGGCAGAATAGTAACCAGTGTTCTCCCACTGGGCGATGAATACGATCTGATTGAAGCTTACCTCACAAGACTTCATGAGTGGCGTCTCAATGGAGATCCCAATCCCCATGCCCTCTGTTATGTTGATGATGATTGGGCTGGCTCGGGCAATGCCTACCGTGCTGCAATGGAAAAACTGTATGATGATGTTGAACTTGTAAACTTTCCAACCAGTGCTACAAATGGTACAGACTACAGAAATAACAGACTTCAGGAGGGCTACACCTGGATTAGTCCCTTTGTTCACTCCAGCGCAACGATGCATCAGTGGAGCCCCGGCCCCAGTACAACGGCAGCACACATCTGGTTCGATAATCCCCCATCCAGATTCTTCAACCTTTTCGCCTGTTCCAACTGTCGTTTTACAAGCACCTGGTGTATGGGTTGTGCATATGTTTTTGGAACTGACTACGGCCTTGCCGCTGTTGGCAGCGCAAAAAGCGGAGCAATGCTCTGGTTTTCTCACTTCTACACACCTCTGGGAGATGGCGCAAGTTTCGGGGAGGCTTACAAGGCCTGGTGGAACTACATAATTGCCGGTGGATTCACTCCATCAGAGCAGTACTGGCATCTTGGAATGGTCGTTCTTGGTGACCCGACCATCATGCCGGCAATGCACATGCTGGGCATTGAAGACGACACGCCCGCACCTGCACAAGCTATTCACTTCAGCGCAAATCCCGCTGCGGGCGCTGTTACCGTGTCATCACAGGGAGAATTTGCAATCTATGACATGACTGGTCGTGAAGTTGCCGCTGGATATCACAGCGAAACCTTTACAGATCTTAAGACAGGCGTTTATCTGGTAAGAGCTGAAAATGCAGAAGTAGCCGTTACCGAGAAACTCTGCATAATCAGATAAATAAGAAGCAAAGGATTGCTGGAACTGTATTTGGCTCCAGCAATCCTGTTTTCAATTAAAGGTCACTCCACTGTGATGGATCCGGGGGAATATCTCCCAGTATCTCGTGATTGATCTGAAGATTACAGGCTGTTTCCAGCTCACAGATCCATTCCATTGTTCTCTGCTCTTCATTGTGAATAAGAAGTCTGTGCCTGATAGGCTCCTCTAACTTTTCAAAAGGGATAGGGTGAGCTGGAAAAACCCGGTCAAGTCTGTAGATAATAAACAGGTTTTCATTAATTTCAAAAGGACCCTGCCACCTGGTTTCGGCCTCACTCAGATCAAATAGAACATCAGATATCTCAGCCGGGAGTTCTGAGACGGTCACAGGTCTTGAGAGGAAGTCGCTGCCCGGGAGAAGAAACTCGCTGTATCCGTATCCTGATCCTGAGTAAACCGATAAGAGAGAATCTCCATTGCTCATGCTGGCAATAACCTCTTCACATACGGTAGATGATGCCAGGAAGGAGATGAATGTTCTGGTTTCCGGCACCATCGGAATTGAATCCATTCTGGAATATGCCTCAATAACCATGGAATCAGTGATTTTCACAAAGTTTGTTACATTATTCCGGAAAAGCAGTTCGCAGGCCTGATCTGTGGCAAATTCACCTGCTGCTTGTTGAATACCTGCATAATCCTGAGGATTCAGTCTGGAGAATATTTCTTCCACAATTATAAGTCCTGCCTGATTTCTGAGATTGAGACATACCCAATGGGGAGAGGTTGCACCACTCGGTCGACCCAGTGCAACAAACGCGGCAATTCCATCAAACTCTTCAGCAGAAATTGCTCCGTTGTTCCAGAGAGCAAGTTCTGTATTGTCTTCCAGGGAACCACGTTGTGTACAGTATGTTGATACAGAAACTGAATCAAAGGAGAATGCACCCATGGCTTCAGCTTTCAGATATTGCAGATTTCTGTTCACGCGGCTTCGGGTCAGGCTGGAAAGGGCAAATGAATTAACTATGTTGACATCGAGATGCAGTTCATCTGTGAATTTCTCCGATGAGGTTAAACATGAGTCGAGAGTGTAGGTAACAGCTTCAATCTCGACAGAGGAACCTGTGGCCATAGTATCAAATGCAAACGCCACTGCCCATGGTAGATCTGGAAGCCTTACCGGACCTGCAGGAGCCTCAGCAGTTGAAGAATACCATACAATTGTCCCAAGAAGTTCTCTGTAGTTTGACAAATCAGCTGCTGTTACTTCACCTCGAATAGATACAGACAGAGAGTCGTTATATGCTCTCGCAGATGCACTTCTAATCCAGCACTTTTTCATGTTCTCAATGATTGGAGACTGCAGGTATCGATAGTTGTTAATTTCATGAAGGATCATAGTTTCCCTGCCAAGTGCAGAAACAAAACAACCAACCGGGCTGTCTTCCGCAAGATAGGAAGCTCTTTCATTCTGATCCAGTTCGTCCCAGATTTCACCGGCTGCTGCAACGGTTATTTCGCCGCTGGATGTTTTTATCAGCCATGCAGAACCGTCTGGAGCTCCACACGACAGAAGCATCAGAAGAGTTGGAAACAGTAGATACCTGAGCAACAAAAACCTCTTTCATATTGGAACAGGACTGCTTTACAAGCTATAGCATACAAAAAAAGGAGACTGGATAAACCTGCCTTTGCTTCCGTTATGAATGATCCATTGTGAAAGAGAACGGCCCGGGGAAAAGAACCGGATTCTTTTCCCCCGTTCCTGACAACAAAGATCACGCTGGAAGTGAATAGTCAGCCTATACCACTGTCTTGGGCTGGTATTCTCCAAATTCTTTTCTGAGTACACCGCATATTTCTCCAAGAGTGCCGTAACATCTTACACAGTCAATAATTGCAGGCATGAGGTTGTCATTTGAGCCTGCTGCTATCTTCAAAACGGAAAGGGTTGTTTTTACTCTTTCATTGTCTCTGCCGGCTTTGTCTGCTGCGAGTTTGTTCCTCTGTGCAGTTTCAACCGCGGGGTCAACTCTGAGGAGACCTGTTGGAGGAGGCTCTTCCTGCTGAAATTTGTTTACTCCCACAACCACCCGTTCGCCTGATTCGATGGTTCTCTGGTAATCGTAGGCCGCGTCTTGTATCTGTCGTTGCGGGTATCCTTCTTCAACAGCCTTAACCATTCCACCCAAAGTGTCGATGCTGGCGATGTAGTTCATGGCATCTTTTTCAATCTTATCAGTGAGGCTTTCAACGAAATAGCTGCCGGCCAGCGGGTCAATGGTGTTGGCAACTCCGCTTTCGTGGGCAACTATCTGCTGCGTTCTGAGTGCGATGGTCACAGCATGCTGCGTTGGAAGAGCAAGTGCTTCATCGCGGCTGTTTGTGTGCAGACTCTGGGTGCCGCCCATTACAGCCGCAAGAGTCTGTATGGCAACTCTTACGATGTTGTTGTCGGGCTGCTGGGCAGTGAGAGTTGATCCACCTGTCTGGGTGTGGAATCTCAGCATCAAGCTCTTGGGGTTCGTGGCGCCGAATCTGTCCTTCATCACGCGTGCCCAGACTCTTCGTGCCGCACGGTACTTGGCCACCTCTTCAAAAAGATCGTTGTGGGCATTGAAGAAGAAGCTCAATCTTGGAGCGAAGTCATCTACATTGAGCCCTGCCCTGATAGCTGCTTCCACATAGGCGATTCCGTCCGCGATGGTGAAACCAACTTCCTGTGCGGCCGTGCTGCCTGCCTCTCTGATGTGGTATCCACTGATTGAAATGGTGTTCCACATAGGCACATTTTCCTTGCAGAAGCCGAAGATGTCAGTTATCAGTCTCATCGAGTGACCGGGAGGGAAGATGTAGGTTCCCCTGGCCATGTATTCCTTAAGAATATCATTCTGAATAGTTCCTCTGAGCTTGTCGCTGGCGACTCCCTGTTTATCTGCCACTGCAATGTACATGGCGAGAAGAACAGAAGCCGGTGCATTGATCGTCATTGAGGTTGAGACTTTGCCCAGCGGAATATCCTTGAACAGGAGTTCCATATCGGAAAGACTGTCGATGGCCACACCTACCTTGCCCACTTCTCCTGCACAGAGGGGATGATCTGAATCATATCCTATCTGCGTGGGTAGATCAAAGGCTACGGAAAGACCCGTCTGTCCGGCGTCAAGAAGATACCTGTAACGCTTGTTTGACTCAACAGCACTGCCAAATCCCGCGTATTGGCGCATTGTCCAGAGTCTGCCCCGGTACATGGTTGGCTGTACCCCTCTGGTGTACGGAAACTCCCCCGGAAAACCGGATTCATCAAGATACTTCCCGTCAGGCTCGGAGGGGAAGTAGACCCTCTCTACAGGGTTACCTGAGCCTGTTACAAATTCTTCTTTACGTTCCGGGAACTTCCCCAGAACTTTGGCAAGAATGGTGTCCTCCCAGGCTTTTTTTGCCTCGATGAACCTGTCACTCATATTCATTTCCTCCGGTCCTCTATTCGGGATTGTAGGCTTTTGGTTCTTCTTGCTTTGTCAGAACTCGAAGAGCTCCCAGGGCAAGAGCTTCCATTTCCATTTCGCCGGGGTAAACAATTACCGGCGCTATGAATTCTATCATCTCTTTCAGCCAGCCGATGAACTTTTTGTCATAGGCAATTCCACCGGAAACAACAACTGCGTCTACATTTCCTTTGAGTACAGTGGCCATTGCTCCAGTTTCTTTACCTGTCTGATAAGCCATAGCCCGATAAACAGCCAGCCATTCTTCGTTGCCCTTTTCAACTTCGTCTTCAACTTTCATCATGTCATTTGTTCCAAGGTAGGCTACAATGCCACCCTGCCCCTTTATCATTTTCTTTAAGTCGCCCAGTGTGTAGTCACCTGAAAAACAGAGTTTTGCGAGGTCTCCTACCGGTAGTCCGCCCGATCTTTCGGGGGTGAAGGGGCCGTCACCATCCAGGGCGTTGTTTACATCAACAACCTGCCCTTTTCTGTGTGCTCCCACGCTAATTCCACCACCGAGGTGTATTACGACAAAATTGCACGTATCGTAGTCTTTGCCAAGCTCTTTCGCTGCCTTCCGGGCTACTGCCTTCTGGTTCAAAGCATGAAAAATACTTCTTCTGGAGAGAAGAGGACTTCCAGTAAACCTTGCGATGGGCTCCATTTCGTCAACAACAACAGGATCAACAATGAAGGCCTCGCAGCTTGCTGTTTTTGCAAGCTCTGCTGCAATAGGACCACCGAGATTGGATGCATGCTGCCCCAGAATTCCAATTTTAAGATCCTTGAGAAGATTATCGTCAACCAGGTATGTTCCTCCGGGAATCGGTTTAACCAATCCACCTCTTCCCACAATTCCGTCAAAGCTCTCTACCGGGTATCCCGCTTCCTGCAAGGCAGATACGATTACATCGCGCCTGAATCCGTACTGCTCGAAAATGTTTGGACCGAAAGGGGACAGTTCTTCCGGGGAATGCGACAGCTTCAGGTCCCAGACTTCCCCTTCATTCTCGAAAACTGAGATTTTTGTTGAAGTTGAGCCTGGATTTACTGCGAGTATCCTCATCTTCCCTCCTCGGGGGTTATTTGCTATCTTTGCAACTGTATCGTGTTGCTTGGAATCTATTTTTTAACGGCAGAATATAAGGCAAACTTGAGATGAGTGGAAATCTTAGGACACCAGCTGATGTTGAAGAAGAACTCCAATTCATGGAGAGGTTTCTCATTCGTCTCAGGCGATCATTTCAGTTGGAAAAAGAAACAGCTCTTACAGAGGGAGTCAAAGCACTCTGGACTTTCCGTGAGCGTTCCCGCTGCTATTATCAGCCTGCTGTTTCAGGAATGCTCAACGACTTAAAACAGTTTCGCTACGGAATGATTAAGGTGGAACACATCCCTTCCGGTATATTCCCCAGGCTGGAAGCACTTGAAATATCAATAAAAAAAGCCCGGGCCCATTTTTCAGGCACACCGAATCGCCTGCTTAGATTAGCCGGGCAGAATACAGGAGATGATTGATGTACAGAGTATCAACCGCTGCCGATCAGAGATTGCTCAGTGCAGCAGAACTGGCTGGCATGGATGGGCAGAAGGTAACTGTTCACGGCATGATTCAGAGAATCCGCAGACTGGGATGGGGTGCCTTTGTTGTGATTCGTCGTCATGACGGCCTTCTCCAGTGTGTAATTGGTCGTGATGGAAATGAAGAACTTATAGACGGACTTGCAGAAGAACAGTCTGTTCAGATCACGGGCCTGGTCAAGAATGCAAAGATCAAAGACAAATCCATCAACCCGAACAGTGTTGAGATTCAGGTGGAAGAGGTTGAGGTAATATCTGTCCCCGCGGAACATCCACCGGTGGATCTTTCCAAGAAAATCCTGGACCTTCATATTGACACAAATCTTGATCTCAGGCCACTGAGCCTTCGCCATCCGGTGGAGAGAGCAAGACTGAAAATTTCAGAAGCCTTTGCACTGGCGTTCTCAGAATTTCTACGAGGACAAGGGTTTACAGAGATTCGCACCCCCAAGATCGGCGTGGCCGGTGCTGAGGGTGGAGCCAATATATTTACAGTGGATTACTTCGGCAGACCCGCTTTCCTTGCCCAGTCACCGCAGTTTTACAAGCAGATGGGTGTGGGTATATACGAAAGAGTTTTTGAGATTGGTCCGGTTTTCAGGGCTGAGCCCCATCAGACCAGTCGTCATATCAACGAATACACTTCTCTTGACTTCGAGATGGGCTTTGTGAAAGACCACACTGATGTGATGCTCATGGAAACGGCTTTGCTGAAGTACTGCATCAATTTTATTCAGGAAACCTGTGCCCCGGAGCTTGCTCTTCTTGATGCTGATATGCCGGTTATTGGAGATGACATTCCAGTAGTTACCCTTGCGGAAGCCCACGAGATCGCCGGTAAGGTAACTGGCAGGGACTACTCCGATGAACCCGATCTTGAACCGGAGGAGGAACGGGCACTGTGTACCTATTCTGCCGAGAACTGGAACAGTGATTTTGTGTTTGTGACACATTTCCCAACGGAGAAGAGACCTTTCTACACCAAGGATGATCCTGAGAATCCCGGTACAACACTCGGTTTTGATCTGTTGTTCAGAGGTCTTGAAGTAACAACAGGTGGTCAGAGAATCAACGATTACCAGGAACAGATAGATAAGATGGCTGCCATGGACTTGAATCCAGGTGACTTTGAAAGCTATCTGCAGGCCCACAAGTATGGTCTGCCACCGCACGGAGGGCTTGCAATAGGTCTGGAAAGAATAACAGCAAGGCTTCTGGGAGTAGACAACATCCGTCTTACCACCATGTTCCCGAGAGACATAAAAAGACTTACTCCGTAGTACTGGCTATCAAAAAAGGGGGGGGAGCATGAACTCAACTCCCTCCCCCCCCTTTTATAATTACCGGATAATTACTGTTCGCTGAACACCCGAACACCCTTGATTGGCTGAACCTGACCCCTGATAACCAATGTGTCTGTCAACGTTAGAGGGTCCGGTAGAGTGTGTGTACCCTTGAGCATGAGGTAGTAACCGTCGTCAAGAGAAAGAAAGAAATCTCCTCCGTAGGAAATGCTGTCTTTCCAGCTGAACTGGTCATCCGGTGATGGAGCCACTAACCCGCCAATTGTTGATATTTTTGTTCTGGCTCCGCCTGGCCACAGCTCCGAGTGAGCACTGCCGGGGAAGATGAATCTTTCGCCGGTAAAGTTAATCGCCACGACAAAATGCTGGGCAAACTCAGTTGATCCGGGATCACCTGCTATTAGTGAATCGCCCTCAAGGTCAACACGGAAGCCAATCGGCTTCAAAGAAAAGAATTCTCTGATTTCAGAAATACCTTCAGTCTTGGTGTTATCGGAAAGACCGATTTCAGAAGAAGTGTCATTCCCGCTGTAGGCCATCACCGTATAAAAAGCTGACCGAGAGGCGATGTGTTTTCCTGCATTTTCGTCGCAGGTTGCCGCAAGTGACCAGGGCCCCTCAAGGGTGTTTCTGGACCACAGAAAATATCCTTCGACTAAAGTTGTATCCATGGCAGTCCAGGTGACAACAATCGTGTCTCCTTTGCTGGCAAGTGTGTCAACTTCTATTCCGGTAACTACAGGGAGAGTGCCCCTTATCTCTGTTGCAGAGTCTCCGCAACCAGAGAAAACAGCAATCACACTGAGAAGACTAATGACGATCAGTATTTTCATTCCATACCCCTCCAGTTTAACTAATTACAACAATTTTTCGCCAATTCTTATATAGCTGTCGGTCAATCCGGCACAAGCTCATCCCGGAGATTTTCCAGTTCCCTGTCCTTTAATCCGAGGAAGTTGCCAAAGGCGCTCTTTTCAAGAAGAAGGATCTCAGCGGCTTTTTCAGTCATTTCCACATAATCGCAGGCCATTTCTAGATCTTCGGCAAATCCCAGAATACCGTGTTTCCGCCAGATGACTGCGTTAGCCTGTTTAAATTCATCTCTTGTCTTCTCACCCAGTTCCCAGGTTCCCGGTGGGGCGAAATCCAGAAACGCCAATCCTTTTCTCATTAGAATAGATATCTCGGGATGAGCCCTTTCCACTGCATCCTGAAGCATTTCTCCAGGAAGATCGCTGGATGAGAGAGTAAGCATTTTTGTAGAGTGCGTGTGCACTATTGCTGATGTCTCCCAGCCGAGATCGGGCGTGAGCGAATGCACTTGTATGTGTGTTCCTATCTCACTTGTAGGGCTGGGGAATTCGGATGGCCACAAGGCGCCGGTGCCGAATTCGGTAATGGTAACAGGTACAATCTGCGTGTCAATATCACGCTTCATTCTTCTAAAACGACTTCCTGTTGCAGTGATCAGAAGAGTTCTACCGGCAAGAGCTCTGACAGGTTCGTGGAAGTGGTATGAGTTCGGATTGTCACCCGGGTCAAAAGTAGTACCTCTTGGCATAAGAACGGAGATATTTCCGGCATTTGCCTCAGACCAACCCATACGAGCAAGGTGAGAGGCAATTTCTGCAATATCAATCTTTGTGTCAGTTAGTTTTTTCATGGGTGCAATATGCTTGAAAACAGTTTATCTTTCCAGTCCAGTGAATTCGGGGTGAGAAGTTAGGGGTGCAGTGGAAAGCAGAGAGAGTGTTCAGCAATCCAGACAACGCTCTGAATGCTGCATATCTCAACAAATGGAACAGTCGCTATGGCAAAAATTCACCATCTACCATGAACAATCGGAATTCATTCCGTTGACTCGCGAAGATCATGATTTGGCTCGTGATCCAGGAGAGATATTCTCAGAGGCGGGTGTGCAATGATAGCTCAGAGCATAATGCCACAGCTGAAAACTCTTCGTCTGGGTGGCATGGTACACTCCCTGGAGTATCGAATCAAAGAGGCTGGAAACAGGGATTTAACCTACATTGACGCCCCCGACAAGTCAATCCTTAACACAGCTTGACTCGCCGGTCTGAGTACCAACGAATCTGCGTTTATTTTGCTGCAACCAATAAACCGCATCCACTGAGGCC
>JAGLOJ010000061.1 GCA_023139045.1 Candidatus Sabulitectum sp.
ACCCACATTTTTCAACTGCACCCTATCAAAAGCATTGTTGAATAGTTTGTAATACCCAATAAAAGCAATCAACATTATCATTATAATAGCTACAAGTTCTCGAGATTTGCTTCTGTATTTCATGTTACTCCAATTAATCAGCCATGTATAATATCACCTCTCAAGAGGCATAGTATATGACATTTATTTTGACAGGAACAAGATGGATTCGCCTGTCGAGTCCTAAGTCGGTTAAAGATTTCTCGAATTTATCTTGATCTTGCCACAGGTTCTCAACTTGTTACCTTCGTCAAATTATGCATTCCCCTTTCTTTAATGAGAGTTCAACAAAAGCAGGCTCCTGTTTACTGCAGGGGTTGCACGGGCGTAATTTTAAGGGTAGAATATTCAAAGTATTTTGTGGTTTTGTGCCAGAGAATTAATGAAGTATAAGGAGCGGTATATGTCACTCTCCACTAAGCCTTTGAGCGGTATGCGCCAGAGGCTCCCCGGTGAGTTTAGAATAGAGAAGTTTGTTACTGAAACCCTATGCCTTTCCTCTGTTCGGGCGGGTTTCGAGGAATACGATGGCCCGGTAATAGAGCCCCTCGGGCTTTTTGCTGCTAAATCAGGCAGTGAACTGGTGGGCAGGCAGAGCTACTGTTTCAAAGACAGAGGTGGACGGGAAGTGATTCTGCGTCCTGAAATGACCCCGTCTCTTGCCCGAATGGTTGCTGCTCAGGGAGAGCTGCAACTACCGGTACGCTGGTTCTCCACACCCCTCTGCTACAGGTATGAGAGACCGCAGCGGGGGAGAGTTCGCGAATTCCTTCAATTCAATCTGGACATTCTGGGTTCAGAGAATCTTGCCGCTGAACTTGAGGTAATTCTGGTGTTGCAGGGAATCATGAAATCTTTCAAGGCACCGTCTTCTATCTACAGAATAGGCTGGTCCAGCAGAAGGTTCATGTCTGACGCACTTGCCCGGTGCGGTGTGACAAAGGAATTAACCGGAGGAGTGTTTTCCGCAATTGATAAACGCGACAAGATGAAGGCTGACGCCTGGGCTGATTTTCTTCTTGGAGCATGTGGCGGGAATTCCGTTGTTGCCCGGCAGGTAATCTCCCTTGTTTCTGTGGAGTTTCTGTCTGATCCATGGCTTATGGATCTGATGTCCGGGAGTTCTGCATTTCAGGAAGTTGTGGAATTCAACGAACTTCTGCAGGGCGTAGGAATACCCAGCGCAGTTTTTTCCCCCGGTGTTGTGAGGGGGCTTGATTACTACACAGGTATAGTCTTTGAACTGATGGATACAGGAGGAGAGAACAACAGATCCCTGTGCGGAGGAGGCAGGTACGATAACCTTGTGGGTCTTTTCGGCAACAAGAAGATATCAGGGGTCGGTTTCGGACTGGGTGTATTGACTCTTACTCTCTTTCTGGAAACCTACAAGCTTATTCCAGACAGCGTGAGGGAAGCCGCTCCGGCAGATGTTTACATTGCCGTGGCATCTTCTGATGCAACTGCTGCCGCCGGTTTACTGGCAGCATCTATTCGTGACGAGGGTATCCGGGTTATGATGGATGTTTCAGGGAAAAAGCTTGGAAAGCAGTTCAGCGAGGCATCAAGATATGGTATTCCCTTTGTTGTAACAGTTGGACCTGATGAAGTTGAGACCGGTGAGTACAAAATGAAGAACCTTTCGGACGGAAAGATATTTACCGGTTCTCTTGCAGAAATAACCGGGAGACTGAAGTAGAATGGGCAGATTGTCTTTTTTTAGCAGCAGAAGGTTTCTCAGAGCAGCCCTGATTATTCTGGCACTGCTTATAGTAATTCTGCCATCCAGTTCTTCCGGCAGTTCTCTTACCAGAATCACTTCCGGCGTTCTCATGGTTGTTGCCGGCCTGTTCTTTTATCTGGGTGCCAGTGAGATTCTCAGCGGGCTCAGTCTTTCCAGAAGACTTGTTCTCTGTTTTTTTTCCATGGTGCTTCTCTGGGGGCTGACAGGTTTTGTTGGAGTTCTTGATGCACCGGAGATTCTTCCGGAGAATTCCCGGAGAGCTGAAAGAGTCAGGGAACTGGGCAGAAGAATTGATAGTGTAGCTGAAGCTGGGAGTGGTCATGTAAGGAATTTTGTGGATTCCACTTTTACAGGTCAAACAGGCCATTTTCTGGAAACCATTGGAGAGGTAAGCGGTGTCGCTGCAGGTGTTCTAATCGACGCGGTGCTTACTTCTACAAGCGTGGATACATCAGTGGGAATGGATACACTTCTGGGGAACAGAGAAAGGGGAGATTCCCCCCCTGTAGTCATGGTTCCGTTACTGCGTCTGGCTATTCTGGCTGTCTCTCTGATTCTTCTGGCGGCGGTTCGGGGATTTGTTTACATCGACAGAACTCCATTCACAGTGTGGCTTTACAGGGCTACAGTCAGTATTGCTTTTGTAACGGCCCTGCTTCACGTGTTAGGTCTCAATTTCATTCTCAGTTCAACAGACGAGATATTCAGTGGAATAGAACTCGATGTTTCCAGCCTGCTGCTGCTTTTCTCCGCTGTGGGGCTTGGTTTCTGTCAGAGATGGGTTCAGTATCTTTCAAGAAAGACAAGAATTTTCCTTCTTGTAGCAACCTTTGTCTGTCTTCTTATGGGGCGGGGTATTTATTACTATCTGGCGGGAAATGTTTTTCCCGGTACAGGTGGTCTTGATGTGGCTGTAGTTCTGATTGTCGCCATCTACATTCTCTTTGCTTTCATAACTATGCTGCTTCAGCTTCCCACTGCAAGAATCCTTGAAAAGAGATACAAGGAACTTGGAACCTTGCAGGACTTAAGCCAGGCCCTGCATTCAAGCTTTGAACCGGAGCAGTTGGGAGCAGCTGC
Source organism: Candidatus Sabulitectum sp. (assembly GCA_023139045.1). Lineage (GTDB taxonomy): Bacteria > Fermentibacterota > Fermentibacteria > Fermentibacterales > JCC-6 > Sabulitectum. The sequence continues at coordinate 2,864 of JAGLOJ010000061.1, forward strand.
AGTTCGACTGGGGGCAAGGTTGACCGATTCTGATTACTGCTGGTTCCATCTGAATGATGGAGGAGGGGATTACTCCTTCGGCAAGGGCAGAGAACTTGGGAATGCCATGGAGAATCTTGGTAAGGAGTGGTATACCGGCGTTGAACGGAGGATTGATGCCACCGGTCACGGTTTCATGATAAATAACTACAGAAGAAGTTCCCTGCGAAAAATGGAGAACGGGCGGAAGGGCTACACTCGTATTGCTTCAATGGTGGCTGCCCCGGTAGAGGTTAGAGGTGAAAGACTAGGAGTAATTGTAGCAGCCAGCGTGAAGCAGTTCTTTTTCGTAGAGTACACCAGAGGATTGTTCGATAGCTTTACCAGACAGATTGCTCAGGCAATTCAGAGTGCACAGCTTTTTGGAGAGAAACTTCAGAGACAATCGCTTGAGAGAGAGCTGGAGCTTGCCAGAAATATTCAGAAGAATTTGCTTCCTGGAAGCCTGCCCCAACCGTCAGGGTGGGAAATAGCAGCGATCAGCATTCCTTCAAGGGTAATGGGCGGCGATTACTACGATGTGCTTGAGCTTTCTGATGGAAGGCTTGCTGTAGCAATTGCTGATGTATCTGGAAAAGGAGCTGCGGCAGCAATGCTCATGGCGGCTCTCCAGGCAAGTCTCGGCACTCTTCTGAAGGAAGACCTGTCTGTTGAAGTTACTACGTCGAGACTGAATGCAGCCCTTTGTGACAGAATGCCTGATGCCACTTTCATTACTTTCTTTCTTGCATTTATTGATCTTGAAAATGGTGATATCGACTACTGCTCTGCAGGTCATGATCCGCCGATTCTTTGTCGGGCTGGAGAGAATACCGTAGACAACCTTCATACGGGCGGTCTGATTCTTGGTGTAATGCCTGAAGCAGAGTATCAGATGGGCAGGGCACATATTGCTCCGGGAGGAAGACTTCTTCTGTACACCGACGGTATTACCGAAACCATGTCTTCTTCTGAAGAGCCCTTCGGTGTGGAAAGACTGAGAAATATCATTATCAGGCATTGCCGGGACTCCGGTGAAGCAATCATTGGAACCATCGGTTCGCTCGTGGAACTCTTTCGTGATGAAGGCGATCAGGAAGATGATGTTACAGCTCTGGTTGTAGCAAGAAACATCTGCGCAGACTTCATTAAGAACGGCGGTTCGGATGACAACTGAAATGGTGAAATCTGCTGTTACCGGCATACTCAAGAGTGAAGATTCCCCCTGGGAGAAACTCCAGAGTATATGTAATCTTCTCCGGGAAGAAATGGAAGATTATCACTGGGTCGGCTACTACTTTGTAGACAAAGATTCTACCTCAGAGCTTATTCTGGGTCCCTTTGCGGGTGCTGCTACAGAGCATAAAAAAATTGATTTCGGAGAGGGTGTATGTGGACAGGCAGCAAATACATTATCTGTTTTTGTTGTGGATGATGTGAGTCTTGAATCCAATTACCTTTCCTGCAGCCCGGATGTGAGAAGTGAGTTTGTTGCTCCGGTAATCCGGGAAGGAAAGCTGGTTGGAGAGCTTGATCTTGACTCAAGAACAATTGCAGCTTTCAGAGAAATTGATGTAGAACTTCTTAACTGGGTGGCTGAAGTTACCGCTGAAGCCGTTTCCAGCATTGCGGGATTTTAGTTTGCAGAATAAAGTCACTGACGGCACGGCACTTGCGGGTTTTGTGGTTATTGGAATTCTTGTGGCTATCGGTGTGTTTACAAACACTATCTATCTTATTGCCGGCGGGTTGATTGCGGCCCTTTTTGCTGGAATGTTTCTTGCCTACCCTCCCAGACTGGCTGCAATGCTCTTCGGTGTGCAGATTGTGTTTACCACCACCTTTCTGGGGGGGGTCAGCGTTTATGCAGGGCCTTTCAGAATAGGTGTGGATGATTTTCTTCAACTATGGATTTTCTTCCTGTGGACAGGAGCATTCATAGATGGAGAAGGCAGGATGGGATCGACCCGTTCAGGAAGACTGATCGTCGTTTTGGTAATCATGAGTATCTTTGCCTTTGTTCGGGGCGTACTGGCTGGTTTTGAGGCCGAGACTGCAGCAATATTTTTAAGAACAATGCTGGGCTATATGTTCTTTTTCCCTGCAATGTGGATTTTAAAAGATCGCCGGAACATGAAAATTCTTGTTACAACTGTTCTGATTGCTACTGTTCTTGCAGCAATCTGGATGATTTTCAAAGGTTTTACCGGTGGAGAGGGAGTTTATCAAAGGGCAACCTCAGGCCTCAGGGTATCGTCCCAAGAGGTAAATGTGGTTGTTGTGGGTCTTTTTCTGATGGCTATGCTTCTCTGGAAGAGGCACAGGTCTGTGCCCCTGCTACCCGGTATTGCTATCATGCTTCTCATGGGTGCTGCAATTCTTCTAGGACAGTCAAGAGCTCTCTGGCTGGCAGTTGCGGCTGGTGCTCTCATGGCTTTTATCGCTGATATGAGCCGGGTGGAGGAAGGCGGCTTCAGGCTTGGCAGACTACTGTCCAGAGTATTGCTTCTTGTTGTGTTCATGGGCGGGTCAATTGCCTTTGTGGCAGCAGCAGGTCTTCTTTCTGCTGGAGATGTCGCTGCCAGAGGCGGTGGCGCTGACGGAGGACTTTCGGGAGATGTAGCCTTGTGGGCCAGATTTCTTTCATGGTGGGAAATTATACGAACAGTTACAGTGTCACCGTTGACTTTTCTTTTTGGTACCGGCTTTGGTCACAAGATTACTTATTTCAGGCCTGATTTGTTGACACAGGTCTCAATTCCTTATGTTGATGGAAGTTTCTTCCAGCTTCTGCTTAATCTTGGTCTTACAGGAACAGTGGCGCTTGCCCTTCTGTATGCCAGAGGAATTGCCGGAAGTTTCCATTTGGCAATGAAATGCGTTACGAAGAGAAACACAGTACTTGCGTTATGGCTTACAGCCTCATTCACTGCACTGACAATAGCAGCGCTCAGTGGTTCCCTGATAACCAATTACAGGTTTACCTGCCTCTGGGCTTTCATGTTTGCGGTTCTGGAGACTATTAGAAGAAAGTCAGAATAAGACTTGAACCGAGTTAATTCTTCTCTCGTACGTACAAGCGCTCGAGATCAATCAGCTGGAGACCGTACACCCTACGGGCGTTGGATCAGTTGGGCATAATGCAGGTCTTGATGTTCATATGGATTCAATTTCCATTACTGTAGCTGAATCTGGCCAGTAGAGAACGCGTTACATCAGTTCTGCTCCTCCAAATGGCTCAACTTTGCTGAAAAGACTCAGGCCTGTCCAAAACAATATTCAGACCTCCTGATATTAGCGCAAAGCGGGACTCTGAAATGTACAAGATCTGTTTTACAGTTCTTTATCATCTTTCAGATCAAGAAAAATGCTGGCAACCAGAAAACAATTCAGATTCAAGAACAAGCTCCATGTACTCCTGGACAACACGGATCTGATGCCGGAGTTCATTCATATCACTGAGGCCAGATAAATGACTGCAAGGGATCCCGGCATCTCAATCTCAAGCAGGGAACTATTCTTGCTCTGGACAGGGATTACAATGACTTTGCTCAATTTGGTGATTGGACAATGCAGGGTGTGTACTTCGTTACAAGAATGAAGATGAATACGAAGCACAAAGTTATTGGGAGGAGAATTCCACCAGCACGCAAACATATTCCGGCTGATCAAATCATCATTCTTACACGAACGAAGTCTGGGGATGCACCCATAATTTGAGACTTGTCAGATCTCTAGACCCGGGAACCGGAGAGATCATAGATGTTCTGGCCAACAACCTTGAATTGGGCGCCTCCACCATCAACAGCATTTACCGTGAAAGGTGGCGTATAGAGGAGTTTTTCCGCCAGCAGCAGGAGATGTACGATGAGAGGAAGCACACGATTGATTCAAGAATAATCAGTATCTCTCAACCTCACGTACGCTCCATCAAGCGCAACAAGGCCGGGGCCAAGTGGGAGTTTGGAGCCAAGGTGTCAGTTGGCATCGTAAATGGACTGACAGCCATTCATCGGATAGGCTGGGACAATTTCAATGAGAGCCTTGATTTGCAGGGGCAGATCAGAGAGTATCATTGTACTCACGAATCCTGGCCGGAAAACAGAAAAGCCTGAATCTTTGCGTGTCCCGGCGGCAGCCGGAATCAGTTCATGCAGATATGATTTATCGAACCCGTTCGAACATGAGATTCTGCAAAGAGCGTGGTATTCGTTTTTCCGGTCAGAAGCTTGACCTCCCTTTTGAGGATGCTGCTTTGCAGAAAGCTATCAAGAAGCAGTGGCGAGAAGATGAGAGGATAAGGAACGCTGTAGAGGGGAAATTCGGAGAAGGGAAGCGAAGTACTGCATGGACAGAATCATGGCGAAGCTGAAAGATACAGGAAAAACTGTAATCAGCCTCGTATTCCCGGTTATGAACATGGAGAGGATCCTCAGGAATGAGGCTTTTTCATGCTGTTCTGCTATTTTGAACACGTGTGATGGGAAAATACTGAATTGACCTGTGGCGCTATGGGGTGAGCCTGGCGAGTCGGGTATCTGACTTGGGTTCTGCAGGAAGCCCTACTTACTGTCGACAACGAAATCACTTCAGAGAGATTTCGTATGTTCAGGTGATATACTCAGGAAGTGCCAAACGCCAGCTCCATGGAATGGATAGTTCTGTGATTTGTCAAATTGAGATGAGATTGAATCAATCAGAGAACTATCTGGTTCAAGGTGACCCCAGAGCAACCACACTTCATTTGGAGATCTGGAGTCAATAAGATTTTGGAATTGTCCATAAGCAACACTTTCCGTTGCCTTCATGTCAACGGAGAGATTTCCTGGACTTCTCTCGAAGTAGTAGTCGAAGTAGGAGGTATTCCAGGCAGAAGCAATTATTACCGTATTCTCTTCTCCATTGTGGTTATGAGCTACGAAGTAAGCGGCTTCTCTGAACTGATTTCTATGAGGTTCTGTATAGTGTTTTCTAACAAAAAAGAGGGAAAAGAGCATAAAAAAGCAGATTGCCGTTCCGAATGTATTCCTCTGCCAGACAGAACGGAAAAGAATATGAATTGCAGCTGCAAAAAGCAAAAACACAGCGGGGAGTGCAATCATCATGTTGCGAATGGTGAAAACTGGAACCAGAGTAAAAGATATTATTAAGGAAACCACCAGGGGCAGGATAAGCCAAAGAGTAGGTACAGCAACATTCTGGCTATTAAAAACTTTTTTCGAACTTTGGTCTTTAAAGAAAATAAATCCGGCTGCGGAAATGGTAACTGCAAAGATTCCAAGAAGGAATTTTGACCAGCCCATATACTCAAAGAACAGAATGGCCAGAGTTTTGATTGCCGGAGGAGTAATGTAACTACCGGTCCCCGATTGTGACACTGCCACGGGGATCCAGGGAATATAGGCCAGCAAGGGTGCTATACTCATCCCGATAACAGCTAGGATGCTCCTTCTTACTCTGAGTGATATAAAGCACAGAACTGCAATTTCCAGCAGAAAAATAAGTAGACCGAAGTAGTGGGTGTATTCAAGAAGAATGCCCATAAGAATGAATCCAGCAGAATTCCAGAACCCTAGGGAGCGGCATTCGTTCAGATTACTGAGCAGGTTCAATAGAGTACTAACCGATGCAGTTGTGAGCAGAATGAGAATGGCGTATGGACGAGCTTCCTGGCTGAGCCAGATATGAACTGGGGAAACAGCCAGCATCGCAGATGCTAGAAGAGCACTTGAATTCGAAAAAAGCTTCCTGCCGATATGAAACACAATTGGTATCGTCAGTATTCCTGCAATTGCAGAGGGCAGTCTTAATGAAACGGCTGAATCCCCGATCGTGTTTTCAACATAGTAAAGCAGTATCTGATAACCTGGAGGGTGGACATCGGGAATAACACCCTTAGTGATAACTTCACTGAGAGTGGCATAACTGCTTCTTAAACACGAGGATAGTTCGTCGTTCCATAAAGACTCGTGTCCAAGGCCGAAAAGGCGCAGCAGAGAACCAAGACATACAATAGCGAAGAGCAGAAAAGTAGTTTTCCTTTTTGCAAAGGGCTGACTCAGGGCAGTGTTCATAGAATATCCATTTCTTACAAAGCTGGAAAACATCTGTATTCTTAAATCTACTTCAGAGATCATTAACGACAAGTGGTGTTTTCAGCAGAAGCGTTTCAGTAGAGGATACAGGCAGTCATTCTCCTGCTATGAATCACTAACCCAAAGGGTGACTAACGGACTCGCAATGGCATTTCCCACAGCAACATGAAGCTACACAATTTAATGTTCAGAGACAACAAAGACAAATGAGTCAATTCCCTTCGCGCATCAAGGAAAATTCATCTATAGCAGCACTCAGCGGTTCTTTGTTAACACCTGCCTCTGGGCTTTCATGTTTGCGGTTCTGGAGACAATTAGAAAAAAGCATGCTGATAAATCAAGCGTCGGACGATAGGCTTTTTCGAAGTGACCTGGTGCGTAACTCATGACGCAGGAGGTTTTAAAAACGAGCAGGAAAAAGCAGTTTGTCTGACTTAACACCCGGCAAAACAGTTGGAATTAAATTGGAATTATGGTATGTTCCAATCGCGTTTTTAACCCCTTTTTCGGTAATTTGAATTCAAACAGAGCAAGAGGCTTGATATGAAAATTCTGGTTATCAACAGCGGAAGTTCATCAATTAAATTTCAGATAATCGACCGTGACACTGAGAAAATGGTCGCTTCCGGACTTCTGGAGCGGATCGGTATGAGTGAAGGTCGAATGAAGTATAAAAATAATGGTGAAAAGATCATAGTGGACAAGCCAATTCCCGACCATGAGACTGGTCTTGATATGGTTCTGACCACAATTGTCGATCCGAAGATAGGAGCTATAAAGTCACTGGAAGAGATCGGCGCCTGTGGGCACAGAGTAGTTCACGGTGGAGAGAAATTCACCAGTTCTGTCCTTATCGATGATGAAGTCTTGCGCGGTCTCGAGGAAGTCAGTGATATGGCTCCTCTGCACAATCCGGCTAACATCATGGGTATCAAGGCTGCCATGAAGAAGCTGCCTGGTGTTCCGAATGTTGCGGTTTTCGACACCGCTTTCCATCAGACTATGCCGCAGGTCAATTACATGTATGCTCTGCCGTACAAGCTTTATGAAGATTACAGCATGCGTCGCTACGGTTTCCATGGAACCAGCCATCAGTTTGTTGCCCAGCGCACCGCTGAGATTCTCGGTAAGCCCATCGAGGACCTGAATATTATCACCTGCCATCTTGGTAATGGATGTTCCATTACAGCGGTAAAGGGCGGTAAATCCATTGATACCAGCCTTGGATACGGAACATTCTGCGGTCTGGTAATGGGAACCAGATCCGGTGATGTTGATCCTGCTATCCTTTTTGATCTTATGGAGAACAAAGGCTGGACTCTGGAGCAGATAAAGACAATGGTTTACAAAGAGAGCGGTCTTCTTGGAATCAGTGAGATATCCATGGACATGAGAGATATCGAAGAGAAGATGTTCGCAGGCAACCAGAGGGCAAAACTTGCATTCGAGATGTTTGCAGATCGGGTAAAAAAATACATTGGTTCATACGCTGCCACTCTTGGAACACTGGACGCTATTGTGTTTACCGCCGGCATTGGTGAGAATGGCTGGGAACTTCGTGAGCTTATCTGTGATAATATGGATGTCTTCGGCATCAAACTCGACAAAGAAGCAAATGTGATTAAAGGTGAAGAGCGGATTATTTCAAAACCGGACAGCAAAGTGTCCGTGCTTGTTGTTCCCACTAACGAAGAACTGATGATTGCAAGAGAAACTGTTCGACTGGCAGAGTAAGCCCAAATTTACAGGAGGCTGACATTGTGAATCTCATAGTAATGGCCAGCCTCTTTCTTTTTTCCTCTGTACCCCAGTACAACATCACCTGTGACCCGGATCATTTCCAGATGATGATGGACAACTGGGAAGAGGAGATAACCATATCCTGCACAGTGGAGTATATGGGAGTAGTGTATGAAAATTGCACCATGCGCATCAGAGGCGACAGCTCAAGAGCCTTCAGGAAAAAGTCATACAGGTTGGAATTTCCCCCGGACCAGCCTCTGGACGGCAGAACAGCCTGGAACTTCAATGCTGATTCTCTGGACCACTCTTACACAAAGTCCTGGCTTTTCTCAAGAGTTCTCTCTGATATGGGTTTTCCATGTTTCCAGGTTTCTCATGCCAATCTGTCTGTGAATGGTGATAACAGAGGGCTGTTTCTGCAGCTGGAACCGGTGAACAAGGCATTTCTTGCCAGGAACAGCTTTAATATTGAAGGAAATCTGTACAAGGCCCAGGTGGATGGTTCCTGTGCCAATATCTATGATGACATTGATTCTGTCTGGTCTAAGAAAACCAATGTATCAGCCGGCATGAATGACCTGATTCAATTGATCGAGAATACTGAATACACAACACCTGATGATTTTCACGAATTCATGGATTCCACATTTACCATGTACGGCTCTTACGGGCTAATAAGGTTACTTGCAATCAATGCTGCATTTGCCAACAACAGCACCTACTACCACAACTACTACCTCTACAATGATGTGGAGGGTACGGGTGTCTGGGCCATGCTTCCATGGGATGTTGACAAGATACTGTATGACAATCTGGGGATCGGTTACGGTTTGTGCACCACAAGAAACTGGTTCGATAACCCTCTGCATGCCAGAACACTGGTTGTACCGGAATTCCGGGAAGCCTTTATTGATTCAGTGGAAACAATCTATGACAGTTTTCTTACTGAAGAGAAACTTCAGTTCTGGACCGATTCTCTGAAAGCAGTTCTGGAGCAGTCTGTATCTCAGGATAATTATGACGGCACAGATGTGGCGGGTTTTTATGAGGCTTCTGACTCGCTGATCGCGAACATGATTACCAGAAGAACTGACCTTCAGTGGCAATTCCAGTACAGGTATTACCCCTTCAGGTCGCTGCGCTCCGATACCATTTCCACCGGAGAGCTCACAGTAACATGGCATCCAGCAGAAGACCCCATGGGAGTTCCTGCCGTATACAGTGTTATTGTTAGAGACAGTCTTGGACCGTTTCCACCTGAAGTATTTCGTGTAGAGGGGCTTGTAGATACCACCTATACCATTTCAGGTCTGCCACCCGGCGAGTACTGGTGGGTTGTTGAAACAGATAAACAGGCAGGCTGGCGTATTACCGAGGCAACTCCCAGGTACAACCCCTTTACCGTTGCAGAGCCCACTACACTCTCCGGCACCCTCGGGCAGAACACAGTGCTTTATACAGTTCTTTCTCCTTACATTGTGCAGGGAGAAGTAAAGATTCCACAAAATGGAACACTCACTGTTCAACCGGGTGTTACAATACTGATGTCTGAGGACGGAGCTATCAACTGTCTGGGCACGCTTAATTCACAGGGCACGGCAGAAGACTCTGTTTTCTTCATGGCAGAGAACTCATCTGCCGGTTGGCGTGGAATTCGGGCACATGGTGGTTCAATTACTCTGCAGTACACATCAGTTACCGGCTCCAGGGGGTACTCATCTTCTCCCGGCACTGACTTTGCTGCATTATCCGGCCACTCTTCAGCAATATCACTGGCGAATTCTTCCTTCAGGAACAACTGGAGTTGTGTAAGACTCGCAGCAGGCACAGCCGAGATCGACAGCTGCCGGTTCATCAGCAACAGAGGAGAGCTTTTCTTCATGCAGCACGGGCAGTCGGCAAATATCACCAACTCCTGTTTCATAAATCTCCATGATCCGGTGGCATCAAGCATGGACGGTATTGAGTTTCACCTTTGCTCGGACGGACAGTTTGTTGTAGACGGTTGTACAGTGAAAGATATTGACGGAGACTGCATCGATATGAACGCTTCTTCCGTTACCATAACAAACACAAGACTCTCAAATTCCACAGACAAGGGCTTTTCTATCGGGGCTCCGACAGGCGGCAGTGGCAGCGGTACACTTGTTCAGATAGAAAATTGTGTTATCTCGGAATGCCCGATTGGAATCGGAGTTAAAGATGGCGCGGCAGCAGAGGGCAGTGGAATAGTATTTTCGGAATGTGAGACAGCTGTTCATGCCTACGAAAAGACTTCAGGAATGGGTGGTGGTATTGCAGCGGTATCCAACTCTATCTTCACAGAGTGCCCTGAGACTGTTAGAGTGGATCAGGGTGCTGTGACTGTAACATGGTCAATCTCAGACACTGACCAGCTTCAGGGAGCCGGCAACCTTCAGAGCGATCCGAGGCTTACACAGGGTTTCTTTCCCCTGTGGGACTCTCCATGTATCAACTCCGGCAATCCTGATGAAAAGGATTCTGACAATAGCAGACGTGATATGGGGGCATACTTTTTCCCCTCAGGTTTCAACGGCCTCGTCGTAAACGAGATCATGGCAGTAAATACAAGTACCGTCTTTGATGACTGGGGCAGATCCTCAGACTGGATTGAGATATACAATGGGGCAGGATACGATATTGATGCAGGTGTTCTTGTCTTCTTTGAGTCGGATTCATCAGCTGTGGAACCCTGGTCGGTTCCAAGAGGCACAATGATTCCCGCAGATGGTTACATGCTTTTCTGGGCCGATGGTGACCGGTGGAAGGGTGGAACACACCTGCCATTCAGACTATCCGGTGGAGGAGACAGTTTCAAACTGGGCAGAATTGTACCTGGTGATGGGGATACCCCTTACATTTCCACACTTGAACAGGTTCAGTTTGACAGTCAGACAGCGGACATCTCCTACGGCAGATTTCCGGACGGGGGAGAGTGGCGGGTACTTGATATCCCCACTCCGGGATACAGTAATGGAACCCTTTACAGTGTACCTGCAGTACTTGGCTGGCCAAGACCCAACCCGTGTACTACAGGTCAGATGACAATAGATATTACGATTGCCGGTGGCGAAACAGATGTGTTTGTGTATGACATGACGGGCAGAAAGATTGCCACCATTGTTGACGGTTACCTTTCTCCGGGTACTCATTCCCTGACCTGGAATACGGAATCACAGCCCGTGGGTATCTATCTTATTTATGCCAGATGTACCCGTCAGACTTCTGCCACTGCCAAGGTGACAGTTCTCAGATAAATCAGGGGCGTAAGATCGCAAATACAATATATGCCATGTAGGCAAGCAGCAGAATTGCACCGTGCACCCTGCTTCTTTTCAGAGCGGCAGCAGCCTTGCCTCTGTACATGATTATGAAAAACAGGATCACTGTGATACACAGAGCAATGAGCAGATCCGGCAGAACCAGTTGATTGTAATCTGCAAATTCCATGGGTTTGATTACGGCAGTTGTACCCAGTACAAACAGAATGTTGAAGAGGTTGCTACCCAGAATATTCCCCAGAGCCATATCCCAGTGATTCTTGCGCACTGCAATTACCGAAACCACAATTTCAGGCAGCGATGTTCCCAGCGCAACAATTGTTACACTGATAAGAGTTTGAGAAATGCCCCATGACGCAGCAATCAGAACGGCATTATCCACTACAAAACTTCCACCGAAAATTACTCCGGCAATACCAGCAAGAGTCATTGCTATGGACTTTGCATATTCCAGTGGACGGTTTTTAACATGGTCTGGTTTTTCGTCCTGCTTCTTCTTTTTATCAGACCGGCTCATCCTGAAAAGATGAACCAGATAGCCCGCGAAGAAAAACAGGAGGACAAGCCCTCCAATTTTGTTCAGGCCGTATGAACCCTCCCGGGAAAATGCCGCAGTGCAGAGGAAGAGAAGAAGGAGTGTTGCCAGTAGCCCGAACACAATTTCCTTCCATATCTTCCTGTGGTTTCCCTGAATACCGAACAGCAGAAGAGAGATGCCAATCGCAAGACCGATGTTTGCGATATTGCTTCCGAGAATGTTTCCAATTGAGACGGCGGAGTGACCGCCGAGTGCCGCTTTTATTGAAACCGCAGCCTCAGGGGCACTGGTTCCGAATGCCGCAATGCCCAGACCGATAAGAAGCGGTGATACACCCAGAAGTGCAGAGAGTCGACTTCCTCCTTTAATGAGGTTGTCTCCACCCAGCACGAGAAGCACAAAGCCAACTGTCAGAAGCACATAACTCTGTATCATATTGTTTACAACCTGACTGGTACTCAACTAAATCATGTAATAAGTTTTTATCGAAAATATGCTCAAGCGGAAAACTACCACATTTTCTTCAAAATGCAAAACCTTACTTGTCTTGTTCCTGACTCGTCGTTCTGCTAATGTCTAGCAACATGTTATGAAACTCTGCCGTAGCATTCCAGCTTGGTGATCAAGTGGATATTTGTCTTTTAGCCAGTGCTATTTATCACACAAAAGAAGTATGCAAGAATCCCAAACCTGTATTTGTAGATTGCTGTTTCCTTTGTGATTACTCCAATTGACCGGATAAATGGTAGTTATTCTCCCAGAGAGACCATGGGCACCCTGGATCCAGATTCCCAGCGATCAAAGTTCTGAAAATAGATCACAAGGAAAGAGGGTTGTAGGGTTGGGCTTGCCGCTGTTAGTCAGGACTAACTATATTCCATTCCGAAAGTTTGACGAGGCTAACTTTTGCAGGGAGGTTTTCCATTGAATTTTAGTAATACAGTGTTGATCGTACCTTTGTTGTTGAGTACACTGCTTCTAGCAGAAGATGGTGATGTTATTACAACTGGCACAATAGTAGTCTCAGCTACCAAAACATTAATTGAAACACAGGAAGTGGTTGAAGAGCTTGATGTGATAACTGTTGAGGATATTGAGAATTCAGGAGCTTCCACCACCGAAGAATTAATGCAGACAATTCCGGGAATCACCATTTATAAGCATCCCCAGACTCAGATTCGAATTAACGGGATGGAGGGGGCTTACACATTAATTTTGATTGATGGAGTTCCGGTTCACGCAAATGTTGGCGGAGGTGTACCTATTGAAAATATTCCCCTTGGAGACATCGAACGAATTGAGATTATAAAGGGTGCATCATCAGCTATATATGGAAGTTCCGCAGTTGGAGGTGTGATAAATTTTATTACAAAGAAGCTGTCCAGATCTACAGAGATTACCGGTGGATACCGCTATCAGACAAATGTGGTTTCAAATCAATTCAATACACCAGGCTATGAGGATGAGACTTTCGAAGTTGCCACCGGGCAAAGGGCTCATTGGCCTGGTGCTCACAGTGGTGATGCTGGTCTACGGACGACTTTGGGCATTTTTGATATAAAGGCATCCTGTGGATTCTATTTTGATGTCGGGGTGGTTGACACCATCATTAAGCGTCCTGTTTCTCTCTTTGGGAATCGTCCATACTGGACAATGAACGAGATGAAACGATCTTTCGGGAACCTCTATTCTGGCGTTGATGTTTCTGATGATCTAACTCTTTCTGTTGATGGAAGATTTTCGATTGATGAAGATAAGCGCTCCCTCTCAAAGGATGTTGTTCGATCGTTTATTAACTACAGCTATAACGGCATATTAAGGGGTAGTTATTTTCTTGAGGAAAATGTTTCGTTCAACGGATATCTTTCTGCTCAGCGATTTGACCATAATTATCGCAATTACAATTTCAATCTTGAGGCAAAAACGAAAGACAGTTATTCGGTATACGATACTTTCGACTTTGAGCTGCGGTCAATTATTACACTTGACGATGCAAATGAGCTTGTGGCAGGGGTGAATTTCATTCGTGAATCAGTTCACAATGAAGATATTGAGAATGATAAGCAAAATGGATATGAGGTTGCAGGATTTCTTCAAGAAAGTTTTAACTACGAGGATGAAGACAGATTTTTTCTCACATCTGGGCTGCGTGGAACTTACAACAGTCGATTCTCGGGTGCGATTAACCCGAAAATAGGAGCCAGATTCAATTTTTTCGATGCTCTATACCTGCGAGTTTCATTTGGAACCGGTTTTAACGCTCCTTCATTTAAACAGAATTACTACGACAATTTCATTCACCCGAAACCGCATGACTTCCTGCTGTCCGGGAACCCTGATCTTACACCGGAAAAATCGTGGAGCATCAGTGGAAGCGTTGGCGGTTTCAGTAACATGTTCTCTTACAAAGCATACGGTCACTTCACAGTAATAGACGATAAGATCAGCACGATGATCGTATCCGAGGAGGGGGGCTCTCTGGAGAATGGACAGGTTTACTCCTACCAGAGAGGATATGTAAATGTTGCAGAAAGCAGATCCTACGGTGCTGATCTTTCCCTGGGGATTACCGGGATTGACATATTTAACATCTCCGGATCATTCTCTTATCTGCACATGGAAGACCGGGATTCTTCGGTTGGTACATATCAGGAAAGCGAACTCTACTCACCCTTCACTATAAAAGTATCAGCGACATTTGATACAACCCGTTTGGGCAGGTACATACCAACCGTAAACGCAATGTTCAACTACGAAAGTAAACAAATCTGGAATAGAGCAGCAGAGGAAGGTATGGAATATCTTGAAAGCTATGCGACTCTCAATTTGTCATTGAAAGAGCGGTTGAATGAAAACATAACTTTTACTCTTGGTGTGAATAATGTTCTTGATAACGGTAGCGATGACCTTGGCTTTGGTTATGGAAGGATAGGTTATGCCGACGTTCGGTTCAGCCATTAGAAGAACAGAAACCAATCAAGATTGTATGAAACAATTATTCCTCGTGTGTGGTGTGAGAACCGGGATGCACACAAAACTCATCGGGCATTCTTCATTTCCACCGGGCTTTCTTGAGCAGTTAGATCCTTTGCTTAGCATCTTCAGGGACTTCATTTCGATCATGCATTATTCTGCTCAGAATTGGATGCCGGAGAAATTCGACAGAAAGAGCGATCAGTAATAGAGACGAAACAATGAAAGGGAGGTTTTGCAAATATGAGTTAGACGAGTCTAATTGAGGGATGCTGCGAAAACACTGGAAGGGTATTTTACCCAGGTGTGTACAAGCCTGGTTGAGATCTCTCAGGGTAAAAGAACCCTGAGTGAAAGGAAAAAACAATGACTATAATGAGAATTCTGGGAGTCCTGACAATTGCTACAGCTCTTTTTGTGGGTTGCGATGATGCAACAGGCCCCGGAGGTGCTCTACCACCAATAACCCAAGTAGATTCAGTAAAAGTTGATTACAAGGGAGAAAACAATGCAGTCTTCTATTGTCTTTCAACAAAAAATAAAATATCAATACCACACGATGTATGGGATATCGCCGTTGATGGAAATCTCAATCTCGTCTCAAATTCAGGAGATTACGGGATTGGCGTAGCAGTGTTTCCAACAAATCTGACCGACTTCGATTTGGACTTTTCCACCTACGCTGACTCCGCTTTTGATGGTTCCACGAATCTGTCCTTTACTGATAATGACCCTTTTGAAGGATGGATGATTTACGATTCGGTATCTCATGACATAACCTACAGTAACGAAGTATTCATCATACAAACTGAAGATAGATCCTTTTACAAAGTCCAGTTTACTAGAGCAACAATGATCACAGGGGTATCTATAACAGCAAAGATTGATGCTCTCAATGGAACAGGTGCTGCTGAAGCAATTTTCACTAAGGATTCAGATTACGACAGGGGATACATTGATTTAGGTTCAGAAGCTGTAGTCGCGTTCGCTCCGAGGACAACTGAATGGGATCTGAAATTTGCTCGAGGCAACCAGCTTATTGATGTTGGCGGGGGAAACTACATGGTTCACGGTATGAGTGCAATCTCGATCAATACTACCGATAATATCAAGGCTTACATACTTGAAGAAACCAATTTTGAAGATGTAACCAGTATTGAATCAACGAGCTTCAGCGGTGAAGTAAATGTTATCGGGAACAAGTGGTACACTTTCTCAGGTCAGCCAGACATGATTTTCACTTGTGATAATGATGTCTCAGTGATAAAGACGGATGCAGGAACTTACAAACTTCAAATGTCAACATTCTACGGCGGAGCAGACGGCGACGAATTCTTCTCATCAATCTTTGAATTTAAGGAAATGGAGTAGAGTAGAATAGTAAAGGGCGAATATGATTCGCCCTTTACGGGGAATATTAAGAAATTAGTACAGAGAATGTGTTATAGATAGAAATCAATTCAATGGAAACGGGTAGTCATGGGGAATGAAAAAATTAAGTGGACCTCCGAGGTGGAAGAGCTGATAAAAGGAGCGCCTGTCTTTGTTCAACCAATGATACGGAAATTGGTTGAAAACAGCGCCCGGAGAGATGGTATGGTAGAGGTCACTAAGAAGTATGTGAACGAGGTTCGGGAAAAGAGCGGAATGGGTAGAAAGATCAATAACGAGACTAAACTAGAGGAATATTACGCAATTATAGGAAAAAATCCGCTCTATGCAGGTTTCCACACCAGTAACGACTTAATCCATCCAGGTGGCTCCGGTGAACCAATTGCTGTCGATGGAGTCTGGAACAAAATGCAAGGAATTTCTGAAAGAGTCAGCCGGCGAGCTCTATATATTCATATTCCCTTTTGTGTGGCTAGATGTAAATTCTGTTCGTTTTATCAGAGTCGGACAAACTTTAAAGAACTGAGTAAGTATGCTGAATACATCATCAAAGAGCTGCGACTTGTGGCTGAATCAACAGTTGGTCAGTCCATGCCAATCCATGCTCTCTACTTTGGTGGAGGAACTCCCACTGATCTTTCAGCAGAAGACCTTGAGATGATTCTTAAATATGTTAATAGCTGTATCCCTCTGGCGAATGATTGCGAAATAACCATGGAGGGCAGAATCCACGATTTTACCGACGAGAAAGTGCTTGCCTGCCTCAATAACGGAGTTAACCGTTTTTCATTTGGAATACAGTCATTTAACACTGGAATACGTCAGCAAATGGGTAGAATCGATGATCAAGAATTCCTTCTTGAACGGATTGCCAGAATAGCATCATACCAGAAGGCAATGATTTCAGTTGATTTGATATATGGACTTCCAGATCAGACAAGAAAAATATGGCTTGAAGATTTGAAAACGGTAAAGAATGCTGCGGGAATTGATTCAGTGAGTATTTACAGTCTAAAAAATCTTCCTGGATCTCCCATTAAAGAAATGGTGAGTAACAGGAAACTATCTCCACCGGCTTCAATAACTGAACAGGCTGATTTATTCACTATAACCAGAGAGTATTTTGCTGACGAGAATTGCAAACGGCTTGGTCTTCGACACTGGGCCTTCAGTAACAGGGAAAGAAGCATGTACAATTTTATCCCTAAATACAACAATAGCTGTATACCTGTGGGGAATGGTGCTGGCGGCAGACTTGCCGGTTACAGCATCTATCAGAAAATGAAAAACAGTGAGTACTTTGACATGCTTGATCGTGGAGAGAAGCCGATTGCTGCTGTGTTCAGGGCGTCTCCTTATGCTCAATTTGAAGGTGACATTGTTGGCAGCTTCGAAGAATTCAGGCAGGTGAATCTTCACAACCTCGAGATCAAGTATGGGGATGAAACAATCATTTCTCGTCTTTCTCTTCTTCTGGATCAGTGGGCAAAAGCCGGAATGGTGGAGTGGAACAACAAGACCGGTGTTATTCGAATGACACCCGCCGGAGAGTTTTACAATGTACAAATTACCCAGAACTTGATCAATTACAACGCAATAAGCCTGAGAACAGCAAGAGGAAAAGCATGAGAATTACAGCAGCCACCATCAAAAGAAAAGTAGATGTTTTAACAGAAAACAGCAGTGTAATGCCTGCGACAATTGCTGACGAACTTGGCACAACGGAAAAAGAAGTAGTGAAGCACCTTCCTGGAAACATCTCCACTGAAGCGAAATGTTCCGAAATTGAAACCATGTGGAATGCAATGACATTCTGGAAAAAAGTAACCGCAATTATTTCTAACTCAGTAATTACTGCAGAAGTAAAAAGAAAACTCTCAAAAGGAATCACGGCTCAGGGCTATTTTAGTTTGTTTGATAATGATGCTCCACTTAATGGTCACATTGAGACAGACAGAATTGATTCAATTTTCTTCGTATCAAAACCATTTTTAACCTTGAGACTCACAGTGTTCAGTTCTATACAGAAGAGGGCAAAAAGATACTTTCAATTTACCTGGGAAGAGATGATAAACAGCATATCATTGCTTCGGTTCTTGAGGGTTAAAAGGAATTAAGAAATCATTATGAAAACTAAAAAATTCTACTGGGAGACAAGGGAACTGGTAATTATCGGAAGCTTTGCTGCACTGATTAAGATCATTTCTTTCCTTGTTTCAATAGCTGGTGGTGGGATGAACCCTCTGGCGCTGATTGCCAAAAATGTTGTAGCTACTTCACTTCTGATTATTCTGATCTCTTCGGTTCGGAAATTCGGCGTTCTTACTCTTTATGTGGCTATTTCGGGAATAATTATTATGCTCACTATGGGGCGAGGTATGATGCTTCTGCCCGGACTGCTGATTGCCGGTATTCTGTGTGAACTAATAATAAAATTCACAGGAGGATACAAATCCACCCGGGCAATTATTATGGGAGTTTTCTTCTTTGATATTCTCTTCAGAGTTATCTCGCTGGTGCTTGGATTTCTTTTCACCCGGGAGAATCCACAACTCATGATAATGGCGGTAGTTGTTGTGTCAATAGGCTATGTAGGCTGTCTCATCGGGCTCGGTGTCGGTTCTGCATTTGCCAAAGAACTGAAACATGCTGGAATTATTAAGGTGTAATCATGACAGGAATGCAATTTCACGCTGGCGATAACTATCTCTCAAAATTGAACACGCTTACAAAATTAACCATAACACTTTTCTTCTCTGTGCTCATTGTGTTTGTAAAAAACGAGACTGCATTATTTATTCTTTTCGGGGCAAGTGTTTTTTACGTGGCGCCGCTGAAAAGATGGAAAGCTATGGTTATTGGCTACGGAATTATTCTCTTTATGTATCTATCTTCCATACTCTTTTCTGCTCTACTTGGACTGATTGCCGATAGATTCGGAGCAAAAGAGAATTTTCAGATGCTTGTTCCATTCTTAAGAGTCTCGTTTATGATAAACCTTTCACTTGCGCTCACCCTTTCATCAGGAGTGAGAAGACTTACAAATGTACTGAAAACACTAAAACTTCCACGGTTTATCTTTCTACCAACAATTGTGGTGTTTCGATTTGTTCCATCCTTCATGAATGATATTAAACAAATTCACCAGAACATCAAACTAAGAATGGGGAACCCCAACCTCGGTATGATGATCACAAGGCCGCGACTTTTTATTCGATTGATGATCGTTCCGGCGGTGGTTCGAGCCCTTAGATCCGCTGAAGAACTATCAGTAGCAGCGGAACTTAAGGGAATTGATGGAGTAGATAACATGATTAATTCTACTCCGGAGCTCTGGTCATGGAGAGATACAGTGGCTTTCAGTCTTTCTCTCGTGCTGGCGGCGACCGTGCTCTATTTCAGCATGGAGGCAGTCTGATGATAGATCTTAAAAACATATCCTATGCATACCCCTTTCAGAACGAGAAAGCACTTAATGATGTTTCTCTTCAGGTACATAAGGGTGAAGTGGTTCTGCTTACAGGCGAAAGCGGTTGTGGCAAATCTACTATTGCTAAAGTGACCAACGGTCTCATACCTCATTACTTCAAGGGCGATTTACAAGGAAAGGCGCTAATTAACCAGATCAATAGCAGTGATGTTGAAATAGGTGAGATCAGCCAATCCCTCGGAACACTTTTTCAGGATCCCGAGCAGCAGTTTTTCTGTAATGATGTTTACAGTGAACTGGCCTTTGCCGATGAGGTCAGAGGTGTAGATCCAAAACTGATTTATGAAAAGGTAGCTCGTTTGTCAAAATTGTTTGAGATTGAGAATGTTCTTGATTCATCAATTTATGAACTCTCCGAAGGTGAAAAGCAGAAAGTGGCTCTCGCCTCAATTATTGTTTTGGAACCAAACTGTCTTGTTCTTGATGAACCAACTGCTAACCTCTCACCAGAGGCTACCGAGAATCTTGGGAAGGAAATCTTACGACTTAAGAAAGATGGATTTTCAATCCTGATTGTTGACCATCGTCTTTACTGGCTCTCGGAAATTGCAGATAGAGTTTTGGTCATGAAGAATGGTGAAGTGGTCATGGAGGGAGCTTTCTCCATTCTCGAAAGCAGAAATCTTCGCACCAAGTACGGTCTTCGCGAGTATTGCGTTCCAAGTCATCACAAATCGAATGCTACTTTCAGTTCCGGTCTTGAAGTTAGGAACCTTTCATTTGGCTATGGGAAGAAACCACGAATCTTTACAAATTATTCTGTTTCCATGCAGGCCGGCAAAGTTACCGCTATCCGGGGAGCGAATGGAGTTGGCAAAACCACATTTTCTAGATTGCTCACAGGGCTTCTTAAAGCGAATACCGGTGTATTCTTGCTTGATCGACAGGAATTGAGCCCCAATATGCTTTTGTCGAAGACTAGCCTGGTTCTTCAAAACATGGATCATCAGCTCTATTCAAGAACTGTCATTGAGGAGGTTGAGGGAAACATGGAGCTCCTTAAAAGACTTCGTCTGAACAACTTTTCGCAGAGGCACCCACAATCACTTTCCGGTGGTCAGAAGCAGAGACTTGCTATTGCTTCAGCGATTTGCAGAAATCCTGAAGTCATTATTCTCGACGAGCCCACGAGTGGTCTAGATGGGGAAAACATGAGAATTATCGGTGATCTTTTACGGGTGGAAGCGGAAAAGAACAAAGTAATTATAGTGATAACCCACGACCTTGAATTCATAGACAAGTGCTGTGATGAACAAATCCTAATGAAAGCGGAAAAATAATGAAAATAGCTGTGATATACTCAAGTAAAACTGGAAACACAAAGAAAGTAGCAAGCGCTATTCTGGAGGGAGTGGGTGCACAAGCTCAGCTCTTTTCTGTGGACGATGAGATTTCTCTTGATGAATACGACCTGATATTCATGGGCTTCTGGGTTGATAAAGGATCACCGGACAAAAAGGCGTCGGAATTTATGTCTAAAATTTCCTGGA
Source organism: Candidatus Sabulitectum sp. (assembly GCA_023139045.1). Classification (GTDB taxonomy): domain Bacteria; phylum Fermentibacterota; class Fermentibacteria; order Fermentibacterales; family JCC-6; genus Sabulitectum. The sequence continues at coordinate 23,905 of JAGLOJ010000061.1, forward strand.
AGAAAGTAGCTTATTTTGTTACTCTTGGGGCATACCCCGATTCGCAACACGCAAAAGACAGCCTGGAAAAGGGCATTGCCCTCCTGGGGGAACACTGTGAAATTGTGGATAGCTTTATTTGTCAGGGGGCGATTGATCCCAAACTGATGGAGTGGATGATGACTTTACCTGAAGATCATCCCCACAGCCCTGACGAAAAGCGTATTAAACGATGGGAAGATGCATGCAATAGACCTGACAGTACGGATCTTCTTCATGCGAAGGAGTTTGGAAATAATGTTATTAGAGCTCTATAGTAAAATCGGTGTTGTTGGTTTTGTTTTGATAGTACTTCTTGTCATTTCTTTCTATCTTTTCTTGAAAAACTCGTTTTTCTTGTGGCATATTAATCGGAATCTGACAGCCATTTTTCATTCTCTTGAAGAAGGTAAGATGAGCATTCTTGAGGATGAAAGAGACTCAAAGAACCCTCTGGTGGCCATCATTGTAGATATGGTGAATCATCATGCCAATCACTCAATTGATATAAAGAACGAGGTTGCATATTTATTCCATAAGCAGTTTAGTCGTGTCAATGGCGGAATTACGGTTCTGAGATTGATTTCGGTAATTGCTCCTCTACTGGGGTTGATGGGGACAATGCTTGGAATGGTGAAAATGTTCCGTTCACTTGGGGTGAATATGGCTGATCCAACACTTCTTGCAAGCGGAATATGGGTAGCTCTACTCACAACAATCCTCGGACTTACTGTGGCAATTCCCACTCTTGCGTTCTACTATTTCTTACAATTGAGGATGAAACACTTTCGTATTCTTGCCATTGAATACAGTTATCGCGTTTTAGGAATGATTAACCCGAAGTACTCTTACACAGGCATGATGCAGAATATCACTAATAGCTGTGCTGTTATGGAGGAGTGCAATGGGAAATGATTTTTGGTTGGATGATCAGTTTGATTCTGATATCGATCTGACCCCGCTGATTGATGTGGTGTTTCTTCTCATCATTTTTTTCGTACTTGCAACATCTTTCAGTAAGCCTGTCCTAGAAATTGTTCTGCCTGGTTCAGATACAGCGGAAGAAGAAATATTTAAGAATGGAGATATTATTGTTGAAATCAATCGAGATGGAGAAATTTATTGTGGTGCAATGATCTATACAGAAGAAAACATCATGGAGCTTATAAATATGGATAGGAGTTCCACGATGATTCTTCATGTGGATAAGGAAGCTCCGTTTGAAGCGTTTCTTTTAATTATTGACAGCGCAAAAAAGATTGAAAGGGACAATATAGTGGTAGTAACAGATGATGAAAATGACTGATTTTGAGAGAGAGAGCTCTTTTGTGGGCTTTTCCCTGACATTTGCTTTCTTTCTTGTACTATTTTTGAAAGTGCTACCGTTTTTCTTTTCTCTGAAGATTGAAGTGAGTAGTCCGGAAGAAGGCAGGGTTGCTATTAATTTAGCAACCTTTCGTGAAGAAGTTGTTCTTGCTACGTTTGAACAGGAGCCTATTGAGCAACAAGTTGTTGAGCTTAATGAAACGGACGAAATATTTGCTGTCCGGGAGGAATCTGCCGAAGAAGTTTTTGAAGTATTCGCAGATGAGGACATCCAGCAAATACGGACAGATTCAACAGTTCAACTTGCATCCGGGGAAGCAACGCAGAGAGATCATTTTTCATCTACGATTGCTGCTGCTGATAAAGATATAATTGTGTTGCAGGTGGTTTCTCTGATAGAACAGAAAAAAGAGTACTCCCGAAGAGCACGACAGAGAGGAGTTGAAGGCATTGTTGTTGTCGAGATTACTCTTTCGGAGGAATGTGTTGTTTCCAGTTTCATTATTGCGGAAAGTGAGAGTTCTCTCTTGGATAATTCAGTACATGAAACCATGAACAAAATAGTTGGGATGGATGTCTCAGATGAAAGACTGCATGAAATATTGGTGATTTCTGTTCCAATTGAGTTTATATTAATTTAAACGATAGATTAAAGAATGAAAAACATAGCGTGCTGTTGTTTTTGTATTTGTGATTAGTGGCTTGCGAAAGAGTTAGACTGGGCTAACCAGGAAGGGAGGGGGGCGATAACTAACTCAATCAGGACAGAAAATGATAATGTCATGGGTCTTCTGAAATCAACTTGCGGACAGAAATAGATTCTTGCAACTGGAAAGGCAGAGTGGAAGATCCGATAGAATTGGAGGTATCATCGGGATCCAGCGCCAGGGGGTATCGTTAGAGCGCGGAGTGTATTGCCTGGTGCATCACCGAGGAAGATGGGTTCTTCCCGGTATTCCGTTTTATTGTTTTTCATTGATTCGAGAAGATTCGGTCTGGCTGTGCATTTCGCACAGTTGTTTTATTTCCTGGGAGGAATAGCAGATGCTAGTTCAGAAAGAGAAAGATCGGTGACTCAATCTGTTTTAATCCAGAGGAGGGCTCAACTCCCCGCCGCTTATGCGTCCGCGGTTGGAGTTTTCATTTTCTTCATTTTATCCAATATGACTGGAATGAGAAGGAATGCTTTACAGCTTACTCAGATGGTTCAGCGATCCGCCGTTGTAGACATTGGTGTAACCTTCTTTTACAAGAAATCTCTTTGCACTGGCTGATCTCGCGCCACTGGCACAGTAGAGGATTATCGGCGTGCCTTCTATTATTCCCTGTTCTCTTACACCATTCAGGATGTCTGCAAGAGGAATGTTGATTGAGTTCTTTATGTGACCGTTTCTGTATTCCGGCTGTGATCTCACATCAATGACCTTGCCACCGTTCTTCATGAGTTTTCTGGCTTCGTCACCGTTAATGTCAGGTCTTGAAGTTAGCATTTTTATCAGTATCAGGACCAGGGGAATTATGATAAGCAGAATTTTCATTTCATTTCCTCTTGCATTTGGCTATTTTGAAGCAGGTACTATAACAGATGAAACGGAAGCCTGCCGATTAACCAGAATCCCGTTTTTGTTATGGCCCTTTAGATGATGTCTGCTATCAGATATCAGATATCAGAACTTCCGTTAAAGCAAGAAGAACATTACCCATGGCACAGGGGACAGTGTAGCCGATCACCGGCAGGTGCTGCTGTACATGTGGTCGGCGCCACGCTGTAATCAGATCAATGACAGCAGTGAATCTTTTTGCAAGCCAGGGCTTTGGGAAGCAAGAACTATGCGAATGTCACTGATAGTTGGTCTCCAACTCGACTCAATAATTATTAATGTCTGATATGGCAGTAGATAAGACTAAAAATGACAGAATTACTTCTTGACATTGGCATCAACTTCTACTAGTATGAAGTTATTGGTAATACGGGGGGGGGGAGGCATGGGAAGGCTTATAGCTGAGACCGGGAATTACGCTATCAGTGTAGACAGAGAGGATAGCCGGCTTTACGTTACACTCAGGGGGTTCTGGCTTGATCCTTTCATGACGCCGGACTATGTAGAAGATATCAGACTGGCCACTGAGAGTCTGGTTTCTCCTTTCACTTCGCTTGTGGACGTAAGAGAGATGCGCACTCCGGGCCATCTCGTGAGGGATCTGCATATTGAAGCTCAGAAGGTGACCGTTGCCGCCGGTCTCACAAGATCTGCAGAGGTTTTCCCTAAAGGTATCTCCAAGGAGTTGGAGTTTGAATCCTACTCCGTAGAATCAAAAATCGTCAGAAGGGGTTTCAAGTCAATCGAAGAAGCGGAAAAGTGGCTTGATCAGCCTGACTGTTCCGCCCCTCAATCTATATGAAAAAGAGCTTGCAGAAGCACATGCCCTCGGCATCGATTTCCTGTTTAATTTCCGGGCAGGGGCAGAGAACATCTTTTCTCGTGTCTAGAGGATGGCTCTGCTTGCATGGGCAGTAGTAGTTACCTTCGGCTGCGAAGTTCATGGTCATAAGACCAATCACTTTTTCTACCCTTTCTTCATCAGGGTTGAGAATATAACCACCCTTCTCGGCTATTCCCTTTGAGCGGTTCAGGGTGTTTTTGTACTCTTCGGTGCCTACTGTATGATCCCACGAATTTGCCATTGAATTGCCTTCCTGAATGTGTGAATTCATTTGTTTCCGTCAGTTGCCCAGTTTTTCTCTGATTCGTCTGGTTTCCATGGCTGTAATTTCTTCAAGCATTTTTCTATTGGCAGAAGAAATATCAGCGATAGACGCGAAGAGAACCAGAAGTATACCGAAGGTTATTAAGAACAGACCTCCGATACCAAAGGCAGTGAATGGTGAGATCATGCCGGTGATGAACCACCATGAAAGAGTGAAAACATCAAGCAGAATGCCTATGCCGATCAGAGAAAATGCCGGTGTTCCATAGAAGCGCCAGGGGGAGTGGCCGTGCGCCACAGAGTACATTGCTTCTGCAGAGAGGTGGGCATAGCGCCAGAGATTCGAAGCGATCCTGGATTTTCCATGCTCCCTCTCTCCTCTGATTTCTATGGGAATCTCTTTTATTCTGAGGCCCTTTCTTGCAATGTCGATGAGAACTTCCTGGGTATATGTAAACCTGCTGAAGCAGGCCATCCTCTCCAGGGCCTTCGGCCCGTAAACCCGGAAGCCGCATGTAGCGTCATGTATCTTTGTGTTTGCCAGATTGCTTACCAGTTTTGCCACTTTCGCATTGCCCCATTTCTTCAAAACGGGCATATCCGGCACCAGTTCAGGGTCTATGAATCTGCTGGCTGTGGAGAAATCTGCTTCATTCTCTATCACGGGTCTCGAAAGGGCAGGAATATCTTCAGGGTTGAACTGACCATCTGCATCCATGGTGACCATGAAGTGAAAGCCCTTTTCTCTGGCGTAAGAAAGCATGGTGCGGAAAGCGGTGCCCAGCCCCATATTTCTGCCGTGGGAAATAACGAAGGCACCGGCATCACGAGCTTCTGCAACCGTGGAATCAGTGGAACCATCGTCAACAACAAGGACTTCTACATGAGTACCATGCAATTTATGCGGAACAGAGGAAATCACCTGCTTTACGGTGATCTCCTCGTTCAGTGCGGGAATAGCTACCAGCGTCTTCATGACTGTAGTATATAAAGACTGATATTCCCCGCAAGTGTACGGCTCGGGAAGTGCAGGCTTTCCGGGACCGATTTCTGCTATTTTCAGGAGGTTATACGTGTACATTGCTTTATTTTTACTGGCTCTGACGCAACTTCAGTTGCCGGTACAATTCGACTTGAGAGATTATGGTGGCGAAAATTATGTTACATCGGTAAAGAGCCAGCAGGGTGGAACATGCTGGACTCACGGCACAATGGCAGCCATCGAGTCCAACCTGCTTATGACCGGTGTCTGGAAAGACAACGGAGAGGCCGGTGAACCGGCTCTGGCAGAGTATCATCTTGACTGGTGGAACGGCTTTAACGAATGGTACAATTCCGACATCGACCCATCCACAGGAAGTGGCCTGACTGTTCACATGGGTGGAGACTACCTTGTTTCAACTGCTTATCTATCACGTGGTGACGGAGCTGTCAGAGACATTGACGGACAGTCTTACAACGTAGCACCATCCCTGAGTTCACCGGATTTTCACTACTACTATCCGGCAGATGTTGAGTGGCATGTAGTCGGGAACGAACTTTCATCATTTGATAGAACTAAAACTGCTCTTATGGAACACGGTGGTATGGCATGCTGTTACTGTGTTAATAGTGCATACATGACAGATTACATACAATACCAGCCGCCATCCTCTGCGGAACTTCCCAATCATGCAGTTACCATAATCGGCTGGGATGATGACAAGGTTACACAGGCTCCTGAACCGGGTGCCTGGATTGTGAAGAACAGCTGGGGCACGGGTTGGGGCTTTGACGGCTATTTCTTCATCAGCTACTGGGACAAGTGGTGTGCCCGTGAGCCGTTCATGGGAACGATCTCTTTTGCAAATGTCCAATTCATGGAATACGATAAATTCTACTATCACGATTACCACGGCTGGCGAGATACATTTACAGGTATAGCCAAGGTAATGAATGCCTTTGAAGCCACGGATGACCACTATATTTCTGCGATTTCTTTTTTCTCAGCTGCAGACTCTGTAGACTTCACTGCTTCATTTTACGGCAGTTTCAGTGGGGGAGTGCTTTCAGATCTGATTACCACTGAGAGTGGCTATCATGAGTACAGGGGACTTCATACTGTGGAGCTGACCAGCCCTTTTGAACTCACTCAGGGAGACAGTGTGTACTTCGTCATGGAATTTTCTAACGGAGGATACCCCTTCGACAGAACTGCGGAAGTGCCTGTTCTGCTCGGAGCATCAACGAGGGTAATTGTTGAGTCATCTGCTTCAGAGAACGAAAGCTGGTACAATGATGGCTCCTGGCACGATCTGTATGACTGGCCCGATAATCCGTATCCGGGAACTGGCAACTTCTGCTTAAAGCTTCTTGGATACAATGCTGGAATCGGTATAACACCGGATCAGGACTTGATCTTCCAGGGAGATACAGGAGGTCCGTTCAACCCCGGCTCAGCAGTATGGGAGCTGGAGTACATGGGCAGCGGCTCGGTTCAGTATGAGGTTACGCCGGAATCTGTGAACTGGCTTGATCTCACAGGAGTACTCTCCGGCAATATTTCCCCGGGTGAGATTATTGAGATTACAGCTTCCATTAACATTGAAGCTGATGCTCTGCCTCTCGGGGTGTATACTGCAGATGTTGAATTCTCAAATGTTACAAGCGGTATGGGCAGCACCACCAGTACAGTTGTTCTTGTAGTTGGTGATGCCGGTATAATTTATGGCTGGAATATGAATACCAATCCGGGATGGATTACGGACGGACTGTGGGAGTGGGGTGTTCCCCAGGGAACGGGTGGTTCTCACGGTAACCCGGATCCCTCCTCGGGATTCACCGGAGAAAACGTATATGGTTACAATCTTAGTGGTGACTACGAGCCCAATCTGGCAGAGATGTACCTGACAACAACTGCCATCGACTGCTCAAACCTTTACGGCACACAACTGCGTTTCCAGAGGTGGTTGGGTGTAGAGAAGAATGAATTTGACCATGCAGCTGTTCAGGTTTCCAGTGACGGTGATACGTGGTTCTCCGTGTGGGAGAACGGTGAAGAAAATATAACTGACGGTGACTGGAGTACCAGAATCATTGATATTTCCGCGTTCGCTGATACACAGCCCAACGTCTGGATACGCTGGGTCATGGGAACCACCGATCCGGGATGGGAGTACTGCGGTTGGAACCTTGATGATGTGGAAATATGGGCCACAGGAGCTCTCTCTGTGGAAACAGGGGAGGCAGTGCAGGCACTTTCAGTGCAGCTGACAGGTGTTAACCCTGCTGTTTCCACAACTGCATTTACATGCAGAATTCCATCCAGTGGTCTCCTGACCCTCCAGGTTCATGATCTTTCAGGAAGAGTAGTAAATACTGTTTTCAGTGGCTCGGTGCCTGGCGGAGATGTAACTGTTCCTTTCAGTCTGACTGATACAGCCGGGCGCAGATTGCCTGCTGGTATTTATCCCGTTATGGCTACCTGTAACGGCCAGACTGCAGTTTCCAGACTGGTTGTTATTGATCACTGACCAATATCTGCCCCGGTATCCCTCTGATGCCGGGGCATTTGAATAAGGAGAATGTTTTGGCCAGAGTGCTTCTAGTGAATCCACCCTCTTCTATAGATGTCTACAGTGACAGCAAGATCAGAGTTGCGATTACATCCGCTCCCTTCGTAACCCTGGGGGCTCTCGCAGGTGCCGTTCTTGAAGACAACCATGATGTCAGGGTAGCTGATCTGATGATAGAAGCAAGACCCCTGGACGCCTATAGAGATGTACTCCGGAACTGGAAACCGGATTTTGTGGGAATCACATTCACCACTCCTCTTGTTTCAGAAGCCATAACTCTTGCCGCAACAGCCAGGGACGAATGCCCTGAGACCATGATCATTGCAGGTGGCATTCATGCATCTACTCTGCCTGGAGAGGTTCTGGGAACAAGCGAATTCGATGTGGTTGTAATCGGGGAGGGAGAAAACACCCTCAGAGAGCTTTGTATGGGTAATGACCTTCATGGAATTACAGGTATCGCATTTTTTGACCATGATGAATACATTATTACAAAACCAAGAGCCCGGATTATGGATCTTGATGATTTGCCCATGCCTGCCTGGCAGCTGTACAATCTGGAGTACTACAGATCACCGCATATTGCATCAAGAAAGAACCCGGTTGGTTATATGGAGACAAACCGTGGATGCAATCACTTCTGTACCTACTGCAGTCAGACCATATTCGGACACAATGTCAGGGGAAAAAGTCCCGGGCGGGTGGTTGACGAAATGTTCAGAATGCTCGATCTTGGTTTCAATGATATCCATATCAAAGATGACAATTTTACAGCGGATATTGAGAGGGCCAAGGTTATCTGCAGGCTTCTTGTCGAGAGAAAATTCTCCGCACCCTGGGCACTCCCCACCGGCGTAAACATTCATGATGTTGACAGTGAGTTTTTTCATCTGGCAAAAGCAGCAGGTTGCTACATGGTTTCATTCGGTATTGAAAGTGCTTCTCCAAAGGTTCTCAGGAATGTTAACAAGATGCAGTCTCCTGAAAAGATCAGACAGGCAGTAAATATGGCTCATGAGGCCGGTCTTGAAACAGTGGGTTTCTTTATGATTGGTCTCCCCGGAGACACAGAAGAGACTATCCGGGAAACAATGAGGTTCGCCTGCAGCCTTCCGCTTACCTATGCCAAAGCATCAATGACCCTTCCTTTTCCGTCCAGTGCCCTGTTCAGACAGATTGACAGTGAAGGAAGAATTAAATCCAGGAACTGGGACTCCTATAACTTTCACAGTACAACCGATGTCTGGGAGCATGAGAACCTTTCCTGGGATGTTATTCGGAAATACTACGGCCTGTTTCACAGAAAGTTTTATTTCAGACCGTCATACATCTGGAACAGGTTCTGGCGTGACATTCGCATGGGATATCTCTGGGATGATATCAAAGCTGTTCTCTCCAATAACTGGGGTGACTGATCTTTGAAGAAAGTACTGCCTGGCCTTCTGCTTGTAGTTTTATCGGTATTTATTGCGCAAAAATTCTTTCCCCAGATACGCATGGAGCAGCTTACAGTTGTTACAATTCCCGGTGGAGCCATTGTCTCACTTAATGGAGTGCCAGCCGGTCTATCCCCCCTCAGGCGATTTGTACCATGCGGGGGAGTCTTTGTAGTCGCTGAGAAGGACGGGTTCTTCCCATCCGACTCTCTGGTGAAGGCTCCACTTGATACTCTTTTCCTTCAACTCAGGGAAGGATGCCTTCTTGTAGTGAATACAAATCCTCCGGGGTGTCAGATTATTTCCAGTGGTTATGCAGGTATTTCACCATGTTCACTTGTTGTTGAGTCAGGTAACTCAGTGGAGATAACCGCCCTGGGAGAGATGGGAATCTCGGTAACGCGTGTTGTGAATGTGCTTACTCCCGGAGTAAGAGTTGTGGAAATTGCAGTGCCTTTCGAGTTCACCGATCAATCCACCAGATTCGACTTCTCTGTTATTTCCCGCGATCTGCTGCCCTTTGCAATGGGTCCTCTGACCGTTGGACGGTATGAGGTAACCGCATCACAATTCGCAGATTTTATGAATGCTGTTGATCCATGGCTATTTACCGATTCCACCTCTCTTCGGGGCAGAACCTGTCTCATGGACAGTATTCTCAAATGCAACTGGAGAGGTCCTGTTGGTTTCAATGCAGACACTACCGCTTATGTCCCTCTTGAAGGCATGAGTAATCATCCCATGGTTGGAATGACCTGGAATGGTGCTGAATGGTATTGCGAATGGTTTTCTACCGTAAACAGTACCGGGCTGGAGTTCAGACTGCCCAATTGTGACGAGTGGGAAACTCTGGCTGCTTCCGGATCAGAGATTACTGTGAATCTCTCGGATATCAATGAAACTATTCTTACAAGGCATTCCGAGTTGGATGACGGCTGGCGGGAAACTGCACCTTCCGGTGCCATGGGACGGAGCAGATGGGGGCTTTGCGAGATGCAGGGTAATGTGTGGGAATGGACGTTTTCAGAAGGGATTGCCATTGGTGGAAGCTGGTTGTCTTCCGTTGAAGATTGCAGAGCAGAATCAGTGATAGAGCTGAATGATAACCTGGGTTATCCCTTTGTTGGCTTCAGGGTTGTGGCTACAGGTTTTCCTGAGGATATTATTCAGAGTCGTTAATTTCAGGAATGGGAGACTGATTATGAATAGAGTTATACCTGGAGGGCCGCTTTATCAGGTTCCTGAGCTGCCAAGCATACCAGACCTTGTTATGAATGCGGCCAGAAGGTTCCCGGACAGAATAGCTGTTCGAGAACCTGCAGAGCTGGGGAAATTCAAATCAATCAACTACAGGCAGTTTGCCAGCAACATTGACTGGGTTGCCCGGGGAATTCTTGAGACCATAAAGCAGCCTGTGGTGGCTGTTGTTGGTAAAAACAGCATATCCTGGTACACTGCATATCTGGCAGTTCACCGTGCAGGCGGAGTTGTGGTTCCAATAGACCCCGGTCTTCCTCAATCTGATATACACAACATTCTTCATTATTCCGGGGCTAACATGATCTTTCATGATGCCGACTTTGCAGACTGGTTTGATGACTCCAGGGACATTGTTCCGGTGGCTATGAATGCAGGTTTCAGGGATGCTCCAATACTGTTCAGCAGCATTCTTCGAAAAGGCAGAACCAGCAAAATGGATCTTCCTGCCGGGTACGATGCTGATATGCCGGCCATTATCAGTTATACATCAGGAACCACCGGGCTGGCAAAGGGGGTTGTTCACTCTCAGAGTTCTATTCTTGCGAATGTCAGGCAGATCCTGCAGTTTACCGAAATTAACGAGAATGATATTTTCCTCAGCGTACTTCCAGTCCATCATTTGTTTGAGGGAACATGCGGCTTTCTACTGCCCCTGGCCGTTGGTGCAGAAATAGCCATTGCACATGGTCTTCGTTATGTCGCTTCCGATCTTGTTTCCACACATGCAACAGTTCTGCTGGCAGTTCCTCTTTTGTGGGAAACTTTGTACCGTCGAATCATGGTCAATATCAAATCATCTTTGACGGGTAAGGTAAAATTCGGCATTGGGCTTGCAGTATCGAAAGTTACAGAAAAACTGGGCATAAAGGGATTCAGGAGAAAGGTTTTCGACCCGGTTCACGAGAAGTTCGGTGGAAAACTGCGTCTTCTTATCTCCGGAGGAGCGGGGATTGATCCGCACGCTCTCAAAGGGCTGGAAAAACTTGGCTTTAAGATGCTGGAAGGATACGGGCTTACAGAAACTGCCCCTCTTGTTTCTGCAAACAGACTCGGAGCCAACAAATACGGAAGTGTGGGGTTCCTGCTTTCAGAAGTTGAGGGACGAATAGACGAACCTGACGAGTCTGGTGTAGGCGAGATCGTGGTCAGGGGTCCCAATATCATGCTGGGGTATCACGGGAATCACGAGGCAACTGCCAAGGTGCTTTCAGAAGATGGATGGTTTCACACGGGTGATTTCGGTTACTTTGACAGCGAAGGTTACCTTTTTATAACCGGGCGGAAAAAGAATGTGATTATCGCCAAGAACGGCGAGAATGTCTATCCTGAAGAGCTGGAAACAAAATTGAACCGGTTCGATCACATAAAGGAATGCATGGTTTTCGGTAGAGTTTCTGAAACGAAGGGTGAAGAAACCTGGGTACTTCTTGTTCCCGATCGTGAGTTGCTTATTGAGGAAGCCGACAACCAGAACAGGAAAATTACTCAGGATGACGAGATCAATGCCATGAAAAAGGCAGTAAAATCCTATAATTCGTCAGCAGAGAGCTTCAAGAGGATTGCCAGTTTTATAATTTATCAGAACGAACTTCCAAAGACCACCACGAAAAAAATCAAGCGGAATGTTGCTCTGAAGGAAGCCGGAATGTCTCCCAGTGAGGTTTTCAAACCGTAATGGCTGGTCGCAAGGCAAACAGTGTTTACATGCTGATGGGTCAGGTATTCAGCAAAGCCGGACTTTTCGTTTCACTGATGATCTATTCCAGATTGCTGGATGATAGCTCTTTCGGGAAATTGCTCTTTGCCGTTTCAATTGGTTTGATCATCATCTTCCTGAGTGATATGGGTGCTACGATGCTTGTCACCAGAAGGATTGCCGCAGGCAGTCCGGTAAACAGCACTCTTTCCTCCGCTATTTTTCTTCGATCAGGTCTTTCAATCATCACCGTTTCCACAGTAATAACTGCAGGATGGGCGGTCGGTTATTCCGGCAGTCAACTCATACTGATGCTGCTTGTTTCAACCGGTTTCATTCTTGACGGTTTCTGCGAAACTGCCTTCGCTGTGTTCCGTGCCAGGGAGGTAATGATAAACGAGGGTGTCGCAAGAGTACTTCTTGGTGTACTGGGCATTCTGCTGGCTCTGTTTGCATGGTACGCAAACAAGGGTGTTTATTTTGCAGGCAGCACCTACATAGTAAGGCAGCTGCCGGCGTTGATCTTTGTCTACTATGCACTTCGCAGAATGGGCTTCAGAATTGATCTGTCCATACCGGCAATGAAATCAGCAATTCCGCTTTACAAAGCAGCGGTACCTCTTGGAATTGTGGGCATTCTTATGGCGGCAGGTTTCAGGATTGATTCAATTTTTGTGAAAGCCAATCTGGGAGATGCGGCTGTAGCTTCGTATCAACAGTCTATTAAAATTTTTGAAACAATGGTTCTTATAGTGACTCCCACACTGCTTCCCGGGGCACTGTTTGCTGCTTTGTGCGAAGCTGCCCACACGGGCTGGGGACAGGTAAGGGAAAGGATAGCCTGGATGACCGAACTTTTCTCGGTGATTGCAGCTGTTCTGCTTCTGCCCATCTGGGCCAGCGGACTTTCTCCGCTGAAACTTATCTGGGGTAATGAATTTCTTAGGGGAGTTCAGTCGGATTCTGTTCTGCTCACATTCCGTATTATTCTCTTTACTCTTCCTGTGGCATACTTCTTTCATATCTATCTGTCAGTGATCATCGCCGAGGAAAGGCAGAAGTCAGCACTTCCTCTGGTTGCAATCTCCCTGCTTGTACAGATTGTGTTGCTGTTCTTCCTTGTACCTGTTGCAGGTATTTCCGGTGCTGCAACAGCATATTTCTCACTGTTTTCCCTCGTGCCTCTGTTGTTTGCCTGGAAACTGCACAGGATTCATGGACCAACCGGTTTCTTCCGAGGTATAAGAAGACCATTGGCAGCATTTCTTCCGGCCTTTGCAATTGTTTTTCTGCACCCCTTCACTCCAGTACTTAACGGTGTTTTTTCTTTAGCTGTATTTGTTGTTCTCTGGCTTGCAATTGGGGGCAGAGAAATAATTCCCGACTTGAGTCGTCCAGGGAAAAGTGAGCAATGACTCCCTGTTTTCTTGTGACAAACCGGAAAATCAGCTATCTTCGGCAATGAGTGAAGGAGGAATCAATTTGAAAGTTGCCCTGGTTTATCCAAGATTCAAATGGTTCGAGTACAACGGTCTTTCTGAACCACTGGGAGTTTTGCATCTTGTCAGTGCTCTCAGGGAAGCAGGGCATGAGCCTGTTTATCTGGACTATTCGTTCTGTTCAGAAATTACAGAACTGGATCACCTCGCTGAAGGTGCCGGGATCGTGGCAGTCGCAATATCCGCCGCCACGCCAGGGGATTTTACCGACAGTACCAGCCGAAGAGAAAGCCCCGGCATCCAGAAAAAACCGTTTCTATGGGCTGCTATGTGAGTAGGTCAAAGGATTGCGGAAAATCAATTGTCCTATTACTATTGAAGGTAGATAATAGTGAAGGCTGAATTCATGGGGGAATACACCCGCGAATGAAAGCAGGATACGACAGATAATGTTAGAATGATGCTTTTATAGAGCCCCAGCTATTATTCTCAAGAGCAAGCGGCATATACAGCTCAAAGAAAGTATCATAATCTTTCTCGATCAACTCTTGTGTACTCCAGAACTGACCATTAGCGTAACCCCACAGTGTTGAACCGAAAACAAGGGGCTGCTGAGCCAGCCAAAACGAGGGATACGGCAGCGTTACCTCCAGCCAGTAAGTTTTACCGCTGGAGATGGCAGCAGCGCCTGGAAGAATACATGTGGTCTGAATGACATCCCCACCATACCAGTCTCCGGTATTAACATGAGTAGCAGGTGAAATCCCGGAAGTTACCAGAGTTGCCGTATTCGGGTCAAGATCTCCGTTGTCTTCAGTGATGCTTAGAAAGATACTTGCGGGTTGTGGGACTTGATACACCACCCACAATACAACACACTGGACATCTCCCGAAAGGTCCGGGCTGAAATCATCAGCCAGCTTGCTTGCCCACCATTGATCGTCTACATCTGAAAAAGAATAAGTCTGTGTAAAAATAGCACCACCGGTTTGGGCGCTCAGCGGCACCGCAAAAACAGCCAGACAGATCAGCGCTCCAAAATACCTGCTCATATTAATCCTCCAGAAATGTAAAACATGGTTATCTGAACCTACACTATACAAATAGTTCTTTGCGACAACAAGCAATTCGCGGCAGTAAACCGGATCTCCAGCAATTCCGAGCTATTCTTCTTACAGCACTCATCAGTTCCCGGTTCCGACAGAGCCGCTATTATATCAGTTTTCAATTTCCTTAAGAACTCCGAGGAAATCCCTGTACCCCAGCGCCGCCCAGCTTTCAGCCTCAAGAGCCCCTTCCGATCTTGAAATAAGAGATATCCCCAAACTGAGCGATTCCAGTCATTCCCACTCTTGAAAGCATAACTTCCAGAGGATTTACCGTCAAGATTTTATTCTCATGCGCCTGCACGAACAATTCCAGCAAAAAGAAGAGCAAATCACACACATATTGTTCCGGCACTGGCATATAAACTATTTCAGGATGCAACTTTGCGTCTGCTTTTCTCCAAGCATACAGGGCAGACGGTGGCTCAGTTCAGAGCCAGATGAATTTTCGCGTCAATTTCGCGACAAACCCTGTATTCTCCTTTTTCATCAAAATCAATGTTCGGGTAGCTCGAAGGAAGAATGCATCTGGTTACTTTTTCTGGCTCTTCCGAAATTTGCATACAT